>NZ_JAAHHT010000165.1:0-16875 GCF_010672085.1 Okeania sp. SIO3I5
TGAGGAATATTCCTCCAGATGCTTGAGCAAGTTTTTTTAGAACTTCTGGATCTATTTCACTATTATTACCTTGAGAATATCCATAACCCAAAGTATGTATAGTAATTTCAGGACTTTCTTTAATTAATTCTTCTAACTTATTTAATTCTGATTTGTTCTGCTGGGATAAAACAGGATCGTAGCCATCAGAAACTAGAATAATTCCTAAACGAGATTCCTCTTGAGAACCTTCTTCTAAGAAAGGAGAATTATTGTTGAGATATCTAATAGCACTCCCTAATGGTTGTCTAATATTTGTTCTTCCACAAGGTTTTTTATTTTTACTATTAAAACGATTTTCTAAGTCTGATAGTTGCTTCTTAAGTTCTGGAGCTTCAGGTGAATAAAACTTACTCAATGCACTATCATTAACTGGCGGTGGAAGATAACCGTCTCCACATTTTTCTCCATCTTCTGCAAAAGGCACAAGTGCAATTTTTGAGGGGTATTCTTTTTCATCAATATCTTTTATAAAAGAACGAATCGCTGCGATAGCTGCTAACCCTCTAATTTGATTATTTCGATCTAGTTGATTCATACTCCCTGTCACATCTAACAAAATAATAATATTACTAGGAGCTGGTTTTTTTTCATCTGGTTTTATCAGTCTAAAATCATCAACTAACTCCCCATTAGATTTCAATTCTATATCTTTTTTATTCAGTCCTTCTTTAAGTCTATTTTCCTCGTCTAGGACTTTAAATTCAATTACAGCTTCTACTTGATGTTCTGTGTTATTTTCGTCATAAGATTTAACAATTTTTAGAGTTTCCGCAGCAATAGATGGCTGCCATGCTACTGTTAAACTTAATAAGCAAATAGCGCTATGCTTCAGGATCGAGAAATCGGTCATAAAAAACAAACCTCACATATTTTCGAGAATTTTGATTTTTGGTATAAAGAGTAATAACGGTATTATGATAAAGCTCAATCTCATTTGGATAATCCATCAATTCTGAATCTTTATCTAAATTAGGTGAACTATTTTCCGGTTGATTAGATATATTAGCATAAGGATTTGGGGCTGTATTATTTACCGTTTCGGGAGGTTTAATCGCAATTTCACTGGGCAATTTTTTGAGAATATTGTTAGAAAAATTTTCAATAGTTGCTTTTCTACCATTAATTTTAATAGTAGCAATTTTATCAGGTAGATCGTTAACAATAATATCTGCTTGTTCGACATCGGAACCTATAATAATATTCCCTGTTTTGGGAAGTTCTATTGATAGTCCTTCTTCAATAGTAATAGGTCGATTTCCAGAAGGAACATAAACCAATTTTAAACCACGGTTTTTGTAAGTTATTGGATTGAGATTATTTGTAGTAGTATTGCCTCCAGAAATTCGTTCAAAACCATATCCAGCTTTTAAAGCAAATTGACTACTAGGGGATTCAGTCAAGCTTAAGGCGAAACCAAGCAGACTTCCTAATAATATAAAGCTCCAAATATCTTGTTTAATAATTATTTCTGAAAAAATGAACACGATAAAACTAACAATTAAGCTCAAACAAATACTTTTAACAAAATGATTTATCACTTTATTTGTATCAGTTTCTCCTCCTCTTCTTGTTTTATCAAAAACTAATTTACTCAATGTCCGCAAAAGCCATGTTATTCCTTCTGCGGAACCAATAACTAAGCCAATTATTAACCAGTCTATCAGTCTAATCGTCCAAGCCGGAAATATAGTTAGTTTAATAACAAAACTCATTATTCCAGATAAACTTGCTCCCAAAATACTAGCAATAATAGCAAATACTAGAGGCAATTTAAGAACTTTAAGACCCTGTTTTAAGCGAGTTGGATGACTGAAAAAAACTTCTGCCATTACCATTGCAACTGCTAAAAAAATGGTGAGGATAAAAAATTTAATTAAATAGGGATATTGAGCAAAGAATGTCAAGTCTAAGCTATCCCAGAAAGGTTTTAAATCTACAAGTAATACTTGACTGAAACTCCAGGCAAGCACTGATGCTAATAGTCCAACAATGAAGTATAACCAGTTACGCATAAAAATTAATTCCTATTATAAAAATATTGAAAGGATAAACTTTTCAGCAATTAAGAATTAACAATTAATAATTAATCATTACCTCTTCTGTTTAGTGAGAAGATTGACGCTCAAGGGAAAAAAAGTAAACTTCAGTATTTCAAGCCTTCCTATTCCATAAATGTACTGATAACTGATAACTGAAATAACCACTTTCGAGCATCAAAAAATATTTGTCCAATGATAAAACTATGCATTTTATCCAAATATTATAGCAATTTCCATATTGGTAAAATACAAAATTCTAGGTTTTAGGGAACAGGGAATAGGGAATAGAACAGAAATTCAAGAAATTAAGATCAAATTCAAAAAATGTCGTTACAGTATTAATCTCTAAATTCCCACCACCATATCAAATAACTGTAGCAATATTTTATGAAATTGGTATCAAGAAAATTAAAGATAGGTGTACCTAATTAGTTTGAGAAACGCTAAGTAGCTAAGTGAGAAAATTTACAACTACGTCATTGCGACTTACACTCTGTGGAAGGAAGCAATCTCAAGGGTTTTGACGGCATAAACATTTCGTTACATAGTGACGTTTATTCGCGCCTACCTACCTATATTAATTATTTATATTCTCTAGGTATCTACTAATTCATAAATTCTTGAATGATAAACAGAAAGAAAGCCATAAATATTAGCAGTAGTGCTAAGGTGAAGAAAAACATAACTATTTCAAGTCCAAATTGAAGAAATCCTAGAATAAAAGTTGCTATTACATTTAATGCAGAAAAAACAGCCATAATCTTAGAAGTTTGATTTAACCATCTTTTAGTATTATTTGTTTGTCTTCTATTTCCATAATTATTTGGAGGTGTTTTATTTTGAGTATTTTCGGGTAAATTATCAACTGGATTTCTATTTATTTTTTGCAGATTTATATTAGGATTTGGTGGTGGCGATCGCCTCGCTACTTCCCTATCTATATCATTAACATTGACAATTTCCTGTATATATTCCCAAACAGTTTTTTCTTTGACAAAAACTGGATAATTCTTACCAGATTTATTCAGACTAAAATAAAGTCTATGAGAAATTTCATCCTTGAGATTTTCTTCTCTTAAAGTCTGGAGCAATATAGACTTAAACTTTGGGCGAGAAGCAATTTTTAGAATGTTAGAATAGCCTTGTTTATACCGTTCTCGATATCCTTTAGTTTTTGACTGATTATAAAAATATTGAAAGGATGAACTTGTATTTTTTTCTTGTTGTGCATCATAACCACTTTCGAGCATCAAAAAGTCTTTGTCTAATGGTGAAACTATACCTTTTATCCAAATATTATCTTCTTCAGTAAAGAACCTTTTTAATTTTCCAGGTTGATAAGGCCATTTTTTTTTAAGAGGTAACATAAATTTGTCTTCAACAATATTATTTATAATTAACCATACGCCTTCCTCAATAGAATTTTTGAACCAGGAATCGTTTGTTGTTGATTGAATTAGATATTTAAGTCGTTGGCATGAGTACAAAAAAACATTCCAAATATCCTCTTCACTAAAAAGTAATTGCTGAAATAAATCTATGGATCTTTCGGGTACTATTAAAGCGCTGAGTGTATAGTAACGAATAATAGCAGAGAAACTATTAAATTCTCTGATTATTTCATCTCTATTCTTAGTTGCTAACTTTTGCCATTGTTCATAATTTTGGGGAACATCTGTTTTAATAAATTCAATTCCTTGTAGAGATAATTTTCCACTTTTGACAAAATTATTGAAAATTGTATTTACATTCATAATTTTACTAGCGATCGTTTCGATTCTGTAAACATCTACTAATTAATAAATTCTTGAATTAAAAACAGGAAGAAAGCAATCACTATTAGTAATATTGCTAAGGCGAATAAAAGGAGAACTATTTGATCTCCAGATTGGCGTAACCCTAGAATAATAGTTGCTATTATGCTTAACAAAGAACAAACAAATAGAGTTATAGAAGTTTGATTTAAGAATCTTTTAGCATTATTTGCTTTTCTTCTATTTCCATAATGATTTGGAGGTGTTTTATTTTGAGCATTCTTGGGTACATTATCAACTGGAGTTCTATTTATTTGTTGCAGATTTTTACTAGGAGGTAGTTGTCGCGATCGCCTCCATATTTTTCCTCGAATAAAACTCAATATCTGGCAGAAATTCTCCCAAAAAGTTATTTCTTTTACTAAGTATGAAAATAATTGATAATTTGCAGCAGATTTCTCTAGTTTAGAATAAAGTCCGTGAGAAACTTTGCCCTTAAGTTTTTGTTCTATTAAAGCCTGAAAAAACAAAAATTCTGCTTTGTGGTTAGAAGTCTTTTTGCTACTTTGAGAAAAAATTTGAGTTATTTTTTTATATCCTTTTTTGTGCTTTTTTCTATCTTGTTTATTCTCTAAGTTATGAATAAAACCTTGAAAAGAGGAACTTGTACTCTCTTGTTGTTGCCCAGTATTACTATTTTCAGTAATCATAAGTTTTTGGTATGACAAAAATATACCTTCTCTCCAAATATTATCTTCTTCAGTAAAGAACCTTTTTAATTTTACAGGTTTATCGAGCCGAAAATGTTTTTTAGGAGGTAATTTAAATTTGCCTTCAACAATATCATTTATAATTAACCACACACCTTCCTCAATAGATTTATCAATAATTTTTTTTAAATAAAAGTCCTTTTGTCTTTGCTGAAAATATTTAAAATCTTTAGCAGAATTCAGAAACTCTTCCCAAACATTGTTTTTACTAAATAGTAATTGTTGAAACAAATCTACTGTTCTTTCAGGTACTATTAAAGCGCTGAGGGTATAGTAACGAATAATCAAATAATAATCATTAAATTCTGTTCTTATTTCACCTGTGCTTTTATTTGCTAAATTTTGCAATTGTTGATTATTTTGCTGAATACATTTTGTGATAAATCGAAATATTTCTTGTGATAAATTTCCATTTTCGACAAAATCGTAAAAAATTGACTCAGGATTAAAATTACTGGATGTTTTCAATTGATTAAACTGAGACTGAGAAGATGCTTGTTGAGAAGAGTAATTACTATTACTGAATTCTCTTTGATTAGATGGAGAAGGAGAAAGTGCAAGTTGACGAGAAGTAGAATAATTTCTATGAAAAAACTCCTTTGTTCCAGCTTGTATTAAAGTAAAATCTGTAGGACTTGCAACTGAGTCAACATTAAATGCCCAAGCAGCTTTTTTTCTATCACTACGGACTAAACTTAAACAGGTTTTCCACATTATTAGTAAGTTATTTTTATTCAGCTCTAAACCTGGTTGAAGTAAACGCAATCCATCAAACTTACTATCATAAAAATCCGGAGAATCTGGAGAATATAGTGAGTCTAAACTTTGACTACTAAACTCATCAAATTTATGACTTCTTTCAGGCTTATTTTCCAAGATATCGAAAGTTAAATTCTCTGGTCTATTCTCGAAAAAAAACTGAATTAAAGTTGCCATTGCATCGTAATTTCCATCATAAGATTCTCGACAACAAAAATAACGTTTCACAGGAAAAATTCGATTAGCAAAGTCAATTGCCACAGAAATTACTGCTAAGACAGCCCATTCCTCAATAATTCTTCCTACTAAAGCATTTCCATCAACAAAATACTCATTAAATTCTTTAAAACCTATCAAATCTCTATTTTGATAAGGTGAATTTATAAAACTTTGATACTTGATTTTTTGAGATACATCAAACCGTGAATCTTCTCTTCTAGCAGCTCTTTGAAGAGGCTCAGGAATAAAACCATCATCGAAACTACTTCCTATATAAGGGGAGCCATAAAATCCTGTAGACCTCCAACTATTGCCACAAAATTCATAAGTAAAACCAGACCTAAATTCATAAATTCCTACTTTATTTATTTCAGTCATAAATCTTTTCCTAAATCTATATTTTATCTTCTATAGCATTTCTTTAATCTATAGGGAGAGGTAATTATCAATTATCAATTAATCAAAGTATCCTTTAAAAAGATGGGTCTCTCCATCTTTTACCTGTAGCTATCCAATACAAAGGATTAACTAAACCAAAAGGTTGCCATAATTCTGTTTTTTCTATCATTGCTCCATCTTGTAAATTCCTACCTAAATTTAATCTATTTGGGCGAGGATCGCTTTGAGGCAAAACTCCAAAAGAAGATAAAGCAAAGAAATCAATTTGATTTTTTCTCAGAGGAAGATTTTTTCTTAAAAATTTTGTTGTATTATTCAGATGAACTTGAAATAAATCTCGTTCTGGTTCCCATCGCCTAGTCCACAGTTCGCCACGCTCGCATTTACTCATTACAAAAGCAATTCGTATTTTTCTCAAGTTATTTTGTATTTTTGTTAGTTCATCTAGAGAAAAAATATCGTCGTCTTTGGGAAATTCTGATAAAAGTTTATGAAAGACACTTCTGTAAAAACCATCAATATCTTCAACAATACTAAACTCATTTCCTCGATCTTCTAAACAGAAATCAGGCAGCAAAACTATCCATCCATTAGCATTTGTTAAGCAATCTAGGAGATAGGGTTTTATTTGTCTAGATAAATCTATCCTTCGTAGTTCTTGAAAAAATTCACCTGCATAATCTTTAGCGTTTAATTTAATTTCTGTTGGTCTAGATTTGGGATTAATTGTTATCGAAAATTCGTAGTCTTGCAAACTACCATCAAACATTGTAGGTTCTAAAGGTCTTTTAGTTTCCCAACTATCTCTGATTTTACTTTCTAACTGACGGGTTGCTCCTCTTGTATCGACAGTAACTTTTCCTGTATGATTTTTGTTTTTACTCTGATTAGTAATTGATAATAAAGCTCCCAAAAAAGTAGTTTTGCCTGAAGCTCTCGGACCAATTATATAAATATTTTTCTTATTTTCTCCAGGGAGAGTAGTAATAGGTGCAGCAGGAGTTCGTGGCATTTTTTAGATTCCTTAGTAATAGATTTAAAATTCAGTCTAATTAGGATTTGCTGAATAAAGTCTTTTGGTAGGGGTAGGAGTCAGGAGTCAGGAGTCAGGAGAAACGAAGAAATAATATTTCCTTATATTCAATCTGATGGTTTTAACCAGAGGTAATTATCAATTATCCATTATCCATTATCCATTATTAATTAATGAACTACTTAAGTTGCAATATATAACCAGGGTAACTCTAATAACGGACGAGCTTTATAAGTCGTAATAAAGACTTGAGTTTTCACAATACGGTTCTGCTCAAAACGGTAAATTAGCTCCCGAACATTATCAAAAATAGGTAAAACATTTGTTTTATGTTGAATCCAGTTAATAGATTTTTCTCGTTGCAAAACTTCGGAAATTTGTTGCACATTGCAAAACAAATCTGCCATATTTAAGCAAAAAATTACATACTGATTATTTCTGGCATTATTTTCTAGAAAATTAATCCATTCTTGAAAACGATTTTTCCATTGAGTTTGTTTTCTAAACCGAATATCCTGCATATTTAATCCATTATCCCTAACTAAATTCTCCTTTAATAACTCTCGGTAGGGAGCCATAACTATCATTAAAAATTTAGCATTATGGAGACTTGTTAAAAGAAAATTCCAATCTTGAGGATGAGCTTTGCGCCATCTAGAATTTTCTGCTCTCCAAGCTTCCCCAGTAGATTCAATCCAATTTACCTTTATATCTTTAATATTACCAGATAAATTAACCCTCAGTTTCATAGGTATATCATAAATACTATCGGTAGGCATAACTTGACCATCAATAGTAAATCGTTCTAAATCATAAGAAGATTCAATAACCTGAACATTACCTCTATTAGACTTAGCTAACTCCAACATCAGGGTAGTTTTTCCTACTGCTGTGTCTCCCATAACAATAACTGACATAATTGATTAAAAATCAAATAAATTTAATTATACTCCAGTTCAAAGGTGCGGTATCCCAGAGAAATTTGTTTACACCATTTGCTAATTATAAAGTCTATTTGAGCGCTATTAATATTTCGTCCTACTTCTCTTTCCAAAGAAGTTTTAAAGTTGTTATATTCTTGTCTGCTATTTTTCTGAAAAAATGCCTGTGGATTATCTTCCTCTTTCTCAGTCAAATCAATAGAATAAGACCAAATTTTATTACCGACGTTACTGAGACTTAAAATTAATGTGTACTGAATTAATCCCACTGGAACATATTCAGGATAGGGATTAATATTGTCCAAATCTGGAGAATAAATCCCCAAAACAAATGCCCAAGATTCAACGGCCCAAATAGATGCTTCTTCTGAAATAGCACGGTTATTTTGAATCTGTGTAGCAACCTGTTTCAGTAAAATTTCTAAAGGAACGCCTTGGGCATTTTTTTGCAATTTATCTATAACTTGTTCTTCCAGTGCGACAACAAGCGCCGAGATTTCCTTTGGATATTCTCCACACAAATCTGATAGTATAGCCTTACATTTTTTAGGTTCCCTGCATCGGTTTATTCCTTCTTTTTGAATTAATTGATAAAGTGTTTGACGAGGTATATTATTCATCTTAGAGTTAGTTAAATTTTTAAAGCAATATAGTTAGTATAGAAGTTAGGAGTCAGGAGTCAGGAGTCAGAATTAAATATCCTTTTTTAATACAAGGCAAATCTGATTAAATTATTTTAATTCCCCTGATTATCTGTAACATTCTTTTTTCACGCTTGGTATAATACTCATGCTATAGCAGGGAACAGGGAACAATTGGAAAAACATTTCCGCAATCTTGATTCATCATCAGTAATTCTCAAGATCCAATTCTTTCTTAGCTATATAAATTTCATTTGAGGGAATTAAAATTAGTGGGAGATGAAAACTCGCCACTAATTTTTACTTCTGACTTCTGACTTCTGAATTCTGAGTTCAAAAAGCTTAACCTATTACTAATCTTTTAATTACCTAATTTTTACCTTACTGAGATAAGCTCAATACTATGTATTAAAAATCAGTATTGTGTTGAGTGAAAATATTTAAACATGGCTCCAACTTCAAGAGCAATTATAGAAACTAATCAATATAATGATAATGCAGGCACTGAACGTCATCTACACTTTTATCATAAAGGAGAAACAATACCTTTAATGTCGCAAAGTATTTGGCAAATTTGTCAGGGTTTAGTGCGACTAAGTACCCTTTATCCAGTGGGTGAAGAAGGACTTTTGGGTTGGGCAGGGCCATCTATGTGCTTTGGCAGTTGTTTTTCCTATTTGCACACTTATCGGGCAACTGCTTTGTCAGATGTTTGTTTAATGTGTTACACGATGATTGAAATAGAAGCTTCCCCAAAACTAACTCAAGAGTTATTGCCTCAGTTAGGAAGACGGTTTCGGCAAACAGAAGCTTTATTAGCGATCGCCGGACAACGACGAGTAGAAGATCGCCTACATCAGTTATTATTATTGTTAAAGCAAGAATTTGGTCAACCTGTTAGTGATGGTACTCGGTTAAATATTCGCTTGACTCATCAAGATATTGCTGCTGCAATTGGTACAACACGAGTAACTGTCACCAGACTCTTAGGAAAATTAAAACAGCAGGGGTGGCTGAGTATAGATAAAGATCGCCATCTAATTTTGAAACAAGAGACTTTTCCATACTCATCAGATTTATTTGGATTTGAGAAAAACTAAATTACTGAAGTTGACGAACTCCTGACGTTACGCTTAAATGACAATGGGAATTTTTAGTTTGGAAAACCCTGACTACAGTTTTGATAAATAGAAAAAATTTATTAGACTTCTCCAAAAATTAAAAATCAAATCAATTCTGATCGATAAATTATCAATTATTTCTCCCTATTCCCTATTCCCTATTCCCTATTCCCTAATTATTGCACATAGCGTCGTCTTCGTGAACGACGTTCTTTTAAGATTAAAACTTCTGCCTGATTTTCCTCTCTAGCGACGCGAACTAATAATCCAGCTAATATCAAACTACTAATCATTGAACTACCACCATAACTAAACAGTGGTAATGGCAAACCTGTAGTTGGTAGTGCGCCAGTAGCAACACCTATATTTAGTAAAGACTGTCCTACTAAGGAGATCATAACTCCAATTGCTACAAGTTGATGTTCCATGAATCGAGCTTTGAGTGCAACTTTCAGAGCAATAATGCTGTACACAGCTAATAAGAGAAATAATACTAAAGCACCAACAAAACCAAACTCTTCAGCATAAACAGAAAATATAAAGTCGCTATAGGGAATAGGGAGAAAATGTAACTTTTGTTGAGATAGTCCAAAACCACGTCCCCAAATATCCCCAGAGGCAACTGCTAGTAAACTTTGAACTAACTGATAACCATCACCCATTGCATCTACCCAAGGATTGGTAAAAGAAAAAATCCGTCTCCTTTGATAATCATTAATGCTGACACTAATAGTAGCTAGAAGAAATCCAGCTAAAGCAATACCTCCAAGATAAAAGTAGGGTAGTCCGGCAGCAAAGGCAATAAACCATACAATCATACCGCATAAAGCTGTGGTACTCAGGTTTGGTTGCAGGAGAATAGATCCTAGTATCAAAGAAAAAATCAATAACCAAGTTATTCTAACCAACCAAGTTAGACGATTCCATTTACTAAATAAATAAGCTGCTTGTAGCACCAGAAAAGGTTTCATTAATTCAGAGGGTTGAATAATGACTGGACCTAAAGATATCCAGCGAGTTGCTCCATTAATAGTGGTTCCTACTCCTGGTAGCAAGAGCGCAAATAGCAGACACAGTATTAGAATTACACCTACTTTGGCAGTTTGTAAGATTCTAGACAGGGGAGTATAAACAACCAAATTGAATCCGAGTATTCCTACTAAAACCCATATTAACTGGCGTTTAAAGAAGTATAAACCGTCTCCATATTCTGTTGCAGCACTCGCATAAGAAGCTGAAAATAATACTACTAGACCTATACATAACCAAAGAAATGTTAACCATCGTAATAATCTAGCTTCTATTGCCCATGTTCGGACTTTAGGATCAAAAAAAGGAATTAGATAACGTAAGTACATAGTCAGAATTTAGAATTTAGAATTGGAAATTGGGAATTGGGAATTGGGAATTAAGAATTGGAAATGTTTTTCCAACTGTTCCCTGTTCCCTGTTCCCTATTCCCTGCTATAAAACTTTTTTATAAACGCGATCGCAACGTTGGGTTTCGACACCAGTTGTTAATTGATAACCATTATTTTCATATAATTTAACAGCTTCTTGCAAGACTGTTGCTGTTTCTATCCAGATTTCTTGAAATTGACATTCAGCAATTCTTTTTTCTAATTCTTTTAATAAGAATTTTCCTAAACCTTTACCTCTAATTTCTGGTAATAAGTACATTTTTCTAATTTCGACTGCTTTGTTGCCTCGTTGAATTGGATAATATGCAGCAGTTCCTACTATTTTTCCTGGTTTTTCTATTACCCAAAATTCTCCTCCTATATTTTGATAGAATTTTTCTATTTCTAATACATCTCGATCTGCTCCTTTAGGTTCCCAGTTTAGATTATATTCTGCAAGCACAGAACCTATAATATCTGCTGCTATTTGACGGTCATTTGGTTGCCAATTTCTAATTAAAAATTCACGATAATATTTTTTCATTAGACATCTCCATAAAAAAGGGAACAGGGAACAGGGAACAGGGAGGAGTAATTGATAATTTATGAATAAGAATTGATTTAATTTTTCATTTTGGAGAAGTTTATTTTTAGGAAGTAGGGAATACAGTTATCAGTTATTATAATATAGTAATATTATAATGATTCCTGAAAAAACTGTAGGGGTTTGCTCTCCAAACCCAAGCGCAAATGAAATTTTAAGACTAAAACCCGCATTGATAAAATATTACAACATCAGCGCAGATTGCTATATTTATATCTTTGAATTGCTATGGCTATATTCTTACTAAATATTATAAATTAAAGTCATAACTCAGAATTAAAATTTTCCTAGTTTCAAATATTTTTACTGATTAATTTATGCTTCTGAATGCTGAATGCTAATCCCTGAATGCAAACCCCAAGTGCAAATGGAATTTGAATACCAAACCCCCCATTGATAAAATATTACAACATCAGCACGGATTGCTATATTTATACAGCATATTCCAGGTATATGAAGTACAGATATTAACAATTAAGTATTTATAGTGCGGGCATCTTGCCCGCAATGGTTGTACCGCACTTAGGTGGAATCTGCTGTATATTTAATTGCTATAGCTATATTCTTACTAAATATTAGAAATTAAAGTCATAACTCATAATTAAAATCTGCCTCCTTTAAAATGTTTTTACTGATTAATTTCTGCTTCTGAATGCTGAATGTTGAATGCTAATTGCTGAATGCTTATTTATCAACTATGAATCCGAGGTTCTGGATGTAAATTACTCAGAATATCACTTTCAAATATTGCTAATTCCTCTAGTCTTTCCTCCACAATTTTCTGTTCAAAATAAGTTGTAGCTAAAATCCAATAGACTCCATAATGTCTAGCTTCAGATGCCATTAAACCACGATAAAATTTGGCTAATTCAGAATCATTGCAATAATCAGCAAGTAACCCTAAACGTTCGTGACTACGAGCTTCAATTAAACAGTAAACTAATAATAAATCTAACATTCTTTCCGGTTCATTCCGCCGAACTTGACTATTTAAAACTGCTCCATAAGGAGGAGCATTCAGGGGAGCTAATGGAATATTACGACGTTCTAACCACTGGTTTACTTGTTCAAAATGTTCTAGTTCTTCACGGGCAATAGCTGTTAACATTTTGATAAGTTTAGCACTAGAAGGATAGCGAAACATTAGATTTAAAGCTACCCCTGCTGCCTTTCGTTCACAGTGAGAATGGTCTAATAATATAACGTCTAAATTGGCGATCGCTTGTTCTATCCAAGGTTGAGAAGTAGGTTGTTTAATATATTTAATAGTTGGTGTTTTTGATAGTTGCATATTTATTGCTTATTTTCTGCCTCATAACGTTCTTTTGCTATTTTTGTAACATGAGATGCGAAGTCTGGATAATTTTCTAAGACTTTTTTAAAATCATCTTTGTGTAGAACAAATAATTCACAGTAAGTCAATGTGATTATTGATGCTGTCCGTCGTTGTTCATATACTAGGGCAATTTCTCCAAAAAATGTACCTGCTGCCATATTTCTATATACAGAACCTGTTTTTTCTGAGAAAGCTTGTACTAATCCACGCTTAATAAAATACATTTCATTTCCCCAATTACCTTCACGAATTATATATTCACTAGGTGGTAATATTTCTGGTTTTAATGCCATTACTATTTCTTCGACAAACTGTGAAGTTGCTCCTTGAAAAATTGGCACTTTTTCAATTACTTCTTTGTGCAATTGTAGTGCTAGTTTCATTTTTAAAGGATGAGGTAATTCTTCGAGAATATGATAGTCTCTAATATCCCGATTTTCAATCCATCTATATTGATAGTAGTCTCTAATTTTTTGTTGTAATTTCGGAGGGATTTTATTCTCCCGCATATAGGTTTGAATTTGATTTAATTTTTCTCTATATCTTGCTTGAGCTGCATCTATGTTAGAAATTAATGAAGATACATTACCAATAATATAAGCATACATAGATATCCCTAAAAACATAACTATCAGAGTAAATATTATTTCAATTTCAGTAGCGGGAGTAATATCTCCATATCCGACAGTAGTAAGAGTTGTAATTGCCCAATAAAGAGAGTTCATATATTGGGTTTTTGTACTAGCTGATTCTAAGGATTTATTAATTAACCAAGACTCTCCATAACGACTTTCCAAACTACCAATAAGAAACCATCCACAAGCTACCCAATGAGTAATTAAAGCAATAAATATTACTAACTTACACATTCTAATCAAAGTAGGATCGATATGAATATTAGTTTCCCATCTATTAAAAATTCGATAAAATTGAGGTAAGCGTAATAAACGGGGTAATCTCAATAAGGCAATAATAAATAGTGATTTAGGGAAGAAAATTCGTACGATTAAATCTCCAGGAAAACTAGCTATTAAATGTCTCTTTAAAAGTCCCGAACGATAATATTGAGCTATCATTTGTGGGTCCGCAATATATTCTCCACGGTCAAAGTAACCCAGATGAAATCGAAGAAATATATCAGCAATTAGAATAGCGTCTCCGATTAAATATAATAAAATCCAGATGCCATCAAATCTTATTTGAAAAGCAATTCTGAATGGTATAAGAAAAGCATTATAAATAGTAATAGATACAATTACTACTTCCCATAATCTAATAAATTTACTATCGGGACGAAATATAGGTATTTTCATTTCAGTTATTAGTTATAGCAGGGAACAGGGAACAGGGAACAGGGAACAGGGAATAGGGAAGACTAATTGATAATTTATAGATAATAGTTGATGATTTTTGATTTTTGGAGAAGTCGATTAGTCTATGTTCTAACCAATTCTTTCTTAGCTATATCAGTCATTTAAGTTATAGCAAGGAACAGGGAACAGGAAACAGGGAATAGGGAAGACTAATTGATAATTTATAGATAATAGTTGATGATTTTTGATTTTTGGAGAAGTCGATTAGTCTATGTTCTAACCAATTCTTTCTTAGCTATATCAGTCATTTAAGTTATAGCAAGGAACAGGGAACAGGAAACAGGGAATAGGGAAGACTAATTGATAATTTATAGATAATAGTTGATGATTTTTGATTTTTAGAGAAGTCGATTAGTCTATGTTCTAACCAATTCTTTCTTAGCTATATCAGTCATTTCAATGATCAGTTATAGCAGGGAATAGGGAACAGGGAACAGGAGGGACTAATTGATAATTTATAGATAATAATTGATGATTTTTGATTTTTGGAGAAGTCGATTAGTCTATGTTCTAACCAATTCTTTCTTAGCTATATCAGTAATTTCAATTATTAGTTATCAGTCAATAAGGTTCATATAAGACAACTACTAGATAAGATTTTCAGGTTTATTCAGCAAACCATAATTATTAGGCAGTTAGTGTTAATTATAGGAATAGGGAATAGGGAATAGGGAATAGGAAATAGGCAAGAGTTACAGAATGGTAAATCAGTTATCAGTTATCAGTTATCAGTCAATACAGTTTAGATAAGACCAAAACTCATAAACTATTGAACCATTAAATGAGCTTTTCATATTCATTCAGCAAACCATAATTATTGGGCAGTTAGTGTTAATTATAGAGAATAGGCAATAGGCAATAGGCAAGAGTTACAGAATGGTAAATCAGTTATCAGTTATCAGTTATCAGTCAATACAGTTTAGATAAGACCAAAACTCATAAACTATTGAACCATTAAATGAGCTTTTCATATTCATTCAGCAAACCATAATTATTAGGCAGTTAGTGTTAATTATAGGGAATAGGCAATAGGCAAGAGTTACAGAATGGTAAATCAGTTATCAGTTATCAGTTATCAATTATCAGTCAATACGGTTGAGATAAGACAACTACTAGACCAAATTTCAGGTTTATTGAGGAAACCATAATTATTAGGCAGTTAGTGTTAATTATTCTGATGTTTACTTTTCCCCTATCCCCTTGCCAGGAAAGGTTAGGGGTAAGTCCCCCACTTCCCCACTCCCCCACTCCCCCACTCCCTACTCCCTACTCCCTACTCCCTACTCCCTCCTTTAATAATTTTTCCATAACAGTATACATATCTTGAGCAAATTTTTTCGAGTTCCATAAAAGTGCTAGATTTTCTGACTCCTTCGACATCTCCTAGAATACAGTTCAGAAGTTTCAACTAAAGATAATCAAGCTAGATAGCTAATAGCTGAACGCTGTTTGCTCCGCATTCCGCAGGAAATTATTACAACTTAAGACCTAATTTTTTTGTGCTCCATTAATTAATAATTTTTCCATAACAGTATACATATCTTGAGCAAATTTTTTTGAGTTCCATAAAGGTGCTAAATTTTCCGACTCCTTAGACTTAACTAACCTATCAATAAATTCCTGCCGTAAATTAGAATTTTGACCTAACTTCACACCCCAATCAATATATTCTTCCCATGACCATGATACACCTAATTGAATATCTAAACTTTGTCAAAAAGAATAACCCATTCTAGATAGAAATTGTTCTCCGACATGAGTAACAACTGGCAAGTTAAACCACAAAGCTTCTCAAGTATGAGTACCACCATTATAAGGATAAGAATCAAGCAAAATATCGGCTATTGAATAAATACTTCTATGTTCTTCTTCTGTCGAAAATCTATCCATAAATTTAATTTGATTTTTTAGGAGTCAGGAGTCAGTAATCAGGAGTCAGAATAAATGGCTTCAATACCATTTTTTAGGAGTCAGGAATACGGAGTCAGAATAAATCACTTCAATACCATTTTTTAGCTTGGAAATACTCTTTTTTGTTCAAGCGACATCTCCTAGAATACAGTTCAGAAGTTTCAACTCAAGGTAATAAAGCTAGATAGCTAATAGCTGAACGCTGTTTGCTCCGCATTCGACAGGAAATTATTACAGCTTAAGACCTGATTTTTTTGTGCTCCATTAATTAATAATTTTTCCATAACAGTATACATATCTTGAGCAAATTTTTTCGAGTTCCATAAAAGTGCTAGATTTTCTGACTCCTTCGACATCTCCTAGAATACAGTTCAGAAGTTTCAACTAAAGATAATCAAGCTAGATAGCTAATAGCTGAACGCTGTTTGCTCCGCATTCCGCAGGAAATTATTACAACTTAAGACCTAATTTTTTTGTGCTCCATTAATTAATAATTTTTCCATAACAGTATACATATCTTGAGCAAATTTTTT
>NZ_JAAHHT010000165.1:16975-21996 GCF_010672085.1 Okeania sp. SIO3I5
GCTAATAGCTGAACGCTGTTTGCTCCGCATTCCGCAGGAAATTATTACAACTTAAGACCTAATTTTTTTGTGCTCCATTAATTAATAATTTTTCCATAACAGTATACATATCTTGAGCAAATTTTTTCGAGTTCCATAAAGGTGCTAAATTTTCCGACTCTTTAGACTTAACTAACCTATCAATAAATTCCTGCCGTAAATTAGAATTTTGACCTAATTTCACACCCCAATCAATATATTCTTCCCATGACCATGATACACCTAATTGAATATCTAAACTTTGTAAAAAAGAATAACCCATTCTAGATAAAAATTGTTCTCCGACATGGGTAACAACTGGCAAATTAAACCACAAAGCTTCTAAAGTATGAGTACCACCATTATAAGGATAAGAATCAAGCAAAATATCGGCTATTGAATAAATACTTCTATGTTCTTCTTCAGTCGCAAATCTATCCATAAATTTAATTCGATGAATGCTCAATCCTTCAGTTTGACAAGCTTGATGATAAGCAGCTTGAAATACTTCTACATCTCCTAATCCTTTATGAACTAAAATACTATTAGGAACTTGCTTCAAAATAGCAACCTGTGCTTTAACTAAATCTCGATTAAATTTCTTGCCTGGTGCTAAACAGAGATAAACTATTTGATCTAAACCTATTCTCTGGGATTTTCTTAAATTAGCTTGACTTTTTTCTATTCTTTGAAAACCAGAAACTGCCACAAATGAATTTGGCATTCTCAGCAATTTTTCTACATAGTATTTATCTCGATCTTGAGGGTGGGTGTGCCAGTCACAGAGAAAATAATTATCCCCAGATATATAAGGAGCATCAAACCCTAACCAAGAGATACAAATAGGTGCTGGTTGATGATACAAAATCTCTGTATTAATTGGCAAGCTCAGAGAATCTAAATCTATTAATATATCTATTTTGTCTTGCTGAATTTCACTAATAATTTCTCCCACATCTGCTATTCCTTGAGGATATTTTTTTGGTACATAGAATTTAGTGACAACCTGACTAAATTTATGAGTTTGGTCGTCAACTTTTAAACGTTCTGTTGAGTATACATAAGTTTCTGTATTGAGCTTTCCCAACTCTCGAATTATATCCAGACTGCACCAACCTACAGAATGTCTACAAAAGTGACTGGATATAAACCCAACTTTTAATTTACGACTTTTACTAAACTCCAAATTTGCCAACTTTTGCTGATGATTAAACTTAGATTTTAAACGTAGTTGAGTATAAGCTTTAGATACTAATTTGTAGAGAGAAGAATTAGCTTCAATATCATCCCTTAAATAAGGAAGGCTGAATAAAAAATTTCCATATAAAGCTCTTAGTTCCACTGATTTTTTGACAATACTTATATCTTCCCTAAGTTGAGTCTCTAGCTCAAAAAATCTATCTTTAGCAATTTCATTTAAGCCAGATATTTGATAGGTGCTAATTACATATATTGCAGTCATAATCCGATCTGCTTCACCACATTCTTGACTATATTTATTGACCGCTTCCCTAGCAATTTTATAATTATTCCCATCCCTCAGAATCCCACATAAATGTTGATGAGCTGTGGCATAGTCAGATTGAATTTCAAGAGCTTTTTTCAGATGTTGAATAGCCTCAGAAAATTTACCTTGATTTCTCAAAATAATTCCAATTTGACCATACGCTTCTGCTAAGTCTGGCTTAACTTTAATAGCTGCCTGCCAAACAGCAATAGCTTCATCTAATTTACCCTCTTCAGCTAACCTATATCCTTGGCTTAAATTAAACTCTACTCCACCCAAACTAGGATTTAATTCTAATGCTTTTTGTTGGGAGGCGATCGCTTCTTCTGACTTGCCCATCTTTTGCCAAACTTTGGCCAAGTTCCAATAAGCAGCGGCCATCTCTGGTTGGAGTTGAATAGCCTTCCGGTAACAAGCGATCGCCTCTTCTAGTTTTCCCTGGCGATAAAACATACTGCCTAAGTTAAGATGAGCCTGGGATAAGTCAGGATTCAAATCTATGGCCCGAGAATAGAGACTAATTGCTTCAGAGATTTTACCTTGGGCCTGAAGAATATTTGCCAGGGTGACGTAAGTAGGAGGCCAATTAGGTTGTAAAGTTAAAGCTTGGCGACAACAAGCGATCGCTTCTGAGAATTGGCCTTGAGCGTAGTAAAGTTCGGCTTGTTGTGTCAAAGTTTCAAAATTTGGAGTTGGTGAGCTAGAGGAACTGGAGGAAGTATTCATTTCAGTCATCAGTTATCAGTTATCAGTGCTAATTAAAGCTTAATAGTCGGAAAATTTCACTAATCATCTCCTCTGGCAGGGTGCTTCAGGGAATGAATTGATTATTGCTCGTGACGCAATAGTCAAAAATTTTCACTCTCCATCTCCTCTGACGGGTGCTTTACAAAATGAATTGATTATTGCTCGTGACGCAATAGTCGGAAATTTTCACTCTCCATCTCCTCTGACGGGTGCTTTACAAAATGAATTGATTATTGCTCGTGACGCAATAGTCGGAAATTTTCACTCTCCATCTCCTCTGACGGGTGCTTCAGAAAATGAATTGATTATTGCTCCATACGCAATAGTCGGAAATTTTCACTAATCATCTCCTCTGGCGGAGTGCTTCAGAAAATGAATCTATTATTGCTCAATACGCAATAGTCGGAAATTTTCACTAATCATCTCCTCTCACGGGTGCTTCAGAAAATGAATCTATTATTGCTCAATACGCAATAGTCGGAAATTTTCACTAATCATCTCCTCTGGCGGAGTGCTTCAGAAAATGAATTGATTATTGCTCCATACGCAATAGTCAAAAATTTTCACTCTCCATCTCCTCTCACGGGTGCTTCAGAAAATGAATTGATTATTGCTCCATACGCAATAGTCAAAAATTTTCACTCTCCATCTCCTCTCACGGGTGCTTCAGAAAATGAATTGATTATTGCTCAATACGCAATAGTCGGAAATTTCCACTAATCATCTCCTCTGACGGGTGCTTCAGAAAATGAATTGATTATTGCCCTATCCGCAATAGTCGGAAATTTCCACTAATCATCTCCTCTGGCGGAGTGCTTCAGAAAATGAATTTATCATTGCTCCATACGCAATAGTCGGAAATTTCCACTAATCATCACCTCTGGCGGAGTGCTTCAGAAAATGAATTGATTATTGCCCTATCCGCAATAGTCAAAAATTTTCACTCTCCATCTCCTCTGACGGGTGCTTCAGAAAATGAATTGATTATTGCTCTATACGCAATAGTCGGAAATTTCCACTAATCATCTCCTCTGGCGGAGTGCTTCAGAAAATGAATCTATTATTGCTCCATACGCAATAGTCGGAAATTTCCACTAATCATCTCCTCTGGCGGAGTGCTTTATAAAATGAATCTATTATTGCTCCATACGCAATAGTCGGAAATTTTCACTAATCATCTCCTCTGGCGGAGTGCTTCAGAAAATGAATCTATTATTGCCCTATCCGCAATAGTCGGAAATTTCCACTAATCATCTCCTCTGACGGGTGCTTCAGAAAATAAATTGATTATTGCTCCATACGCAATAGTCGGAAATTTCCACTAATCATCACCTCTGGCGGAGTGCTTTATAAAATGAATCTATTATTGCTCCATACGTAAAAGTATTAGACTGACATAGCTAAAACTGCGCAAAGCCCTTTTTTCGTATAATTCTTGTTATGGCAAAGTATGACAATTTTTTGAATTCAAAATTCACGCATTCTAAAGTTCAAAAATTTTGGTTCTAAGTGAATTTCAATAATTGTTTAATTAAGGATTCTTTTTCTCGTTCTTCAGAAGGAAAAAATCAAAAATATTTTCCTGATTTCAAGCCTCTGACTTTCCTGCGGAATGCGGAGCAAACAAGCAGAGGTTATAATAAGCCAATTAATAATTTTGAATTTTGAATTTATTTGACCATTTTTTTTCTAATGGAACATTTAAGATTATGTCCGGATAAGAGCGTGATAAAAACACTTCTTTCTCCTGGTACATTCTTTTCTCCTGTCTCCTGTCTCCTGTCTCCTGACTCCTCCCTAATTATTTATAACTATTCAACCGGACATGATATAAAGTGTGTCAGTCCACTACTACCAGACTACCAGACTTAATAAATAAGGAATATTCTAATGATTCGGAAAAAATCAAATTTACCCCAACTAAAAATCAAATTTAAACCCCAAATAATTCTGGCAATTATTTCATTAATTTTGACAGTAGCAATCCCTATTAATATTAGTTATAAAATTCCGGCCCTTGCACAAACTGAAAAAACTTACGAAGCAAAATTATTTGAAACAGCTCTATCTTTTACCTTATATTTTGAAGGTGGATTTAGTAATCATCCAGCAGATAAAGGTGGTAGAACTTATAAAGGAATTTTACAAACCGAATATAATTCCTATCGCCGTCGCAGAGGTTTACCAACATTAGATGTTACTCAAATGTCCGATGCTGAACTGATGGAAATTTATCAAAGTTATTGGGATAATAGTAAGTCAGCTACCATGCACCCCGCTCTAGCTGTAGTTATGTTTGATACCGCCGTTAATTTTGGTATTAATAACTCAGTAACTTTTCTGCAACAAGCTTTAGGTTTACCACAAACAGGTATATTTGATACTAAGACTAAGGAAGCTTTAGCAGAAGGAAATAATCGAAACACTGCGCTGCAAATGATTAATGAAAGAATTATTTATCGATATAAAAGGGTACAAGAAGATGCAACTCAGATGGCTTTTTTTCATGGTTGGTTAGCACGTGATTATAGTTTGTGGGGTTACGTGGAAAAGTTGAAAGATAATTAGGTATCTCCAGAAAAGAGGTATCCGGGAGTACCAGGAGCACCAGCCGGACCTACTGGACCGGCGGGACCAGCGAGACCAGGAGCCCCATCTAATCCGGGAGTACCAGGAGCACCAGCGGGACCTACAGGACCAGCGGGACCAGGACCACCAGTGGGACCCACAGGACCAGCGGGACCAGGAG
>NZ_JAAHHT010000166.1:0-12760 GCF_010672085.1 Okeania sp. SIO3I5
TATAGAGGAAATTAGAGATTTTCTGAAGTGGAGCGCTCGCCTCTTGTCTCCCCTCAACTTTTTGCCATTTTTCTGAGGAGATGAAAATTTCACTTACCTATATAGTTAGTCGAAAATTTCTCAGAGACTTTTCTAAAATATCTGCTCTTTATAGAGGAAATTAGAAATTTTCTGAAGTGGAGCGCTCGCCGTTACTAATTTTGAAAAAAAAGATGGCAGATAGATTCTTAAAATAACTTCTGAATTATAACTTCGTTAACCCTCAATATAACTATCAATAATTTTCATAATATTAACCCCTGTTAATTTCACATAATTATCCATATATTTAGCGCCAGGAGTAAACAGTGGCAAATTTTTTCTATAAATAGGCAGCCAAAATTCACTATTAATACTCCAATTTTTGACAATATTTTGATGATTTTCCAGATAATTTTGAATTAGATATTCATAGACAAATTGTTTTCTAATACTTCTACTTTTAATTTCTTCTCGGTTGACTGGATTAAGATAATAGTCAAAGTTGGCATATTTAATATCAATGATTTGGAGAGAAATTTTACTCATAATTTTTTTCAGGAAATTCCCAAAGCTTTGATTAATTTCTTTGAGAGAGCGGAGTCTATCTTTATCCCGAAATAATGACAGATAAAATATATTATCTTTGAGCAGAGATTCAGAACCCAATACATAATTAATGAAGCGTTGAAAAAATCTGTCGGATGATAAGATACCAAATTTCAAAGCTAGATAAAATACATGATTCAAATTTTTCATCATTTGTAATTGTTCGAGATTAAAATCATCCAAGATTTCCCAGTAAGAATAAAACCGCTCTGGCAAAGAATAAACTGTCAGTACGTCTCCCTCAAGTTTGCCGAATTTAGCCAGCTCATTAAAGGTATGATTTTCTAGTTGAGGGTTTTGGTGAACAGAGGCAATTTTTAATTGATATTTATTACATTTGAAGCTGGTATAGTAGCGTAAGTCATTCCAATTCTTGACTTTTTCAATTTGATATGAAGTTTTAGGCGGAACTAAATCTAAAAGTGCGGAGTTTGAGGAGTTATTTTTAGTCTGAAATGAAAGAATTACAGCATCGGGAAAAATATCTTTACCGTTGACGTGAAAAATATTACTCAAATCAATAATTCTGTTTTTGTAGCTCAAATGAGTAATTATTTCTGACGCGATATATCGACTATTCAGATAAGAGACAAAACATGAATTTGTCTGTTTGAGCAAATAAGTTAAACACATTCCCTCCCAAACACTATGAAAATTATTAAATCCCCAGATTTTGCCGTCTTTTGTGTCATCTAATTCCCCGAATAAAAATTTTTCAATTGCATCATAAAAATCCCAATAATCTATATCTTTCAAGGGCGTATATTTATCAATTTTTTGTAAAGCATCTCGTAAAGTCTCAATAATTAATGGATAATGAGTTTCGCTAAACAAACTATATTCATCTCCAATATATTTTTCCCGAAACCTAGCAGATAAAGCAGCAATTTCGGGATTGACATTTTCTCCTAATTTTTGCTGAATCTCACTAAATAGATAACAATACATTGCCACAATATCGGACGCTTCATAAGATATTTGTTGCTTAGGTGCGTCAATGCAATCTATAAATATTGCACCATTATTTAGGAAAATTGCTTTATGAAGATAGCGATGAATTTTACTATAGTCGATCGTTTCAGATTTACTGAGACGAGAGACAAGTGCTAATATTTTTAATTCATCGTAGATATCTAAGATATTATCTAGCGCATCAAGTTTGCTATAAAAAATACTTTCTTGATTATCTTTGATTACTACTTCTTTTCCCACTTCCTGTTTCAGTACACCATCGCGATCGTTAACTTTGATATTTTTCTGTAAATATCCTTTTTCTTGATAGATTTTCTGGATAATTTTCAGGAGTTTATAGAGTTTGAAAAACAATTCACACTTAAAGTCGAATCTATCAAGATTTGGATCGTCCTGAGTAAATCCTTTTGGTAAATGAAAAATTAACTTACCTTTCTTTTTTTCAATTCCGACAAAAGAATATTTAGGATTAACTTGAGGTTTCATTTCGGCAAAATTTATCATTTTTGTCAGGAAGGAGGAGGGAAGATAGAAGAAGTAAAACGGATAAATAAATCTAGGGAATAAGAGAAAGTCAAGATAATTAGTGATTATAAGACTAAAAGACTCATTTACTCCTGCCATTACTCAAACATGAAACTAGGTAAAAAATTTTATATCAATTTCCAAAAATATTACTACAACATATTGAACGACTGTTAGGAGTTAAGAATTTCGTAGGGGTTTGGTAACCAAAACCTCTTCAAATCTCCAAACCCCCAAAAGTATTGACTGCTAAATCTAAGACCGATCAAAAATTCTTATTGCTGCATACGCAATAAAAGTTCTGAGACTGCCTAAATCTGAGACTGAGCAAAAATTCTTATTGCTGCATAGGCAATAGGAATAATTTCCTACATCTGAGACTGAGCAAAAATTCTTATTGCTGCATACGCAATAGGAGTAATTTCCTACATCTGAGACTGAGCAAAAATTCCTATTGCTGCATACGCAATAGGAGTAATTTCCTACATCTGAGACTGAGCAAAAATTCCTATTGCTGCATACGCAATAGGAGTAATTTCCTACATCTGAGACTGAGCAAAAATTCTTATTGCTGCATACGCAATAGGAATAATTTCCTAGTTCTAAGACTGAGCAAAAATTCCTATTGCTGCATACGCAATAGGAATAATTTCCTACATCTGAGACTGAGCAAAAATTCCTATTGCTGCATACGCAATAGGAGTAATTTCCTACATCTGAGACTGAGCAAAAATTCCTATTGCTACATACGCAATAAAAGTATCGACTGCCTAAATCTCAGAGTGAGCAAAAATTCCTATTGCCATATACGCAATAAAAGTATCGACTGCCTAAATCTCAGAGTGAGCAAAAATTCCTATTGCCATATACGCAATAAAAGTATCGACTACCTAAATCTCAGACTGAGCAAAAATTACTATTCCTAGCCACTACAGCTAATCTTCCTGCCAGAAATAAATTTAGACGAAAGTAAAATCTTCTCCTGTAAACCCATTTGGAATCACCGCAATTTGATCCGAAGTGCCATCAAGGAAAATAGCATTGTCAGTAAAATCATATTCAGCAAAACTACCAGTTAACTGAATTTGGTCTACTTTTCTCTTGAAAAACTTGGCATTATGTGAAGATAGAACATTTAGTAGTCCTGCATAGTAATAGTTAAGGTATATATTTTTTTTCTTACACTCTCTACCATTACTATGCACCACCACCGTTTTCTTTTCTCTATTCCCTATAGCAATCAGGAATGATTTATGAGATATTTAAGAACAATTAATATCGATCAAAATCCTTTTATATTCTGACTTCTGTACGGGCGATTTCCTACGGAATACTCCGCAAGCAAATGCGAATCACCGCTACGACTCCTAATTACTACTAAAATCTTACAACTGAAATCTGATTGCTATATTTCCTCTTCCCTTCAAAAAGTCAACCATTCACAAGAAATAATTCCATCAATAAAATCATCCGATAAAGCAACAAAATCAGAATAAGTAATTAACTTAATACTTTGGCGATCGCCCTTCGACAACAAACTTTCTAAAGGTCTTCTATCTCTAGGAAATACACTATCCCATAGATAAAACATTAACTTATTTTCTATAGATTCTTTAGTAACTTGATTATTCTCCGACTTCAAAAACCAAACACCAATTTGTTTATCTTCGATGCGCCGAATAACTTGATGATTAACCTTAATAAAATCATTTAACTTATTCACAAAATCCAACCATTTTTCCTCTCTACCTTCGATCGCTATATCCTTAGTTTTTTCTCTTCCATAACCAGGTACATCCACATATTCCCAATCCCATCTTCTTTTAAAAGCACTATCCAAATAATATATAGACTCATCCGAAGTATTAATCGTAGCAATAATTGATAAATTTCTCGGAATAGAAATTCTCTGAGTTGTCAAATTTTCTAATACTCGTAAACCATCTTGATTATCATTCATTTCCAATTTCATTTTTGTCATCTGACAAAACACATCAAAATTACTTCCATCCACCTGTATATTCTTATCAGTTGTTTGAGCATCATATCCCATCGCTCTTAACAAAGCGACTATTTCTAACTCCGATAAATTCACATCATAAGTTGACCAATTATCTATTTCTCTATCTAACAATTGAAAAATCGGACCAAAAATAGCAGCAGCATTTCCTCGGTTTAATTCATCAATTACCAAAAGTACATTTTGGTTACTACCATCAATTAAATATTTATATGCCAACCCTAATACTTGAAGAAAATGACCGGGATAAAATTTATAAATAACAGCACCACCAGCAGTAGTTTGTGGCAATAACTTTCCCAGAAAATCTGAATATGTATACTCAGGATGAAAAACAGTTTTAATTGTATTTTCTAAGGATTTTTTTGATTGATTCCATTGAATTTGTAAGGAATTATTTGCTATCTCCCGTACTTTATAACTTTTGCCTGTACCTGGGCTACCAAATAGAATTTTTTGAATAGGTTTTGTTGCTCGAGCTATTTCTGACATAGATTAATTTCATAAGTCTACTTTGACTATTCAGAGTAATTTAGACAAAGTTACTCCAAGATAATCTTGACTATTTAGAATATACCTGAAATAATTATTTAGCAAGTCTCAATTGCCATATCACGTTTATTTTTACACTCAGCTATAACTATTTTTAAATTCAATAATAATCAGCAACAAAACATTTATTAATAATCTATAGTATGAGCGAAAAATAAGTTACAATAATGCTCACTCAAGCAAAAAATCAATTTTTTGAAATTAAAGGCTAAATTAATTATGAAATATATTTTTGGGGGTAAATTTCAGAAGAACTTAATCTTATTACTAATCTCAGGAATTTTGTTACCTGTAGGTGCTGTTACACTATATAGCACTATTTCCTCAAGTAATGTCTTGAGAAATTTAGTTTCTCAACAAATGGAATCAAAAGGGGAAGATAGTGGAGAAACTATTAGTCTGTTTTTAGAAAACCTCAAATCAGACATTATGTATTTAAGTAATACTCCTCCTATTCAAGGAATTATTAGAACTAGAAATAATAATGGTATTGATCCCTTAGATAATTCTAGTTATCAAAATTGGGTCGATCGTTTAAATGTGATATTTGCTTCTTTTATTGAGTCAGACTATTACTATGATAATATTAGTTATTTAGATGAAAATGGCAATGAATTAGTAAGAGTAAATCGTCAAGGTAATCAAATTATTAAACTGGCTGAAAATCAGCTTGAAAGTCAATCTAATCTAAATCAATTACAAGAAATATTAAACTTGCAACCAGGGGAACTTTATGTCTCAAAAATATCTCTTGCTCAAAAAAATGGAATTATAGAAGAGCCTTATAAACCTGTAATTATTTATGGTGTTACTATTTATGATCAAAAAGGTACTAAGAAAGGAATTATAATTGCTAACATTCTGATTGAAAATATTTTAAAACTTGCAGTAAACAAACAATTAGAGGAGCAATTAAAACAACTGTTTTTTGTTGTTAATGAAGATGGATATTATATTCTGCATCCAGATCAAGATAAAACCTGGGGTTTTGAACTGGGTAATAACATAACCCTGCAACAAGACTATTCTCCAGAAGTGACCGAGCAAATTCTCTCTGGAAATCAAGGGTTAATTAAAAAAGTCACCCAAAATCGCCAAAATTATTTGTTGAGTTATTATACAATTTTTCCAAGCAAAGATACCAATTCATTTCCTTTTACTTTGATATATCAAACACCATATCAAACAATATTTTCATCAGTTAAAATATTAGTAATATTGGTAATTATTATTACAATTGTTTCAATATTTACAGTTGTCATAATTGGGATTGTAATTTTAAGAAAAATAGTTGTTTCAGCATTGGATACAACAACTTTTGTGACATCTTTTTCTAATCAACTTCTGTCCACAATTGACGAACAAGAAAGAGTTGTAAATCAACAATCTGTATCAGTACAAGAAACAACTATTACAATGGAAGAATTAAATATTTCATCTCAAGAATCAGCAAATAAAGCAAACTCAGCACTAACAGGTGCAAAATCAGCATTATCTTTAGTAGAAGAAGGTACTAATAGTATTGAAAAAACATCTACAGCTATGGCAACTTTGAAAGATAAAGTAGAAGCTATTTCCCAACAAATTCTCCACTTAAGCCAACAAAATCATCAAATTGGTAATGTTTCTAATCTTGTTAGTTCTCTTGCTAATCAAACTAATATGTTAGCTCTAAATGCTACCATAGAAGCTATTCATTCTGGGACAGAAAGTAAAGGTTTTTCTGTAGTTGCTGGAGAAATTCGTAAACTAGCAGACGAAAGTAAAAAATCAGCAGACCATATAGGTATTTTAGTCAGAGATATTCAAACAGCAATTAATTCTACTGTATTAGTTACAGAAGAAGGAACAAAATATGCAGAACAAATAACTCAAATTACTGAAAGTATGGCGCAAATTTTTGTAGATGTTGCACAATCAATGGAGGAAATAGTTAATAATAGTCAACAAATTGCCTTAAACTCTAAACAACAGGCGAATGCTACTCAACAAGTTACAAATAATATAGATACTTTAAATCGCGGTGCCCAACAGATTACTCAAGGAGTTGACCAAACAAAAATGGGTATCAGAAAACTCAATGAAGCTGTCTCAAAATTAAAAGCAATTATTTAATTAATTACAGATACAGGAATCCTATTTTCAACATTGTAGGAAAAACAAAGCTTCTCAAATTTTTCTTAAATCTGGGGAAGCCTTTACCCAAACTTTTCATTTCAGAAAATGCTCTATTTAAAGTCTTTAAAGTTTGTTGTAAAACTTGGGCATTTTCATGTCGGCTCTTAGCCGAAACTGACTTTAATCTAGGATTAGTTTTCTTAGCTATTGTTAGGCTTTTAGCTTGATGATTGTAATTAGGATAGGTCTGATCCGCAGGGATAATATATTCAGAAATAATTGAGCAACTATTAATTGCTGCTTTCCTTGAACTTAACCGATATTTACGCTCTCTCAAAGCATAATTTACACACTTTTACAAACATCAAGAATCTGATTAATTTCCATATCTTGTTGTTTGCTTGGCTTAAGTTTGTACTGGTAAGTTAAAGTAATCACTATTGCTGTTAAATTATTTCGGAATTTGTGACAATTATAACTCCAAAAAAATCTGCGGGCATATTGCTCAATTAATTTGCGTTCTTGAAATTCATCTCACCGCTAAATCTCGCGATTATAGCGGGAGTTTTCTTTTAACATTTTATGATAGGATTGCCATACCAAAAATTCACAATTTTTTTTATACCAAAGGTTGTCGCATCGGAGTACGACCGTAAGGATGCCCTTTATAACTAATTACAATTTGATTAGCTAACCATAAATCTAAACACCGACGCATTAATAAGTAGCGATCGCGCCACAACTCATGGCACTTTTCTGTAGATGGGCAGTCTATCACCATTACTACCCTGGAGCCAACTAACTCACGTTTTAACTGACAACTGTCTAAGCTTATAGGACTCCCAGACTGAAACCTTTCAATTGCTATGGATTCTATATTAGTCATTGCTATTTTTAATCAATTCTAAAATAAATATAAAAAATTTTGAGTATTATGTAAAGCATAAATCTGTCTATATATAGAATTTTCTTTCTGCTACAAGGGATACTATTTATTAATTCAAAATTCAAAATTCAAAATTCAAAAGTTCAATTATTGCTTGAATAGTAATTTCGTAAATATTTGCGCTACATACCCTTTTTTATTAATTCAAAATTCAAAATTCAAAATTCAAAATTCAAAAGTTAGATTATTGCTTGAATAGTAATTTCGTAAATATTTGCGCTACATAGCCTGTGTAGTTCTAATAGGAATTAGTAAAAGTAATGCTATACTTCAGCGAGACTTCAACACCTCAATAGTTATCAATACTCAAAATTTGTTTTTGAAAATTTAAGGTAGGTTTGTATATATTTTTTCTAGTTTTAACGCTACAACTTGACGTGCAGAATTTGCATTCCAACACTTCCAACACTTCCCACACTTCCCACACTTCCCACACTTCCAACACTTCCCACACTTCCCACACTTCCCACACTTCCCACACTTCCCACACTTCCCACATCTCATTCCCAATAATTAAAGATGCAACTACTATCAAAAATAATTGATAAATACTGAAAAAAATGATATGCACATTTGCCCAAAACACCATTTTTTTCGTCAACGCTATCCTATATATAGAGACAACCAAATTGTCCCTAAAGCTGAACCAAACATCAACCGCATTATAGGGAGGCCAAGTGTTATCTAGCCTTGCAGTAACTAGCTCTCGTCAAGCAGAAATAGTCGAAATTGTCCTCCGTAACGGTTGGGACTACATGAAAACCCTCCTCACAGGAGGAAAAACTGCTGAACCAGACTTACCAACACCAGCAGTTCTACGCAATATTCTTGTAGACTTAGGTCCGGTATATGTAAAACTGGGGCAACTACTTAGTACCCGTCCAGACTTATTGCCTGCAGACTATATAGATACCCTGTCAACTTTGCAAGCAGATGTACCACCCATATCTTGGTCTGAGGTAGAAATCTTAATTCGTCAACAACTCTCCCAACCTGTAGAAGAAATATTTAGCTACATTAATACAGAGTGTGTAGCAGCAGGTTCTATTGCTCAAACTTATAAAGCTACTTTAAAAGATGGAACAGAAGTAGCTCTCAAAGTTCAACGTCCAGGAATTGATAAAATAATAGATAAAGATATTGCCTTGCTCAAAAGTTTAGGCGAATTAGTCTCATTTACAGAATTTGGAAAAAGTTACGATATTCTTTCCTTAGCTGAAGAATTTGGTGATGCTTTACGAGCAGAACTGAACTTTACGAAAGAAGCTGGTTATACTGACGAACTACGTCGGAACCTATCCACAAGTAAATGGTTTGAACCGAAGCAAATAATGGTTCCGAAAGTATATTGGGAGCTAACCACCCCGAAGCTTTTAGTTCTGGAATGGCTGAATGGTAAACCAATTTTATCAGCAAAGGTCAAAGGTACTAACTACAATGGCAATATAAATTCAGAAAAGCAAGCTCTCTCTACTTTATTGTGCCGTGCTTTCTTTCAACAGTTTTATATCAACGGTTTTTTTCACGCTGACCCCCATCCAGGCAACATATTTTATTTGGAAGATGGGCGTCTTGCTCTGTTAGACTGTGGAATGGTAGGCCGCATCGATCCTCGCACTCAGCAGAATTTAACAGAATTATTATTAGCAATAGTTGATTTAGATGCTCAAAGATGTACTCAGTTAACTTTGGAAATGGCAGAAGTTGCTCAACGATCGGACTTAGCTAAGTTAGAAAATGATTACAGCAAAATGCTGCGAAAATATTATAATTTGAGCTTATCTGAACTTAACTTTTCTGAGGTATTTTATGACATCTTACAACTGTGTCGTAACAACAAAATTAAATTACCGAGTAATTTAGGTTTGTATTCCAAAACTTTAGGAAATTTAGAAGGAGTTGCTCGTAGTTTTTATCCCCAACTTAATCTTTTAGATGAGATTAAACCATTAATGACCGATTTATTTCGCCGACAGTTATTAGGGGACGATCCGGTACAAACTTTATTAAGAACAGCTATTGATGTCAAGAATTTATCTTTAGGTTCGCCTCGTCAATTAGACTTATTTTTAGATAGACTGACTTCCGAAACATTGAAGTGGAATTTAACTCTAAAAGATATTGAACCTTTGCGTCGTAGTGTGGATAAATCAGCTAATAGATTATCTTTTAGTGTGGTTGTTGGTTCGTTAATTATTGGTGCTGCTATTGTAACTGCAGGTTCTCAAAGTAGTCAGCTATCTGTTTTAAGTGAAGCTCTATTTACAACAGCAAGTTTTCTTGGGTTGTGGTTAATTATTAGTATTCTTCGTTCTGGTCGTTGGCGGGAATAAAATAGAATTTAGAATTTAGAATTTAGAATTTCATATCAAATTTGGTAGTATCGGTGCAAAAAAGCATAGGAACCGGGTTTATATTAGACTTGTCGCTTTATAACTTAAAAATCCTCAAAACCCTTGATCTGTAAGGATTATAGCTATCAAGACTCTCAAATGCCTGGAATTATTACTCTGCCTGAGTTTGAGTGATTTTTTCCCTCTATTTAGCGACAAGTCTATTAGACATCTCCAAAAATCAAAAATCAAATCAATTCTGATCCAGAAATTATGAATTACTTCCCCCTATTGCCCATTGCCTATTGCCTCCATACCTCTTTTCGGCAGATGTCTATTAAATATCTGACAAAACTAACATCTACCTCTCATAAACCCAGTTTCTTATGTACGGGCAATTCTACGGAATGCTCCGCAAACGCGAATCGCCCCTCCGAAGCAAGCAAATTTGATATTAATTCTAAATTCTGAATTCTAACACTTGAAATTAGTAACTTAATTAACCTATAATTTAGGATCGACTTATGTGAAACTTTTTGAGGTAAATAATGATTGGCATTTCTGCAGTAGACTTATTTTGCGGAGCTGGTGGGTTAACCCATGGCTTTGAAAAAGCTGGTCTTCCTGTAAATGTTGGTTATGATATTGACCCGATATGTAAGTTTCCTTATCAGAAAAACAATAAAGCCAAGTTTATAGAAAAAAGTGTTGAAAATATTAAGGGTATCGAGCTAGCAAAACATTTTCCAGAAGGTCATCTTAAAGTTATAGCTGGGTGCGCTCCATGCCAACCATTTTCTAATTATTCAAGACGCTATGACCTTCACGACGGTGAAACAGAGTTCTATCGCTCTTCAAAATGGAAACTTCTTGATGATTTTGCTCGCCTTGTTAAAGGATGTATGCCAGATATTGTGACGATGGAAAATGTACCACAGTTGCAAAAACATCAAGTTTTTGAGAAATTTATTACTAAGCTTGAAGAGTTAAAATATTTTGTCACATATTATGAGGTTAAGTGTCAAGACTACGGTATACCTCAAGCTCGTAGACGGTTAGTATTTTTTGCCTCTAAGTTTGGCAATATAGATTTAATTCCTCCAACTTACGATCGCCATAATTACAAAACTGTACGAGATACTATTGAGCATCTTGAACCTCTGAAGGCAGGTCAATCATCTAAAACTGACCCACTCCACCAATGTAGCAAACTTTCAGCACTGAATCTCCGTCGTATTCGTGCTTCTAAACCAGGAGGAACGTGGAGAGACTGGCCAGAAGATTTGATTGCTAAATGCCATACTAAGAAGAGTGGTAAGTCATATCCATCGGTTTACGGTAGGATGGAATGGGATAGTCCAAGTCCAACTATAACGACTCAGTGCTTTGGTTTTGGCAATGGTAGATTTGGACATCCCAAACAAGATAGGGCAATATCTCTGAGGGAAGCGGCATTATTGCAAACTTTTCCTAAAAAATACCAATTTTTTCCTCCTAATGAATCTTTTGCTTCTATCAAGATAGGGCGTTTAATAGGGAATGCTGTTCCTGTCAAGTTAGGTGAGGTTGTAGCAAAAAGTATTCTCAATCATATTCAGGAAATAAATTAGGGAGTATTTGTTGAATCTAAATACTCCTGATTATCTATATATATTTGAATATTTTCGAGAATCTGCCTCAGATATTTTACTACTTTATTTTTAATTTTTATCAGTTCATCAGCACTTTTATCCTTTCCTACCTCGGCAAAAGATTTAATGCCATGTGCTAAATCATTTCTATTAGTCTTAACTGTCAATAAATCGCTACTATCAGTTTTTGTTTTTGCAGAAAATCCATATTCCTTAGTTGTTGTTTTAATCTTTTGAGCATCAATATTTCCATAAAATAACTCTTCTTTATCAAATCCAACAGTAATAATATCAACAGATATATCTACAACTTTTTGAAAAACTTTATCGGGATTTCTCCGCTTCAAATTCTGAAGAACAATTTTCTTTAATTCAGGTCTAATTTTATTGAAGGAAACTCCTTGATTTTTCATTTCATTAAATATTTCTTCAATAGCATCTCTCATAGTAGATTCTATTATCAAGATAGGGCGTTTAATAGGGAATGCTGTTCCTGTCAAGTTAGGTGAGGTAGTAGCAACAAGTATTCTCAATCATATTCAGGAAATAAATTAGGGAGTATTTGTTGAATCTAAATACTCCTGATTATCTATATATATTTGAATATTTTCGAGAATCTGCCTTAAATACTTGACTACTTTATTTTTAATTTTTATCAGTTCATCAGCACTTTTATCTTTTCCTACTTCGGCAAAAGATTTAATGCCATGTGCTAAATCATTTCTATTATCCTTAACTGTCAATAAATCGCTACTATCAGTTTTTGTTTTTGCAGAAAATCCATATTCCTTAGCTGTTGTTTTAATCTTTTGAGCATCAATATTTCCCGAAAATAATTCTTCTTTATCAAATCCAACAGTAATAATATCAACAGATATATCTACAACTTTTTGAAAAACTTTATCGGGATTTCTCCGCTTCAAATTCTGAAGAACAATTTTCTTTAATTCAGGTCTAATTTTATTGAAGGAAACTCCTTGATTTTTCATTTCATTAAATATTTCTTCAATAGCATCTCTCATAGTAGATTCTATTA
>NZ_JAAHHT010000166.1:12860-21992 GCF_010672085.1 Okeania sp. SIO3I5
TTTCTCCGCTTCAAATTCTGAAGAACAATTTTCTTTAATTCAGGTCTAATTTTATTGAAGGAAACTCCTTGATTTTTCATTTCATTAAATATTTCTTCAATAGCATCTCTCATAGTAGATTCTATTAAATTGTAAAGTAATAAAAAAGCACTTGCTTTCAGAGTTTTTATTAACTCTGGGTCAATTTCTTTGACTTTCTTTCCTGCTTGACTTTCCATTGCTAATTTAGTTGTTCCTTGCTGTAGACTTTTGATAAAAATAAAATATTCACTGACTTCTTGAGAGCGTTCATTAAAATTTTGAAATAAAATACTTTTCATTATTTAGCTAATAGTTGATCTGGCACATATTCAATTAGTGTTCCTTGCTGTAGACTTTTGATAAAAATAAAATATTTACCTACCTCTTTAGAGCGTTGATTAAAATTTTGAAATAAGATACTTGTCATTATTTACTTAATAGTTGGTCTCGCACATATTCAATCCTCCCAATAACTTTTGGTCTAGAGTTACTAGCATCAGAAGTAGTGTGTTTTTTAAATTCTGGTGAATTTAGCCAATCCATTGATTTTGGTTTGAGATTTTTTCTTTTTCTTAAAGCAAGTGCAATACCTACAGAAATAGCTTCAAATCTAATCCGAGGAACTGATTTATAGTTTTTGCCTTTTCTAAATCCATAAGGCAAATACTTTTCTACAAAATCTAGCATTGATTCAAATTCTGCCTGGATTTTATGAGGATCGAAATTATCATCTTTATTGTTTTTTTCTAAGTAACTATTGAGGAATATATCTACTCTACTTTCAAAATTTTGATAATTATTTAGATAGGCGAAAAAACGTAACACAAATTCTTGAGGTTCTTTCCTCCGAATTAGAGCTTCAGAAAACGGACATAGTTCTCTAAATTTGGAATCTTTTGATAATTCATCAATAAAATCAAGAAAAGGTCCACGTTGTATTCCTCTACGTTTTTCCATATCGTTTAAAAGAATACTACCTGTATTAATTCTTTCAAACATATCTCGTCGTGTTTCCTCATCTGCTTTTTCTGTTAGTTGAATCATCCGAATGGTACTTCTATTGAAACGTCTTTGACGAGCAAGTGGTAGATCGGCAAAAGTAAAATTATTTAGCTTTTTTAATTTCTCTAATCCCACTAAAGTCAGTTCATTATTAGAAAATTCATATAGACTGCGGATGCGTTGCGTACCATCTACTATTTCTAAGCGTCCTAAATCATTTTCTTCGTCATAAATATCAGCAACAAATATATATGGTATTGGTAATCCTAGAAGTACAGATTCAATAAATTTTGACTGATCTTTTTCCTTCCAAGCTTTTTCTCTTTGATAATCAGGGATAAACAACTCGTTAGTATCATCTTCTCTTCCTTCCATATATTTCTGAACAATAACTTCCACTGGATATTCTTTAGTATCATAATCAACAGGTTTTTGCTTTTCCCTAATTTCAGCTTCAGCAGCTTCTTTTTGTTTATTAGTTATTTTTGATTTACTATTAGTGGCTTTTGACTTTGCTGGCATATTGTTATTTGAGGTAAGTTGTTTAATATTCAAAGTATATTATAACTTAAAATATCTTTGAAAAACTAAATATTCAAGATAGTAAGAGATTATTACGATATTTAATTAAAAATTCCCAGAAGTTAGCTGGTATATTAATAATCTGCAAGTCCCTCAAGAGCAAAAATAAATCATAAAATTCCAACAAGTTATTCAAGCTATTAATTTTTACTTAAGTTTTTTTCTACTCTTAGGAAGAGCATTTTATATTAAATCTAACGAATCTTACAATTCTCACTTTGTGGCGACCTATTAAAACAGCGAGATATAAAACTATTTCAGTCTGTTTAACCAGACCATATCTGAGACTAAATCACAAAAATACTAAATATTCAGTCAAAAATATATCTATGATTTCCGAAATTTGATTAGCTAAACTTGATATATAAATACTAGGCTATATTGCTGTTCAAGTTTCCTCTTTAATCTGGAAATTAAGCCAAAATGCCTAATAGAATCTCTCAAAAATAATCTGTTTTTTTTAGAGAATATTTTGTATAAAATAATGATATACCCATCTACCGAGCCTACCACTCTTTTTGAGTATTCTTACCAAAAAATCAGGTCTAAAGCTTCCCCTTTTAAGGGAAAAAAAATATTTGGTTCATTATTTCAATCCCGATGGTGAGCGCCAGAAGTACTGATAACTGTACGGACGTTGCATAACAAAAATGCGAACGTCCCTACTGATAACTGAAATGATCCTTGTTAAAATAGGGGTAAGGTATCTCAATATCAATCAATACTTTTCTTTCTTAGCCTCTTTTCAACTCAGGGTAATTATTACTTCAAGTAATTGAGATGCAGTTAAGTTAATTTAACAACTGATAACTGATAACTGATAACTGATAACTGATAACTGAAATAACCCAGGTACTTACTATGAGTATTTTATTATTTAAAAAACTAGGTTTGATTGCCTTAATACCTGTATGTTTAACTGTATTTTTTGGGTATCCTTCTTTCTCAAAAAACTATACTTTAAATAAAAAAAATTCACCCAATGAAAATCAAATATTGAAACTCAACAAACCTCAGTCTGTTAAACATATCAGTCAACATTCAAACACATATACAAAAAATGGAATGGAAGTATTTAAAGATGGCTGTATCATCAAAAGCTTAAGATTAAGAAATGGCATGAATCTCAAAATTAAACAAAACTGTAATTAGGGCAGGCTAAATAGTCTCTTATTTAATTATGATTGAAAAGGAAAAGAACCATAGGAAATTTTTGATGCAGACCGTGATTTCAGTTATCAGTTATCAGTACATCTGACGCTCACTATCGGGATTGAAATAATGAACCAAATATTTTTTTATCCTCTTAAAAGGGGAGGCTTTAGACCTGACTTTTTGCTAAAGCTTTAGCTCAATTCCAAGCAAAATACTTACCGAAAGAACCAGAATTTGTTTGTGTTTTAGAAAAATATAATGGTAGTTTAGACCCCGTAAATTCCAAGTCTAAAGAACTACAATTAAAGTATTTTAATGAAGATATAGAATCAGAATTATTGAACCTTTTCTGAAGATTAAAAATAGTGAATAAGCTGCCATTTTAGCTACTCTTATAGCTCTGGTTGTTCGTGGTTGTATAATTGTAAGCATTCAGCGGTCAGCTCTCAGCTATCAGCTTCATTACTTTTAAAAGAGGAAAAAGTTAAGAAACTGTTTGTAAAATAAGTCTTAAGAGAGTTGTTGAGTGACTAAAATCTCAAAGAAAAAGGTACTTCAAGAAATTGAAATTTGGTAGATTGATTAGGTGGAAAGGTATATATATTCCCTTTATTTTAACTCTTCAATACTTGTCTTGATTTCTTCGGACCCCCATACCTATTCCCTATTCCCAGTTAAGTGTTTCCAGTTAAGTGTTCCCAGTTAAGTGTTCCCTGTTCCCTATCTCCTTTTTATATTTCCTGATACATTCAGTCTCTAATTTAGAGATTTCAAAGAATTAAAAGTATGAGTAAAAGTCTATGGAGCTACATCGTTCATTTTTATTGCTGTTTGCGTAGCATGAGTAGGAAAAGCTGACTGCTAATAGCTGAATGCTTACGTATAATTTTATTAGGAATTGAAATTATTCCCAAGCCTAAAACAATAACTTTAGAGATAGAAGAAACTGGAACAAAATTTTGGGATAGATTATTAGTAACGATTGACGATACAAAGATCGAAGATAGACTGTTTCTAGTAAATTATGCACAATACTATAAGTTACTCCAAAGTTTCTCTAATGAAACAGGGTGCATTGGAAAAACTGAGGAAAATTAATAGGTTATATATGATAAAAAAAATTTACAAATTGGGTTATCAAGCTAGGTGAAAGGCTAATCCAAAACCAAGATAAAAATAATAGTAGTATTTTGACATTTTATTGATTTGATGGTGATAGGTAATGCTCGGTAAACCGAGTAAGTAAATCATTCATTGCAGAAATGCCTAAATTTATTTATAATATTACTTCTCCCTTATTCCTTATTTCCTATTCAAGACAATTTACAAATTAAAAAAAAGATAATATGAAAATTATCAAAGGTACTTGGAATTATTTATTTTGGCTAGGACCAATTTTAACTATTATCGGTTTATCGGCAGGTTTTGTGTCAGGAACTTGGCAACCCATACCATCAGCTTTGATAACTTCTGGCATAGTAATAAGTGGTTTATGGATTTTTTATCAAGCTTATTCAGTAGAACAAAACTCAACTACAACTTGGTGGAGTGGTCGAGCAACCGAAGCAGGTACAAACGCAATTTTTGCGACTATTTCCGTACTAATAATTTTGGCACTAATTAACTTTCTAGGAGTTCGTTATCAAACTAGAATAGACTTTACTGAAAACCAACAATTTACATTATCACCACAAACTATAGAAGTATTAGAAAATCTCGAACAACCAGTCAAACTTTGGATATTTGACCGAGGCGAAAATCCCCAATATTCCCAACTATTAGAAAACTATCAAAGACAAGGAAATGGTAAATTTAGCTTTGAGTTATTAGACCCTCAAACACAACCAGGAAAAGCTAATCAATTTGGAGTCAGACAGTTAGGAGAAATTCATCTGGAAGTCGGAGAAAAAAAAGAAGTTATTATTAGCAGAAAACTAGAACCCCTAACCGAATCTAAACTGACAAATAGTATCGAAAAAATACTCGGTAGTAGAACTTTAAACATCTACTTTCTTCAAGGTCACGGCGAACGAAAATTAGAAGAAGGTCAAGAAGGTTTTTCTGAAGCAGTTAATGCTCTGGAAAGTAAAAATTACATAATAGAATCTATCAACTTGGCAAGTATTTCTCAAGTACCAGAAGATGCAGATGTTGTGATTATTGCTGGCGCTCAAAGAGAATTTTTAGAGGCAGAAGTTACTGCTTTACAAGAATATTTAGACCGAGGTGGCGGTGTATTAATAATGTTAGATCCAAGCACCGATCCAGGATTAAATGATTTATTTGGAGAGTGGGGTGTATTAGTTGACGATCGCCTGGCAATAGATAATCCAGAAATTGGTCGATTAGTAGGTCTTGACCCCTGGGTGGTATTAGTTACCAGGTATGGAGAACATCCTATTACTCAAGATTTTGCTAATGGCATATCATTATATCCTTTTGCCCGCCCCATAGAAAGTGAGGCAATGGATGGGATAGAGGAAAGTCCTCTAATTTGGACTAATGACCAAAGTTGGGCAGAAACAGATTTAAGGGGTCAGTTAAGGTTTAATGAGGGTAGGGATAGACTAGGGCCATTATCTTTAGGTGTAGCTTTGACTCGTTCTCCTACTGCGGAAAAAAGTCAAGAAACGGAATTAGAACTTACTCCTATTCCGCCACTTCCTGGTCAACCACCTAATGAATCTGTGGCAACTTCTACTTCAGAATTAGAAGTAGAAAAAGAGACAACTTCAGCAGAGGTTATTCCTCCACTTCCCGGTCAACCACCAGATGAATTAGAGTCTAGTAAAATAGAGGCAAAATCAGAAGATAAATCTGAAGAAGCACGTTTAGTAGTATTAGGAAATTCTCAATTTGCGACAAATGGTTGGTTTCAACAACAACTGAATGGAGATGTTTTTCTTAACTCAGTTTCTTGGTTGAGTAAACCAGAACAAGAAACACTTTCTATTAGTCCGAAAAAAACTACAAACCGTCGCATTGCAATGACTTTAGTGGAAGCTAGATTTTTAAGTTGGATGGCAATTGTAATTTTGCCAATTTTTGCTTTGGCAATTGGTGGAATAATCTGGTGGAAAAGACGATAATGAATTTAGAATTTAGAATTTAGAATTTAGAATTTAGAATTCTGAAATTGTTTTTGTAACGGGGATTTCTCAAGTAAAAACTTAGAAGTTAAATTCTTATTTTGTTATTTTGAGCAAACTAGAAAAAATATTTAGCTAATAACTAATCAAGGAATTGAGGATTGAGAATTCAGAAGTTGTTTTTGTAACGGCGATTTCTCAAGTAAAAAGTTAGAAGTTAAATTCTTATTTTTTTATTTTGCTCAAACTAGAAAAAATATTTAGCTAATAACTAATCAAGGAATTGAGAATTGAGAATTCAGAAGTTGTTTTTGTAACGGCGATTTCTCAAGTAAAAAGTTAGAAGTTAAATTCTTATTTTGTTATTTTGCTCAAACTAGAAAAAATATTTAGCTGATAACTAATCAAGGAATTGAGAATTGAGAATTCAGAAGTTGTTTTTGTAACGGCGATTTCTCAAGTAAAAAGTTAGAAGTTAAATTCTTATTTTGTTATTTTGAGCAAACTAGAAAAAATATTTAGCTGATAACTGATTTACAAGAAACCGGGTTTATTACCTTGATTATCCTTTTTCCAAAATTTCGCCGATCAACCCGGTTTCAGGGTGGACTATTGATAAGAATAATGGATAATTCAGGAATTAAATTTTTACTTTGTTATTTTGATAAAAGAAAAAAATATTTAGCTGATAGCTGATAACTGATAACTTATAACTGAATACTCCCTACTCTCTAAAATTATGAAAATCAAAAGAACAACTTTAATATTAATGTTAACAGCACTTGCTTTAGGAGGATTTGTTTACTTATATGAAATTCGAGGTAAACAACAACAAGCGGAAATCCAAGAACAACGAAAACAAGTGTTTGATTTTGACTTAGCACAAATTCAGACTATTACTATCAAACAAGAGTCAGAAACATTAACTTTAAAAATAGACGAGGAAGCAGAAGAAAAAACCTGGAATATAACTGCACCTGTAGAAAAAGAAGCTGACTTACAAACAGTAGAATTTTTGTTAACTGAACTAACAAACTTAAAAAGCGATCGCTCCATCAATACTAAAGTTTCTCAGTTATCAGAATATGGTTTAGAAAAACCAGAAATAACTGTAGAAATTCAACTAAAAGACGGTAAAACCAGTCGTCTATTTTTAGGTCAACCAGACTTTGATGGTAATTCTATATATTCTCAATTAGAACCGGAGGGAGAACCGCCGGAAGAGGTATCTGTTTTGTTATTATCTGTCAACTTCAAAAATGTCTTAACTAAACCAGTTTCCGAATGGGAAAAACAAGAAAAAACAGAAGAATCATCGGATGAAGCACAAGAATCTTCCGATCAAAAAGATGAGTCAGAGACGGAAAAATCATCTAGTAGTCCAGAGACATCTCCCTCACCTGATGATAATTATTTGTTAACAGAATAACTATTTTAGACAATACCTAAATATCTGGAAATTTACTTTAAAGATGAAACAGTTCAGTAGGGTGTGTTAATAACTTGATATTTTTGAAGTATTAATTCAATTGCCAATTATCATTTAATTTCTTTAGTCTTTTGCCAATCCTCTAATGCTGCAATAATAAAGCTACTTGCAGGATGATTTAGTAATTCTTGAACTGCAGAAACTCCACCTGCTTTTATGGCACTAAATATTCTTTCTGCTTTAGTTGGATTATTATCAATTTGTGTAATTACTTCTGTAGCAATTTTCATTCTGTTCGTTGTTGTATCTGACGGATAAGTTTCATCAAGTTGCTCTAATAATTCTTCAATATCTTTTGCTGCTTGTGCTAAATTTTGTTCTGGAGATTCGTTAATTGTACGAGCAATTTTTGAGTCTTTAATTTCTCCTTTACCAGCTAAACCCTGAATTTCTCCTTTGTTGCCAACTGCACCCTGAACTTTTCCTTTGTTGCCAACTGCACCATAATTTTCACTAATATCAATTTTATCTCCACTACTTTCTGACATAGTACCTCCTTGATTATGATAATTTTCTGCATATATATGTGGGGATTGTATCACACTATCTACCCAAGATTCTAATCGTTTAATTTGTCTATCTTTTTCTGCTAATAATAATTCTAATTCACTTGCTGGAAGTGCTTTTAATTTATCATAAGTATCAAAATATTCTGCGTGTAACTTTGAACGATCTGCTTCAGGTGCAGTGTCAGCTTTTAACAAAAATCCCTGACGATTTTTACCACGTTTTTCCATAGAAATAATTTCTAATTTTGCCTCTGGATGCTCTTCTTGCAACTTCTGAAATGAATAGGCAACTATTCCAGGATCGGGTTTTTCTCCATGATAAAAGTTGAGGGTTTCTATCATTGGAGTGATAAAATCAACAAATTCTCCTTCTTGAAAATTCCTACTCCAGTCAGCAGGTTCGCGACGAGGATTATCGTTTAAAGTATCTTTGGTTGAAAGTTTGAGAAAGTCTGGTCTCTTTTCTGGAGGCAGACGCATATAGACATAATCGCATTTGATACCATCTAGTTTAGTTTTGGTGGTTATTCCCCAATCTTCAAGAAAAGCTCCGGTTAAGGTTGCACCTGTGAGATCGGCTTGGTCTAAAAATGTTCCTACTAATTTGGCACGAGAAAGGTTAGCATCTTGAAGGTTAGCTAAGTTGAGATTCGCTTCTATGAAACTGGCATTAGTTAGGTTTGCTCCCTGGAGATTTATTCCTTGGAGGTTAAAGCGATCTAAGTTGATGTTTTCACCTTGACCAGTTTTTACTAACTTTCTGACTGTGGCATCTTTTAGATAGGTTTCTCCTGGTCGTATGCGGTCTAGTTTTATGGCGTTTTTCCAACAAGTACGGGTTATATTAGCTCCTCTAAAATCTGTACTTTTGAGAGTAGCATTAGTGAAGTCAGCATCAGTTAAATTTCCTTGTCTGAAAGAGGTTCCACATAAGGCAGCAAAAGCAATAGCTATATTACGGATAAAAGCATATTTTTCATCTCCTTTTATTGCTCGATAAGCAACGTAAGCACTTAACAGTGTTTGCAACACGGCTCCGGCTACGGCGAAGGCGAAGGCTCCAGCTACGGCGAAGGCTCCGGCTACGACTACGGCGAAGGCTCCTGCGAAGGCTACGGCGAAGGCTACGGCGAAGGCTACGGCTCCAGCTACGGCTCCGGCTACGGCGAAGGCTCCAGCTACGGCTCCGGCTACGGCCACGGCTACGGCCACGGCTCCGGCTACGGCTCCGGCTCCGGCTACGGCGAAGGCCGAGTTTTCTATTCCTATATAAATAAATATTATC
>NZ_JAAHHT010000167.1 GCF_010672085.1 Okeania sp. SIO3I5
TCTCAGCAATAAAAATGAACAATGTAGTTTAATAGACTAGACTATTAAGGATAGCTGATAGACTTCTATCCATACTTTTAATTCTGTCAAATCTCTCAACTGCTTTTTCCTTTTTTAAAAGTAATGAAGCTGATAGTCGATAGCTGATGGCTGACCGCTTAATGTTTAGGAAGGAAGAAGAAGCAAGTATTTAGCTTAATTGCTACTCTTAATTATTTACCCTACAAAAGAGGGAGTTTAGGTTAAGAAATTTAGTCAATTTTCTTCGATCTTTTCTCCTTGTTTCACCAATACATTTAAAGAAAAATAATTTGAGGTCATTATGGGAGAATTTTCTGGTTATCAAGAGGCAAAATTTACAACTAATTTAGTGCAAAAATATGTGCCGTGGCTTTATAGCTTCTGGAAGTTTGCTCGTCCACATACAATTATTGGTACAACATTAAGTGTGCTGGCTTTATATCTAATTGCTATAGGAACTAAATCAAATTTTTTTAATCAATCTTTCTTTATATATAGTTTAATTCTGTTATTGGTAACTTGGATAAGTTGTCTATGTGGAAATGTTTATATAGTGGGATTGAATCAGTTAGAGGATGTAGAAATAGATAAGATTAATAAGCCTTTTCTACCTATAGCTGCTGGTGAATTTTCTCGTTTTTACGGTCAAATGATTGTGGCAATAATGGGTGTTTTGGCTTTAAGTTTGGCTTTGATTGGCGGACCGTTTTTATTAGCTACTGTGGGTATAAGTTTGGCAATTGGTACAGCTTATTCTTTGCCTCCTATCCGATTAAAAAGATTTCCGGTTTTGGCAGCATTATGTATTTTTACTGTGCGGGGAGTAATTGTTAATTTAGGCATCTTTTTAAATTTTGTTTGGGGATGGGAAAAAGTTGAGCAAGTCTCAGGAAGTTTAAATAAATGGATGGGTGAATTAGGTGAAATAATTCTACTCAAAAAAAGCTTGGTAATTCCAGAAATTCCTCCGACAGTATGGGCGCTAACTTTGTTTGTGATAGTCTTCACTTTTGCAATTGCTATTTTTAAAGATATTCCAGATATTGAAGGAGACCGTCAATATAATATCAATACATTTACGATTAAGTTAGGAGCATTTGCTGTTTTTAATTTGGCAAGATGGGTATTAACAATTTGCTATATCGGAATGATTATTTTTGGTGTAACTTGGTCGGCAAATATTAATTTAATTTTTTTGGTAATAAGTCATTTATTTCTTTTGGGTATAATGTGGTGGCGTAGTCAAAAAGTAGACCTGGAAGATAAAAAGGCGATCGCTGATTTTTATCAATTTATTTGGAAATTATTTTTCCTGGAATATCTAATTTTTCCGATTGCTTGTCTTTTTTAAGTTAAAAGTCATGTATTTAAAAGTCAAAAGTAAGAAAATTTATAATTATGACTTACGAAACTTCTAAAATAGTGTTTAAGTTATCCAGAAAAATCAACCACAAATCTATGGTAAATATGCTTTCGTGAAACTTACATTCTTGACAATGAAATTAAGCAGATAGAACAATAGAAGCTGAAAAAATATGGCTTGAACTGATAGGTAAAATGCCTATATAAATCAGAATAATGCAACATCATAGAGCATTTATTCAGTCACAACAAATTTGGTGTATTTATTTAACATGATAATTTCACCAATAAAAAACTAAAAATGGATATTGCCTAATTTATTTCATGCCAAAACCTGTGTATTTTCTTACTTCTGGTTCATGGAAACCCAAGACAATATCTTTTTTTGGAATACCCCCTTTTACTAATTCATCAGCAATCCCATCTTCCGTGTTGTCGCACTGAATCCAAACTTGATCATCTATAATTTCAACATGAATTAGACAACTATGAAAATGTTTTTGCTCTATCCATCCTTCTGAAATAATCACATATTGCCCATTTTTATTGTCAAAAGCAGCACGATTTTTAATCGGAACATTGGAATATTTAATATCAACATAAGGCTGCATTACTTGACAGATAATCATCTGATAATTTCCTAATTTATCCATTGTATAATTTCCTCCTTTTCGGGATTAAAAATAATTAGTTTTAAGCTGTTATCCTCTAGCAACATTTTACCGATTTCTAAAGTGAATAATCTTTCAAACACTGCTTGTCTGATTGCTATATAGAGCAATCTTTCGGAACGGACATATTTGATAACTTTGTAATATAAATAGTATTGACCCAAAGTTTGTTTGAGGTCTTCTATTTCGGATTTGCCAACAAAACTTTTAACTTCTATTGCTATTTTCTGCCCTTCTTTTTCGGCAGCTAAGAGTTTTTCTGCTCCTAAATCAATAAAGATATCTTTTTGACCAATTTTAAGACTTAAAGGATCGTCGGTAATTACCCATTCATCTTTAATTAGTGCTTTTTTAACGCATTCGTGGTAAATATCTTTGGCTGGCATTTTTAAGAATAAATAATGACTATAGTTATATCTAAGACATTATAGTTTTGATTGACAATATATATTGTCTTTGCTTAAGTCCTGTCACAATTCAGAGTCAGATGAATCTATTCCTAGGAAAAGTATATATCGTTGGAGCTAGACCTGGAAATAAAAAATATTTGACTGTCAAAGTACATTCCCTAATTACTAGAATATAAAAATTAGGCATAACTACTAAAGTTAACTCCAGAATTAGAAAAAGCTTTTGATGAAACAAACTTGAATTGATATTACTAAACTGGGGAGATATATATTCATTCATAGATTACTTTTAACGTTAAAAAGTAGACCTGGAAGGTAAAAAAGCGATCGCTGATTTTTATCAATTTATTTGGAAATTATTTTTCCTGGAATATCTAATTTTTCCGATGGCTTGCCTTTTTTAAGTTAAAAGTTAAAAGTCAAAAGTCAAAAGTAAGAAAATTTATAATTTTGTCTGACTTTTAATAACTAGATTCCCCAGAAATTGGAGATAGATATCTCATACCAATTTTAAAAAAGAATATTGTAAATGATGCAATTACTGATTTTATTTATTGGCGTTGGTGATTTGAGGTATGATTTCTTGTCCGTCTACTTATTCTTTCTTCTTCTTTCTTTCCTCCTGACTCCGTACGGACGTTGCATGCAACGTCCCTACCTCCTGACTCCTAAATAATTAAGATTAATATCATACACTAATTCACCAACGCCTATTTATTGGTGAAAATGAACTATTCGACCAAAATAAACTGGTGGATATTATCAAAAATATCTCAGGAGTTGAAAATATCCGAGAAGGAGAATTTGTCGGTTCTATCCTGGAATTTTAATTTAGCGAAGGAGAGGATTTTACCACGGTGCGTCTGAGTGGCGATCGCGAAACTATTAGCATTTTTGGGCTAGGAGATACCAGTTTAAAAATTGCTTTGTCAATTCAAAAAGGCTATCCTCAACCAATTATCGCTGTGGATTCAGATTATAGTTTTGAGCTAGTTTTAGATAAGATAAAATCCCTCGATGAACTGCGTAAAAAAATCTTACAGTCGTCTTATCAAACAGTTAATTTAATTTAGGAATTATTTTCTACAGACTATATCTTTAAATGTGTAATGGAAAAATTAGGTATAACTACTCGTTGTATTCGGCGCAGAGAATAAAGTATTAGTTATTGTGTACAGCATCAAAAATTAGCTGAGTGATGAAAAACATAAAATCAATAGTGCTGACATTGGCTTTAGCTTTTCTGTTTTGTTTCATTAACCTAATGCCTGTTGCCTATGCTTGCACAGGTATCACCCTAACAGCAGAAGACGGGGCTATAGTCTATGGTAGAACAATAGAATGGGGGGCGTTTGATCTAGAGTCTCGAATATTGATCCTGCCCAGGGGCCACGAGTTTACAACTGAACTCTCTGACGATGAGAACGTCCATTTGCCTGGCATAGAGTGGACTGGCAAATATGGAGTAGTAGCAATAGATGCCCTAAATAGGCTACTGGTTGGTGATGGCATGAATGAAGAAGGATTAGCTGTTGGAGTCTTTTATCTCCCAGGCTTTGCTGAATATATAGATTATGATCCAACCATTGCAGAGAAGTCAATTGGACCGAGCGATGTTGCCCACTATCTTCTTTCTACCTGTGCCACAGTAGATGATGTTCGTGAGGCAATAAACCAGATCGAAGTGGTAAACGTTATTGAACCAATTATTGAGATGCCTCCACCATTTCACTGGATGGTTAGCGATCCTTCGGGCGAACAGATAGTGATCGAATGGTTACAAGGCAAACCAAAAATCTTTGATGCGGAATTAGGAGTTATTACTAACTCCCCAACATACGACTGGCATATTACTAATTTACGAAATTATGTCAATATATCTCCTGTAGCTCTTCCAGATCGGGAGCTTGGTTCAATTGATTTTAGCCCATTAGGTGTCGGTAGTGGAATGATTGGGCTTCCTGGAGACTTTACACCTCCATCACGTTTCATTCGTGCTGTTGCTTTTACTCAAACTGCAAGAGAAACCACGGATGGACTGGAGACGATGTATGAAGTGTTTCGTATACTTGACAATTTTAATCTTCCGCTCATAGCATCTGAGGAATCTGATGATAAAGATATAGACACATCAGGAATGCGGAGTTCGACTCTTTGGACAACGGCTCAGGATATCACAAACAAGGTAATCTATTACCATACTCAAAACAACCGTCAAGTACGAAAGATTGATGTTGGTAGCTTAGACTTTGAAACTATTAACGAGATGCAGACGTTCCCCCTTGATATAGTCAAGGAACAGAATATTGAGGATCGGACTCCTGGAAAGGAGAGCGCTTCACCCCAACCTAAAGCAATGCTTTTAGATTTTAAATTGAAGATTGAAAATTAAATAAGTAAGGAATGAGGATTTTATTATCTACACGAGTTAATTGTTTAAAGTCCTCACTTGAGTTCTTTCAAAAAAATTCTGGATTTTATTTAATCCTCATTCCTAAGTAGTGGGATATAAACAACTCCCACTATCTAACTTTTGATGCGATCTAGAAATTAAGACCTCTCATCCAACCTCCCTGTTTTCTTGAAGGGATGGGGGTTGAGAGGTTACAATTTTTCAATGGGATTTTGTTTTCGATGCTTTATCGCCTAAAATTAACTTCAGAATTAGAAAAAGCTTTTGATGAAACTAATTTGAATTGGAGAGATTAACTGATATCAAATCTGGAGAAAAGTTGTCATTGCAACGATAGGAAGCAATCTCAGAGATTTTTGAGATTGCTTCCTTCCACTCCGTTCCAGTCGCAATGACTTGGATATAGTAATTATCTGGATTTAATTATAATAACTGATAACTGAAATGAAAGTATATATCCTTGGAGCTGGACCTGGAAGTAAAGAATATTTGACTGTCAAAGCATATTCCCTAATTACTCAAGCAGAAGTCTTAATTTATGATGCCTTAGTTGATGACTCAATTTTAGAATTAGTACCAGAAAATTGTTTAAAAATAGAGATGGGGAAACGTGGCGGTAAACCCAGTATTTCTCAGTCAGAAATTAATAGCTTGTTAGTAGAAAAATGTCGTTTAGGTAAACAAGTAATTAGACTAAAAGGAGGAGATCCTTTTATTTTTGGTCGTGCTGCTTCAGAAATTCAAGCATTAATTGAAGCTGGTTGTGAATTTGAAGTTGTACCAGGAATTTCTTCTGCATTAGCTGCACCTTTACTGGCAAATATTCCTCTGACAGATGCAGTAATGAGTAGAGCTTTTGTAGCTTTAACTGCTCACGATATTGAAGCATTAGACTGGGAAAAAATATCTCAGATTGAAACTTTAGTAATTTTAATGGGGGGAAAAAATTTAGGTGAAATTGTACATCAGTTATTAAGACATGAAAGAACGCCTCAAACTCCTGTAGCTATTATTCAAAATTGTGCGACTCCTAAACAACAAATTTGGATTGGTACTTTGAGCGATATTGTTCAACAAACTTATGCTGAATATTTGTCTCCTTGTGTGATAATAGTGGGGGAAGTAGTCAGATTAAGAGATTATTTACAGTATCCAAATAATATGGTTAGAGAAAAGTCAGAAGCAAAAGAAATAGCACCTTTAGGAAATAAAACTATTTTAGTAACTCGTTCAGCAGGTCAGTCGAGTAAGTTTACCGAGCGTCTAAAAAAAGAAGGAGCAAAAGTAATTGAAATGCCAGCTTTAGTTATTACTCCGCCTTCAAGTTGGCACGATCTAGACTTAGCTATTAACAATATAGATAGTTTTGATTGGTTAATTCTGACTTCTACAAATGGAGTAGATTATTTTTTTGAAAGATTAGCAGAAAAAGGGAAAGATAGCCGTGCTTTAGCGGGAGTAAAAATAGCAGTAGTTGGTAAAAAGACGGCAGAAAGTTTGAAGACTTGTGGTTTAGCAGCAGATTTTATTCCACCTAATTTTGTTGCTGATTCTTTAGTGGCAAATTTTCCCGAAAAATTGAGCGGAAAAAAGGTTTTATTTCCCAGAGTAGAAACAGGTGGTAGGGAAGTTTTAGTGAAAGAATTAAATAGTCAAGGTGCAGAAGTAATAGAAGTAGCTGCTTATGAGTCTAATTGCCCAGAAAATATTGCACCCGAAGCTTTGTTAGCTCTACAGAATTTGCAGATAGATGTTGTTACTTTTGCTAGTTCTAAAACTGTGAAAAATTTTTGTTATTTAATTGGGGAAAACAAAGATAAGTTACCCGAAAATTGGTTAGAAAATATTTGTATTGCTTCGATCGGACCTCAAACTTCTCAAAGTTGTCAAAGTTTATTAGGTAGAGTAGATGTCGAAGCTAAAGAATATACTTTAGATGGATTGACTGAAGCTATTATTATTAAAATTAAAAAGTCAAAAGTCAAAAGTCAAAAGTAAGAAACAGGACTTACGCAAAATACGAAACTATACACCACCTGTAGGGGCGAATGGCATTCGCCCTTAGTAGATTTAAGCACTTTTTCTCTTTATCACCCCTACTTATGGCTTGCGTATGGAAATCCAAAAGTCTTTATATATAAAGGTTATAGCCTTTTTAAATCCGGAAAAAGTGCAGCTTTTCCGGCTAAAACCAACAAAAAGTTAGGATTTTTAAGCACACTAAGGGTAGAAAAATTGAGGAATAATTTTTCCTCTTAATTTCTCTTTCCTCCCACCCAGAGCACACTTCCTAAACGAACCACACTCCCCACCCAGACTACACTCTGCTTTTTTCAGCAAACCATATTTATTGAGCGGATATGTTAGAATTATTGCTAAAGTTCGTTTTAACTTCTAAGAGAAAATCAAAGATGAATAAAATTTGGAAAAATTTGGCGATCGCTAGCATAGCAACCCTAAGCTCGGTAGCTATGGGAACTAACCAGGTAAACGCAGCCCAATTTAGATTTGACTTTAATTCAATTGGTTTTGGCAAAATAGGTGAAGGTTTCTTAGATATTGACGACTCAGTTTTGGGCCCAACAGGTACGGGGACTTATGCATTAGACGAATTAGGCAATGCCACCTTTAATTATCAGGCTCAATACCCAAGTTGGTCTATAACCCACCAGACGCCCGCCGACTCTCCAGTGTACTTTGAGTTTCAATCCGGTCAATTGACGTCGATCACAATGAACGATCTAATTAAGGATCCCTTTCTGGAGATTGGAGATGATATGAGCGGAATAGATTCTTTGTTTGCTGTCTCTGGTGGTAGTTTTTCTATAGGCCCTTCCCAGTCTTTTGAGATTCCCGTATCGGGGATAGTCCCGAACGATATTCCCTTGTTAAGTTCTCTTTTATCATCGAATCTTACTCTCTCTGAAGTAACTTCAAATTTCTTGCTAAGGGCGCTGATGTCGGACATCAAAATGTCAGATGTATTAGCTCTCCTAGAAGACGTTCCGTTTTTAGAGATTCCTCGCATCGACAGCGCTTTTGCAGATATTCTTTTACTGGACTTTATCGCCAACAATCCCCAGTTGCTAAATATCCCACTATCCGAACTTGCCTTATCCGATCTTCTTCCTATCATGCCGCTGTCTGGGGTTCCCTTGGGGCAGACAGTTTATGGTAGTGTAGAATTTCAGACGGAAGTAGCTTGGAATGGCATCCTGAATCAGGGAGATTCAGTATCAACCCCGGAGCCAAATATGATTATAGCATTGGTGATGTTAGTGTTGGGCGGTTTGCTCGTCAAGAAAAATCCCCTATCTTGAGGTTAGAGTACAGAGATAATATCATGTCCGGTAGCATCGGAGCGTGTATAGAATTTTAAGGAAGAAGTAGGGGCAACCCCTACAACAGAGAAAAATCTTAATTATGGCGGTAGATATTTCCCCAATTTTTACACCAACAATGCCAACGAACATGATATAAACCTAATAAATTAAGATTTACTGAAGTTTTGTTATACAAATAAGGAAAATGGGGTAAAAATAAAACCCACATTCCCCACGACAAAATTTGGGTTATAATATTTTTTTACCCTCAAAGCACTCCAACCTACTTAGGATTTCTATAACTATAAATTTTCTTCCATATTCTTATTTTTCTTATCTGTATAAAACTTCAAATAATGTAAAATTATCCAAGTCAACGTACAACCTAATACATAGTACCAAAAATCCCACCAAACAAAAGTATTTCCTAACAATAATCTGCCAATTAAAGTCTCTCTAATAGCTTGTAAAAATGGTGGCTTCCATAATTGCAAAAATTCTATAAATGAGGTGGCAATAAATACCCAAAAAGCTACTAAACCTGGTGGCAGTTGCGGTCGAATAAATATCGCCAATAAAATCCAGAATGCTTCATAAAAAATCGAACTCAAAGAATTATTCAACCATTCAGAAAACATTCCTTCATAGAACTTAGTTACCAAACCTAAAATTACAGTAAAAATTAAACTTATGAAAATAATAGTTCTGTATTTTTTCATGTTAATCTACGTAAGCATTCAGCCGTCAGCTATCAGCTATCAGCTATTACTTTTATTTTTATTTTTAGATGAAAGTTTTACTAACTGAATCAGAATTAAATCTTACTACAAAAGCTGGCTTGAAAGTCAATATTAATTTAAACCCCCTCCTTTTGCGCTTGAGCTGACGGCTAATAGCTGAATACTTACTAATCTACATTCTGCATTTCAAAAGGTAGCATCAAAAATAAGGAGTAAGGAGTCAGAATGAATAGGTTTGATATCGTTTTTATTGCTCCTAACTTCTGAATTCTGCATTCTAAATTCTAAATTCTAATTATATGGTGCAGGTATACAAGAATTAGTAAATAGCCATCTATCATAACCTTGCTGATAGGCATCAATATAAATTAACTGTTGTCTTAATTCTGCTAAATCTAACTCATTCATTCCCAGTTCTGGAAATTCATTTAATCCAGCTTTTGCTGTCAAACAACCATCTTCAAACCCGATAGTTTGCAAATACATTTCACTTTGATTCATACCGATGTACTCACCTAAGTCAATTTCAAACTGTAGATAACCGCGAAGATAAGCATCAGCATAAATTTTCTGTTCTATTCTTTCTACTATATTTCGTTTCTGAATTCCTGCTTCTATGAATTCAGCTAAACCAGATTTAGACCTCTGATAACCATCAATAAAACCTTGAGCTTCAAGGCTATTTATTGTTTCTTTTGAGACAATGTTACTCCTAATTTCTCCAGAAAAAATTGGTTTTTCCATAGCTATTATAAAATTCAGCAATAGAAATGTTTTTCCAGCAAAAGTAAAAAATTTTGAATAAATTTTTTTCGTTTCTATCACTATGTTATACAAATTTGAAAAAAGAATGTTATATCAAATCCGGTAGCATCGGTATAATTAGATAGTAAATCTAGGAGTCAGGAGTCGTAGGGGCGATTCGCGTTTGCGGAGCATTCCGTAGGAAATCGCCCGTACAGGAGTCAGGACGGAAGAGAACTTAGAAAGATTTACTCTTTGCTAAAAATGAAGATTTTTTTATACCGAACCCGAGCGGATTTGATATTACTAATAGTCAGGGCAATAAAAAGACTTTACAGGAGATGTCCCTGTAACAAAAAAGAGAATTTCAGACCTAAAAAATAGTATTGAAGCTATTTTTTTCTGAATTTTGACTCCTTAATTATAACTGCTGACTCCAAAAAGAAAACAGTCAAATAAATTCAAAATTCTTGCATTATTAATTCTTGCATTATAACCTCTGCCTGTTTGCTCCGCATGACCCAGGAAAGTCAGAGGCTTGAAATAAGGAAAATATTTTTGATTTTTTCGTTTTGAAGAACGAGAAAAAGAATCCTTAATTAAACAATTATTGAAATTCACTTAGAACCAAAATTTTTGAACTTTGAATTTTGAATTTTGAATTCAAAAAATGGTCATTTGTAGCAAACATTTATAAAATTGTTTTTTTTCTGAAAAATATTTTGATTGTCAGGTTAAAACTAAATCCAAAATTACTTGAGCAGCTCGATCGCCAACTCCTTCTTCTCCCAAAGATTGACGCATTTCTTGATAATCAGCTAATGTTTGAGCGCGACGTTGAGAATTTAATAAAAGTTCTAAAGCTTCAGAAACAATATTGTCAGGAGTAGCATTTTCTTGGAATAATTCTGGCACAATAGACTTCATTTGTACCAAGTTAGGTGGAGACATAAATGGAATCGAAAACCTCAAAATATTCCTAGCAATCCAAACAGTAATAGGATTAACCTTATAGATTACGACTTGAGGAACATTGAGCAAAGCTATTTCCAAATTTACAGTACCAGATTTAGCGATCGCCAAGTCCGCTCCAGCCAGAATTTCTAAATTATTACTCTCGAGTATTTCTTGACTCTTTTGTGGCAAAGTTGGATAAATTGTTGCCTTTAATTGATACTTTTTAATTGCCTCTTCAATGGCATAACGATAAATCTCTAAAGATAGAGGAATCAGAAAATGAACCTGGGGTAATTTTGCTTGAATTATTTGAGCAGATCGAAACATTATAGGCATTAAATATTTAACCTCCTGTTGTCGAGAAGCAGGCAATAAAGCAATCGCCAAAGTATCAGTATCTATTCCCAAAATGCTACGAGCTTTTTCTCTAGTAGGAGCCATTTTTATCCTATCAATAATCGGATGACCTACCCAAGTAACGTCAGCTCCCTGTTGCCGAAAATAATTTGCCTCTCCTGGAAAAATAGCCAGAAGTTTATCTGTCAAATTAACTATTTTAGTTGTTTTATCCTTTCCTAGAGACCAAACCCATTCTTGAGGAGCAATGTACCAAATAATCGGCAAATTCAGCCAGGTTTTGCGAATATAATTACCAATGCTAAGATTCGGACCCATGTAGTCAATCAAAACAACTATATTAGGGGATTCATTGTGTAGATATTCCTTAGCTTTTTGTTGAACTTTCAGAGTAGGAAAAACAAAAGGCAAAGATTCAATAATTCCTACAGAACCAATTTTAGTCGTATTTTCCAACAAAGTAGCACCAGCAGCAGCCATGCGAGCGCCCCCCAAGGCGACAATATCCAAATTTAAACCCTGAAGTTGAGCTTGACGGTAAAGTGCTTCAACTAACAGGGCACCTTGTAAGTCTCCAGAAACCTCACCTGTACTAATAAAAATTTTGATAGGAGTCATTTCAGTTATAAGTTATAAGTTATCAGCAAAATTTCTAAGCGTAGGTTGGGTTGAGGCGCTCACACGGATTATGCCACGGATATACGGATTAAGAGGTATAACGTAGCTTGCTCTCCGTAAGGGTAACCAAACAATGATAATACTTTGTTTGGTTTCACTTTGTTCTACCCAACCTACATTGAGCAGCAAAATTTCTAAGCGTAGGTTGGGTTGAGGCGCTCACACGGATTATGCCACGGATATACGGATTAAGAGGTATAACGTAGCTTGCTCTCCGTAAGGGTAACCAAACAATGATAATACTTTGTTTGGTTTCACTTTGTTCTACCCAACCTACATTGAGCAGCAAAATTTCTAAGCGTAGGTTGGGTTGAGGAACCGAAACCCAACAACGATAACCTAAACATCTAACCTTGATTTACTTCTGCATTCTTCTAAATATTTTATAAATATTTTAGATCATCGCGATTGTTTACTTTTCTTTTTTTGTAAAATAGGAAGCTCAAAATCTTAATACTGTGACGATTTCCCACAAACAAGCAGCACAAAACCTGCTGAAGTTATTGTCAGTTAAGCTGCTCACAGCGAATAAATATTTTTTTGTGACGAACAAGCGTGACGAATGAAACCAGACTAGATGGCAAGTTGTTTGCTCGGTTCCCTTGCAGTACTTGGATCAAGGTTAAATTCAGTATCTAGAAATTGCACTGCCTCATAAGTCTCAATCCACACATGAGCACCACAATTTGCTGGTTTGTAAGGTCGATAGACGATATAGCAAGGACCTGAAATATATAACTCATAACCATAATCGTTGCGCTTGCCGTCCTTGAGAGACACTACTGGTTGGAATTGCTCTGGAGGCTTTCCTTTATTACCTTGAATGTTGTGTTGATTAACATGAATCATTTGTGCTTTCTTCGCTTGTTGCTTGCGCCAGATACCTTCGGGACCGCGCCGAGCCGGAATTATTCTAGGCATTCCACTTTTAGATACTGGAATTTTCCAGAATCTACCATTTTTTTTAGCTCCTTTGACTCTTCCTTGAGCAAGTAAAACTAATAAACGTTGACGAGAGATACCTAATAAAATAGACGCTTGTTTAGTACCCATGATTCTTACCTCAACTCTTGGCCAATAGTAAAGTTTACTTCATTACTATAAAATTTACAGGATGTAACCTGAAAACAAAGGTAAACCAAATTATTGGTTTTGTCAACAAGAGAGTTTGGACTTAAAAGTATGAGTGGTTAGGGTAGGAGTCAACTGAGATGGCCCAAAGTTGAAACCTTGAAGTCCCAAACCTGAACTAAGAGGTTTCAAGCCACATTTCGCACTACATCTTGTAGTGCAAAGCCAGGAGTCAGGAGTCAGGAGTCAGGAGACAGAATTTAGGGGAAAATCATAGCTGCCGTGATTTAGTGATCAATAGTCGTAGGGGCTTTCCGGCCGGAAAGCCCCTACTTAATTTTTGGTATAGAATCCGGGTAATTAGTTATCGTATTACTGAGGAGTAATGAGTAATGAGTAATGAGTAATGAGTAATGAGTAATGAGTAATGAGTAATGAGTAATGAGTAATGAGTAATGAGTAATGAGTAAGGAGTAATGAGTAAGGAGTAAGGAGTAATGAAAATGCATAAATTTTTAAATTCGTGCTTCTAGCAAACACATATTTTAGTTGAGGATTTTTGAATGCGATTACTGTATAACCGGATTTTATATGACTCGTAATTTGATGAACGAAAAAAGTAATTGATATCAAATCCGGTTGATTGGACATAAAAAAAATCTCAAATCGTCATAACTACTCAATCTTTGTAATTCTCTCCCCTCCTGACTCCTGACTCAATCAAGACTGAAGCAATCTATAACTGTTTAACCGGATTTGATATGAGATAATCTGCATAGTATAAATACTTACAGCAATGCATGAGGATAGTGAGGTACACTTGAAGATTAATTTCTATCTTTGCAGTTCAGGCTTCTAGCCTGTAACAAGCAAGATGGTTGTGTTACCACTCATTACTAAATGAAATTTTGTACCTCACGCGCGGGCGTGAAATTGCTGTAAGTTAGATGGAGCAGGCAACTACCCCAAAACTTTGTGCCGAGATCGATTACTGTCAAACTAGAGCCTTCACCGAAGATGGTCTGTGTCTTTAAGAGTTTAGGAATTACCAGCCTTTTAACGACCAGTGATGAAGAAAAATATGAAACACAAAGCCCCTAACAGCAATGCTAGGGAATCCCCTGCTGTCTCGTAGAGCAGCGTCGGGAGGATGTCAATAGAAAGTTCAAACCTCAATTACTTCTTTTCAAGTCAAAGCGACCATAATTCTCAATATCAAATGACAAATCTTGCCTCTTTTTCATAGCATTACGGAGTGCACCAGATAAATCCACATCTGGGTCTCTATATATAATACTGATTATAATTACTCTACGTTGAGGAGCTGTCTCTTGTTCAGTCCCGGAACATTGTCTTTTGTATTTTCCTAACGTCAAAGTGTATCTTTCCTTGGCTTTGAGATTGTTATGCTTCTCTAAAGCTTGCTTCAACCATTTACCCAAATTGATAGCTCTGTCGTAAGATCTCTTGTCTTCTGAGATTGTTTGTCCCTCACATGAAGCAGTACCAACACTAATTAGTTCAGAAGTTTCTCTAAAATTAGAAATCATTTCTTTCCTAGAGAGCAACGGAGAAATATCAGCAACTTTTCCATTTAACTCAATTTGATTGTCGCTTCCATATTTCCAATTATATTTGTCTGACAAAATAGCAAATTGAAACTCAGCTTGTTTTTGGTTTTTATCCTTTCCTTTAACTCTAGGTATAACTTGAAATTCACCAATTTTGACATCTTTTATCAAAATTGCCTGAAGCTGGATTGGCAATATGGTAAACTTAATTGTCCCGCAATATTTCCTACCTTTTAAATTTTCCTCAAAAACCAGCTTTTCTAACAAAAAGCTTAAATCATCCTTACTTACAAGTTGTCGAAGTTTAGGTTCATATTCTTGAAGTCGATTAATAATTACTTTCTCTTTTTCTTCTTGTATTTTTTGCCAAGGAGCGTTCCTATCTGAAGCACAGTATTCCTCTTCAAATTCTATAGGTTTAAACATCTTATCTTCAAGGTTTTGATTTGCACCAAACTGTATGCAAGACTCACCAAAATTTCTGTGGCTGTTAAGATATAATAGTTTTTCTTTTCCTAAAAAATTATTTATAACTACAGACTCTTTGAGAATATTAAGCAGCTTTTCTTTTTTAAGATTATAATCATACTTACCTATGCTATCTATCAGCCTCTTTTGGAAGAACCTTTCAGATACCTTTTTCTTGGCTTCCGAAAGCAAAAACTTCTTAAATTCGTCAATGCTATTGTATGCTGATTGATAAGAGTAATCGCAATATTGATATACAACTGGTATCTGTACTGAAATTATCCAAACCAGCATTATAAGCATCGAAGTCACAACCACTATAAAAGATATAAGATTCTCAGAATCCCATTTTACCTTTAATCTATAACAATAATCAATAAAAAGATAAGTTATATAACCTATCAAAACAGCCGAAAGGCATAGAAAAAAGAAGTCAACAACTTCGTTGCTGCCAAGTAATTGTAGAGTATTTTTTTTTTCAATCATAAAAATAGAAATAAACTTTTCTGTAGTTTTATACTTAAACAGGAATTACGCAAAAACATTATCTATTCATTCAATAACTTGACCTGTTTTTCGTCGATATAAATTCGATAAGTACAGCTAAGAGCTAGGATAGCTCAAATTTTCCTTTCTATTTCACAAAAACTCTACTAATTATCAACTTCCTCTAACCTTTCTTTTTTCAATATTTTTCCAGGCATCGGTCCACGACGGTTAGACTCAAGAGACAAACTTAAGAACTGATGCAATTCCTGAATATACTTATTCTCCGACAATAACTCTAATTCTTCTAAAGCTTCACTCAAAACCTTACCCGAACGATAAATAATCCGAAAAGCCTTTTTCAATACTGCCAAATCTCCACTCGTCAAACCAGCACGCTTTAATCCCACTAAATTGAGCGATCGCACCAAACAAGGATTCCCCTCCACCAACATAAATGGTGGTACATCTCTAACTACACGACTCATCCCACCCACCATTGCCATTTTGCCAATATTAACAAACTGATGAATACCCAAAACTCCACCAATTACAGCTTTAGACTCAATTTTGACATGACCTGCTAAAGATACAGCATTAGCTATTACCACAGAATCTTCAATAATACAATTATGAGCCACATGAACATAAGCCATCAGCAAATTGCCATTACCAATAACGGTACTCTCTCCTGCATAAGTAGCACGATTAACAGTAACAAATTCCCTAATTCGGTTATTGTCCCCAATTTTTACGAGACTCGGAGCGCCCGCATATTTTAAATCTTGTGGTTCCAGACCAATAGCTGCCCCAGGAAAAATTCGATTGCCAGAGCCAATTTCCGTTGGCCCCTCAATTACAACATGAGCGCCAATGGTAGTTCCTGCCCCTACCTTGACCTGCTCCCCTATTACAGCATAAGGACCCACCTGCACAGTGGGATGTAGGTTAGCATTTTCAGAAATAACTGCTGTGGGGTGAATCAGAGTTGGCATATTTTAATCCATCATTGAAAACATCAAGTCCCCTTCTGCAGCTTTTTGACCATCTACTTCTGCAATACCTCGTATTTTGCCAAACTTACCACCTTTAACTGATAGTAATTCTGTGGTTAATATTAGTTGGTCTCCTGGTACTACTGGGCGGCGGAATTTTACCTTATCCATGGCTGCAAATACAAATAACCCCTTCTGAAGATTGGGCATTTGAGCCAAGATTATACCTCCGACTTGAGCCAATGCTTCCATGATTAACACCCCTGGCATAATTGGTCTTCCGGGAAAATGGCCTTGAAAATGGGGTTCATTAAAAGTCACATTTTTAATTCCAACTGCTTTTTCTCCCGGTACATATTCTATGATGCGGTCTACTAAAGCAAAGGGGTATCGGTGGGGTAATATTTTGTGAATCTCTTCAATAGTTAGAATATTGGCCTCATTAGTTGCAGCATCTTGATTTGGCTGAGTTTGAGGGTTTTCTGTGGTAGCTATTGAATCAGTTGTAGTTTCTTCAGGGGTTGACATTTGTCTGGTTATTTATTGGCGCTCTTAATTTTACCATTCAGAGTGGTAATTCTAACATTAACTTTTGCAGGACCTTAGGCAACATGGGTTTGAAACACTACATAGGGTTTGCGTATGGAAAGTTTTCTGGTAGGGTCAGTCCTCAGTCCTCAGTCCTCAGTCCTCAGGAGAAATGGGAATTATATCAAAAAAGTTAATAGGATTTCTTCGTGCCTACTTAATAGTTTTTTTACCACATATAAAAAGCGATCGTTACCTGAGCTTCCATGCGACTTTTAGCAATATTTCAGCAAGCCCTAATTATGGTCTGCTGAAATATTGCTAAAAGCATTTACAGGCAAAGGTTTTAGCCTTTTTAAGTCTTAAGAAAATGCCAGCTTTTCCGTTCAAAGAGCTGCATAAAGTGAGGATGAGAGAGCAGACAAGATTTGATCTCCTCACCCTTCCCACCCTTCCAACACTCCCCACACTCTGCTTTATTCAGCAAGCCCTAAGGTAGAAACGGCTAGTTACCCGAGCGTCTCCTCTCAGATCTTTGCCTGCGGAATTACCCCACAAGGTTCTCTGGTGTGGCTCACTTCACACTCTGCCTTAACCGGAATTACGGTTTGACTTTCTGGTTTACCTGTTTACCACAGCCATTGAACGTGGGTGGGAGAAGTCTAAGTACTCCCCATTTTGCGCTCTCACGTTTTTTAGATCGAAATGAGAAACCGTTGGATTGAAAGCCGCTATACGATTGTAGGACAAATTATCCCAGTCAGATAAAACGACTGCCGTTCCTTCAGACGCTCTTACATAGACAGGTTTATTGTAAATAAACTCTGGCAGTGAGTATCCAGCATCTCCACCTACCGGAAGACAGTACTCATCTTGCGTATCTAAGCTTACAATACAGCCTAGTGGCTCACTTGATTTAACTACTTTCATCGAACGGGGATGGGAGAAATCCAGAAACTCACCATTATTCGCTTTCACATTTTTGAGATCATCGTTAGAGACGGTGCCTATAAAAGTGGCAATACGGTTGTAGGATAAATTATCCCAATCAGATAAGACGACTGCCGTACCTTGAGGGGCTTTCACATAGACAGGTTTATTGTAAATAAACTCTGGCAGGGAGTATCCGGCATCTCCACCTACCGGAAGACAATACTCTTCTTTTGTATCGACATCCACTATACAACCTTGGATTTCTGATTTAGTAGAAACCACGCTAGTATTCAATTCCTGCTGAGGTTCATTTAATTCAATGGAGGCTAAAATATTGCCATCACAAGAAACATTAGCACTGTAAGGCTTCAGAGCTTCTTCAATGTTGACATGAATCTTGTTCATGTAGCCCTGATCGAGTCGTCTTGTATGTAAATTAAAGACTTTTGTACCAGAATTTCGGGTAAAGACATTGAGTTTACAGGTTGAATCAGTGAAATTGTCTTCATAAACTGCTCCGAACGATCCATGTAAAGCTGGGTAGATATAACTTGATAACTGCTTATTGGGGTCGTAGTAACCAACTATTGTTGCTATAGGAACACCTTGCTTATAGGGTTTTCGTTCAACCTGGCTGTTACTGGCTGTCATCAGGTCATTGTTAACCATGTTTTTCCATGGGGACATTTGTTTTGAATTTGCATCCCACTTGCTAAAGCCTGTTGGTGAATCAGGGCTGAAGACTGCTTTACTCTCGGAGAAGTTTTGGATTTTGTTTAACTCATATGGCGTGTGAAGCGTATAACCATTTTGCACAGTGTAGAGTGGGGCACCACCAGACATGGCTCCTTTACCAAAGCGGTGTCCTACGAACGGGAGAGTACATTCACTTTCATAACACTGTTCTTTGTTGGTGATAATCTTCTCAAAGTTAGGGATGAAAAAATTGTGATCAGCATCCCAACCCCATGTAGAGTTAACTTGATCCGCAGGTCTGTCGATCGCACCATTGAAGCCTCCTGGATAATGACCCAAACCAAAGTTGTGTCCCAACTCATGGCTGAACTCATTACCAATGGATGATTCTAGTGTAACCATCCCATTACCGCCAGATAATCCATGCACTTGTACACCATTAACGTATTTGCCCACTGCGTTGTGTGCAGTAAATTGTGCGGAGGAGAAAGGGTGCCATCGCTCGCTACCTCCACCCGAAGAGTTAATCCCATAGTTAGCATTATCAATACCATGGGATACGAGTATTTTGGCGATTTTTTGTCTCATTGTACCGTCATATACACCGCCTTGACTCGGATCGAAATCAGTGAGGAGGTCACCATTTGGCAACATGACTTCAGTAAAGTATTGAGGTTCGTATTCAGAAACTGTCAAACTGCTGATAGGGAGTTGCTGGAAATATTGGCGATGCAGTTCAGGATCTTTTTGAAAACTAAATTCATCTCTTGGTGAAGTTAACATTCCCAAATCAATAGTGTGAATAATCAGTTCATTAGGTGCACCAATATTTAGATTGGTAACTTCACTTTCTTTATTCCCACTTTTGAAGGATAGTTGAAGACCAGGTTCGATAATGCTTGCCGGCAATATACTCGAAAATGTCTTACTGATGTATGCTATCTTATTCAGCTCTATATCCAGAGATGAATACCAAATGCCATCCACGTTTTTTAGAGTAAACTCATTGCCTCGACTAAGGGTGAGTGAGTTGTTGGTGTAGAAAATGTTTGAGTTATAACCAGCATTAGAGTTAAAAGTTACTACTTTATTGCTGAACTGCTCACCATCAGGCAAATGAAAATCTCTAGTCCAGTTACCATCACTGGTTTGTATGTGGATAGAGTTATATAAATTGAATAACTCTTGGAAGTATTGACCTTCGGGATCATTCTCAAAATTACTTAATGTTGCATTATCAGATATTGTTCTACCAAACTCACTTGGTTTTGAAATTTCGCCATTAAAATCAGTTTGTCCTGCAATCTTGGTTAATTTATCCGGGGTAATCATCATACCTTGATCAACAATTTCATTGTTACTGTTTTTGGCAGTCATGATAACTTGGCTATGGTTTTCTTTAGGCTTAAATAAAACCATAGTCTTTCGTAAAGAAGTCAGATGTGGTTGAACGTCATTTTGTACACCATGATGGGATGGCATGATCGAGTTTTGTACAAAACTAACAGAACCAGGAAAGTTGCCATGGGTATCAGACTCAAAATTATTCTGATTGAAAATAATCTGTTGGTTATTATTCTCCATAGCAAAAGCAAAGCTATAAGGTGTAGTTCCTAAAATAGCCGTTAAGATGCAAGCTAAAACAGTCGTTAAGATGCAAGCTAGACGTTTCTTTTTCATAGCAGATAACTTCAGTTAGATTAGTATGTTTTGCCGATGGATAGGAAATCCAACGGGAAAAGGCGGGTTAGCGAAAGTGGGATTTGGAGACTCAACCCTTGTAGTCTTGTTCACAAATCATTTAGGATTACGATAAATGAAATGTCAATATTTGTCTTTTTAGGATCAAAGTAATTTGGCACAAGTAGTTAACTTTGAAATTTTTTGGGCTAATTGGATATGTAATTTATGACTAGCTTTGTAAGCCAAATAATGAGCTTGAGGAAAATTTCCCAATAAACTCAAATCTCCAATTAAATCTAATATTTTATGACGTACTGGTTCATTTGTCAATCTTAAGGGTGGATTTAACCATCCAGACTCACTGCAAACCAAAGCATTTTCTAAAGTACCACCTTTAATTAAACCAGCTTCCCGCAATTGGTCAATTTGATGGGCTAAACCAAATGTCCGAGCTGGAGCAATACAGTCAGCGAAACTTTCTGTTTTTGGAGACCAACTATACCACTGATTACCAATAGCTGGTAAATCAAAATCTATGCCATAAGTAAAACGAGTTTCTGGACTAGGTAAAGCAGCAACAAAACTATCCCCCTGATGTACCCATACTGCTTCAGTTATTAGGTTTGGGGTGTGAATAATCTCCCCATCTCCCCATCTCCCTAAATTCCCATCTTCCCATCTCCCTAAATTCCCCACACTCCCCATCTCTCCATCTCCCCATCTCCCCATTTCCCCATCTCTCCCCTTTGCTTCTGCTAACCCTACAGAAGCGATCGCCTCCACCCATATTTTGGCCGAACCATCCATTAGGGGAACTTCGGGACTATCAATTTCAATTCGAGCATTATCTACTCCCATTCCTGTCAAAGCAGCTAACAGATGTTCTACAGTACGGATGCGAATATCTCCTATGCCTAATTCTGTCGAGAGAGTAGTAGAGATCACAGAAGATATTCGAGCATTAATGATTGGGGTTTCAGGCAAGTCAACCCTAACAAAATATCGCCCTGAATTTTGAGGAGCAGGCATAACCTTAATATGAGATTTTATACCACTATGTAAACCTACTCCTGACTCTGAAAATTCTGCTGCTAAAGTACATTGATGATTCATAATTCTTGTAATATTTTTTTTATCAATAGTAAGAAATAGGGAATTAGGTTAGGTATAGAGGCAACAGACAAAAGAGATTCCTAACAAACATTTATCAAAATGAATATAATACCATTTTTGATAAGGGCAGAAAAATCAGGGGATAATTCTTCCGACTACCTCTGCTATAATTCCCCGTTTCTTCCCACACCTCCGACACCTCCGACACCTCCGACACCTCCGACACTCCCCACACCTCCGACACTTTCCACACCTCCGACACTCCCCACACCTCCGACACTCCCCACACCTCCGACACCCCCCACACCTCCCACACCC
>NZ_JAAHHT010000168.1:0-12872 GCF_010672085.1 Okeania sp. SIO3I5
GTCGGGATGAAAGCCAGGGCCAGGATTCGGATACCTTCATAAGCTAAACATTCATAGGCCCAAGACACAAGCTAGGAGAATTTTGTTATTATCAATGTCAACACAGGGGGAGGACATCACCTCTGTCATGCGCAGCGGTCAGGGTTTCCCAGACTGAAGAATCCCTATTAGTCCCGTAAGGGCAACGTCGGGAGTATGTCAAGTATCTTGTCTATAGCAATTCCTATAGTTATGAGGTACATTCACGATCCCCCTAAATCCCCCTTAAAAAGGGGGACTTTGAAGGTTCCCCCCTTATCAAGGGGGGTTAGGGGGGATCTGGGATCTAAAATTGTACTTCTTATGTTAAAAAACTGCTTTAAATATCCCTTTCATCAAATCCAATTATTTTTTTGACAGAAATTTCTACTGAAGGAAACGCTAGGGAAAAAACAACTCCATCTTGATAGTTTTGTTCAATTTGATATTCATTATTCATCAGATTGCGAAATACTTTGAAATTTTTTTTAGCAATATCAATTACCCAATATTCTTCTATTCCTGAACTGGCATATAATGTCTTTTTAGTTCCTAAATCTTTTTGTAATGTACTATCAGCAATTTCAATAATCCAGTAAATATCTTTCCCAGAAGGATGACGATCTAAATATAATGTATCGGGATAACGAACAATAGTAATATCTGGTTCTGGTTCAGAGTTAATTAAAGTAATAGGATGTGCTTCCATTACTTCTGCAAGATTTCCTAAAATATGACGTAAATATTTAACTGCTCTATGATTTATAAAACGATGAACTGGTCCTTCTGGACTCATATTAATAATTTCTCCATTAATTAACTCCACTTTACGATTTTTTATTATCCCTACATCTATCATACGATGATAATCTTCTACTGTCCATTTGGTAAGGCTTGTCATTTCAGTTATTAGTTATTAGTTATAAGAAGGTGTTTGAGAAGTATTGCATAGAACCGACTGTTCTGATAACAAACGGGGGGCTAGACACAGATTAGGCAACGGATGTAGGGATATTTATCTGTGCATCTGTGGCTTCGTCCTTGTCTAGCAATAGGGGGTATCGTATCATACTCATTCCTAATAGGCGGTATCAGATCATACTCATTCCTAATCTTGTCGAAGATCGACAATGCCTGAAAATATCTTCGTCGAGGTTGCGGTGAATGCTTTGCTATCACTTAGTTTTAGGATTTGTTGAATTTTGCCAAAAAAGTTGTCGATCTTAAGCTTGATCATTGACAAGAATATTGGTAAATTTAGATTATGAAGATTAAGTCAAAGTTTTAGACATTCACCAGCGCCACCATGACAAAAATTTGATGGGTACTGATTTTCACTGAGCAGGACTTACGCAAACTCCTAGATAATACGCTACCTGTAGAGTAGAGGGCGAATGCCATTCGCCCCTACATATGGTTGGTGTGTGATTTCGTGTTTTGCGTAAGTCCTGTGAGAAAAACAGTACTTTCCTCAATACACAAAGTTCTAAGCACAAACAAAATAGATCAAAGCTATGTTTACAGAAGAAACCAACGTAGACTTAACCCAGAACCTAGGAATAGACAATCAGTCCTTTATTCCCGAAACAGATTATATCACGGTTTCCGGAATTCAACCACCTCCAAGTGGAGACAACTCTAATGCCATAATACCTGATGTTGATAACAATTATCCCTGGCAAGAAACCCCGAATCCCATTGATAACATCCTGTTCAGTCAGCAGTTGTTCGACAACGCTCCCCCCTCAAATAATGAGGCAAATATAGAAGAACCTAGCATTGATCCCCTAACAGGTGAAGCCATTTTTGAACCCCTAACAAGTGAAGCCATTTTTGAACTCTTATCATCTCTGTTTAACTCTAACAACAGGCGTCCAGAAATTAGCGCCTTTCTAGCTAACGACACTATCCTTAATGGAGGTACAAATACCGATGGCATTACTTCTGACCCCAGTGTAAGTGGATTTGTCATTGACGACGGAAATATACAAGATATAAACCTCCAAGCCAGTTTAGATACTGCCCGCAGAAATAATTTCGTAGATGTCACTGATGCACTCAACCCTGATGGTAGCTTCTCATTAAATATAGTAGATTTTGAACAACTCTATGGTGGAGCGTTAACAGAAGGACAACACACCCTATATTTACGTTCTATAGACGATATAGGTAGGACATCTCAAGTTTTCAGCGTAGACTTCGATCTTGATCGAAATCTCTACGGTTTTGTAAATATGATGGAGCGGGAATTAGGATTAATCAACACAAAAACAAACGACCTAGTATCAGTACCTCTGGAAAACATCCAAAATTATCCTGGTGGGCGACCTCAGCACGTCTTGATCTCTCCAGACGAACAAATAGTATATGTCACGACTGATGCTTCAGAAACTGACCCTGCCAATTTAGTCGCCCTAGGAATAAACGGTATTGACTGGTCTAATAATGCGGCCGACCTGACCGTGTTAGATAACTTAATATTAGAACCAGTGGGTACGACATCTGAATATAACGTTCCCATCCAGGTAGATCCGAGCCAACCCATTGGTAGCTGGACCCAACCTGCTAATACTCAAGCTCATGGAACAACCTGGTTACCAGGCTCATCTTACGGCTATCTCACTCAATGGACAGATAATAAAATTCGGGGATTTGACCGCAGTACAAACGAATTCTTGCCAGGAGATAGCTTTGAATTTGGTGAAGCTACCAATCAAACTCATGGGGTCACTTTCAATCCCTCTGGTACCGTAGCTTTAGGTACAGGTTATTACTATGATGATGATGATATTGAAATCTATTCTGTAGATGGAAATGGTAATCTCAATCTCCGAAATTCCATAGAATTAACCTCTCCAGAAGGCAATGGTGCATTCACCCACTATACCGTTTGGGTAGACGATCGCTATGCCTTTACTGCATCCATGCAGTTTGGTCCCACTTCCTTAACTCCAGAGGGACAAAATATTGTCGGTCCGAGTTTGTGGTTACTTGATACTTTTGAAGGTACAGCAGAGCGAGTTGTGGGAACTGCAAATACTGCTGATGAAAGTGGTATTTTCCGTTCTCCATCAGACCTCGGAATTGCTGGGAACAAGCTCTATGTTGCCGAGGAAGACTCTCTCGATAGTAGCTTTGGGGATGATGGTTATATCTCGGTTTATGATATTAGCAATATTAATCAACCTCAGTTTATGAAGCGTTTGAAACCAGGTGAAGAGTTACCAGCAGATTTTGCTATTGCTCACGGTTTGAATGTGACTCCCGATGAGAGTTCTGTCTTTGTTGCGAGTTATGCTTCCAACTACATTGTCAAGATTGATACTGAAACTGATGAAGTTGAGAAAGTATTTAGCTCATTGGATGGATTAAATATGCCTCACGGTGGTTTCACTGCGGGCCGATACCGTTAGTATTATAGCGCTACGCGCTAGGGAATAGGGAACAGGGAACAGGGAACAGTAGACTTTTAAAGGCTTTTCCTAGGTCATGCTGCGCAAACAGGATTTAGAAATGTCCGCGCCCTTAATGCGTAGTGCTATAATATCAAATCCGCTTTAACAGTCAAAAGCAGCGGCAATAGGAAGCAATTTCTTATGTTGAGGAGATTGCTTCCTTCTACTCTGTTCCAATCGCAGTGATGTAGGCTATAGTAATTATCAGGATTTTATATAATTTAGGACTTACGCAAATTGACTTTTAAAGCAGCATTTGTAGGGGCGAATGGTATTCGCCCTCCTTATATGTAGAGTCTCTGCGTAAGTCCTAATAATTATAAGAAACCGGGTTTGTGGGAAGTCAATGCTAGTTTTGTACAGCATTGGTTTCTCTGTTTTTTTATACTCAGGACTTACGCATAACCACTATATCTAGTAGGGGCGAACGGCCGTTCGCCCCTACACCTGGTATATGATTCACTATTTTGCGTAAGTCCTGATACTGATACTAACGGATTTTATAGAAGCCATTTGGTATCTCGGGAAAGTGAGGCTTTTTGGCAAATGAGTCAGGAGTCAACCCACCCCTAACCCCTCCCAGGAGGGGAAGTCAGGAGATGGAGAAATAAAATAGGGGAAAAAAGTAGAAAAATGCCTCCATCTTCCCACACTTCCCACACCTCCGACACTTCCCACACTTCCCACACCTCCCACACCTCCCACACTTCCCACACTTCCCACACTTCCCAATAATAGATACCAAATGGGTTCTATATGACTCAGAAAAACCTAGTTTTCAGGTGGATGGTTGATGAGAAATTACAACGAGAGGGGTTGACAAAGTATTTTTGACTTGCTATCATATACAATATAAGTAAACAAAGACTATATGAGTTATGTTCTACTTAGGAAGGCTGTAGAAGTAGTTGCTCTAAATCTTAATACCGACACGCAAATATGCAGATGAAGGCAAAATAAAAATCATCAAAAACGAACCATGGCAAAGATTGTACAAAACAAAATCCTACATCATGGGTGCAGCTATAGTTTCCACTATTTGCTACTGCTGAGTCTCATCAGCAAAACAAAGAGACGACCTCAAAAGACAAGTCGGTTTAACAGTTTAGGCATTCTACTTCCTATACTCTAGCCACCGAAACATACCTCCAAAACTCACTCCCCCCAATGAGCAAGGCTGTTTCATTCTTGATAGACGCGGAAACACGGGGATGGAGACTTTGAATTTCTGATTAAAAGTTGACTTTTCAGCATTTTAGTCAGAGCCAAAGGGAGGCTGATTGACTGAAAAATCGGCAAATGCGTGGTCAATTTTACTGTTCCACGCTTTGAAACAGCCTTGCGTCAAACCTGTCTTCAGTGCATCTACCTCAACAATTAATTTACCACAGTAATATCATGTTCGGTTGAATAGTTATGATTAGGATATAAATGGAAGAGATATAGTAGTTTTCAGTAGGCGTGAGGTACATTAATGATCCCCCTAAATCCCCCTTAAAAAGGGGGACTTCGAGTTCCCCCCTTCTCAAGGGGGGTTAGGGGGGATCTCCAGAGCTGTACCTCACTAGCTTGGGAAATGCTATATCTTGACATACTCCCGACGTTGCCCTTACGGGACTCATAGGGATTCTTCAGTCTGGGAAACCCTGACCGCTGTTTAGACAGAGGTGATGTCCTCCCCCTGTTTTGACATTGATAATAACAAAATGCTCCTAAAAGTGTCAAGGGCATATAAACGTTTAGCTTATGAAGGTATCCGAATCCGGGCCCAGGCTTTCATCCCGACGCTCCCCTGCGGGAGAGCGCGGGACTTCCCGCCAGGAAAGTTAAATCCCTGAGATTGCTTCCTGCCACTCCGTTCTAGTCGCAATGACTTTATAGTTAGTGTTGATCCGAACATGATCTAAATCAACAACAGACATCTCCGATAATCTAGCTGAAACTACTTACAAAGGTTGTTAAATCTTAATTTCCGGAGATATCTAATATATTTTAGGAGAATTAACCATGACTTTAACTGCATCCATTCCTGGTACTCAAAAAACTTCTCAAAGTCGCAAACTACTCAGCAAAATGGCGAGTAATTGGTCTCGTCGTGCTAAAGTTGTACAAGCCAAAAAACAGAATTTTGAAAACAACTCAGAGCTAGTATTCGACAGCGCTAGAGATGAGTTCCGAATAGATCTGTTACCCTTTAAAGACCATCCTGCATTCTTGGAAGCACCACCAGAGATGCAGAAACAAATTCTCTCCTGTGGTTGGATAGCTTACAATGAGAAAACTGTTGATATTGAATCGAAGGTTATTTCTCCTGCTTGTAGTCACATCATCTATCAGGAAGTGCCAGGATCTGACGATGGAATAGGGCGAGAAATTGCTAGCGATACCCTTGTTGATGAAGCTTATCATATATTGCTGGTAATGCAAGCTTGCCGAATTACACGAGAGAAGCGTGGACTAGAGTCACTCAAGTTGCCTAGCTTTAACTTAGTCAAACAAATGACTCTCGAAAAAGCTAAGTATTCTGAACGTTGGCAAAAAATCTTGGTTCAAATTGTTACCGCTACTGTTTCGGAAGTGTTCATTAGCGACTACCTAAATTTATTAGCCAAGGATACTAATATTCAACCAATGAATCGCCTGATAGTTGATACTCACAGACAGGATGAAATGGCTCACCATAGTATTTTTATAAATCTAGCGAAATGTATTTACAGTGAGTTGAGTCCGCAACAGCAAGAGTTTTTTGCTGATATCCTTCCTAAAGCAGTGCGCTGGTTTGCTAACTCAGAATTAGAAGTGTGGCAAACAATGCTCGAATATCTTGGTTTCTCAAAAACCCGCGAAGTTATTGCTGATTGTGCTGTGACTGATGAGGTAAATTTAAGTCGCATTGATTATTCTGCAGTGGTTTTACTAGCTAAAGAGTTAGGTGTTCTCGACTCACAAAAAGGTATTGATAGTTTTGCCAGACAAGGTTTGCTCAAATAACTAGGGGGGTTTTCTAGCTAGAAAAATTCAAGGTCATCTCACTATTTGAGATGACCTTTACCCTAGCAAATTCGATTTGATTGCACTTTAGACAATTATTACTATGAAAAACGCTATCGCAATTAGACACATTGCTTTTGAAAATCTCGGCAGTCTCGATGTTGTACTTCAAGAAAAAGGATATGCGATCGAGTATTTAGAAGCTGCTCCGGGTTTTCTAGATCGAATCAACCCCTTAACTCCAGACCTAGTAATAATTCTGGGGGGTCCAATCGGAGCTTATGACGAACAAGATTATCCTTTTCTCAGTGATGAGTTAGATTTACTTAAACAACGTCTAGCTAATAATAAACCCACATTAGGAATTTGTCTGGGAGCGCAACTGATGGCGCGAGCTTTGGGAGCGAAAGTTTATCCAGGAAATAATGGAAAAGAAATTGGTTGGTCTCCTATACAAATAACTGAGTCTGGTGAAAATTCTCCACTCCAATATCTAGCTCCAGAGGAAACGGCGGTATTGCATTGGCACGGTGATACTTTTGATTTGCCCGACGGTGCGGTGCATTTAGCTGCGAGTGTTGCTTATCAAAATCAAGCTTTTGCCTGGGGAAAGTCTGCTCTAGCGTTGCAGTTTCACCCGGAAGTGACAACTTCTGGATTAGAACATTGGTTTATTGGCCATGCTTGTGAGATTGCTTCTACACCTAATGTGACTGTCGGCAAGTTACGTCTCGATACTGGGAAATATAGCCAGAAGTTGGAAACTCAGGCGAAACTATTTTGGCAAGCTTGGTTAACTCAAGTAGAAAATGAAGAGGTCTTAACAGAGCATTCTCCTGTGTTGGTTTAATTCACTTGTTGCCTATGTGGTAGTTGCTGTTGTCAAACTACCACTACAGATTTTCCTTTCTTACTTCTCAGGACTTACGCAAAGAAACCCGGTTTCTACGGTAAATCATTGTTTTTGACAATAAACATCTACGAGAAACTGGGTTTCTGGGTTCGCATGGCTTTAGTCCTACTTCTTTTGTCATTTTGGGAAATTAACATGAATATCAAAAAAATAGTTCGTCTCGTCTGTGTGATTGCTCTAGGATTAACTTTGGCTCTATCTACAAGGGTTAAAGCACAGCCTAAACATCAAGTTACACCTATTGCCAGCTCTGCTGATGTCGAAATTAGTTCCACCAATGTTAAATACATCAAAGATTTAGAACTTTTAGTTTTTGAACAACAGGTTAAAGGTACTATTGGCGAAACAATGCCAACATCTGTAGGTAAATTAGATGGTGCGCCCGTTTTAGGTTATGTTTTTCCGACTACACTTTCATCTGAAGATGTAGGTTTTGGTAAAACAGAGGGAATTGTTGCTTTAGCTGTCACTACTCATCCCGACTTTGATGACACCCCTCTTTGGGATGAAAATAATGATGGTGATTTTGAAAATGATGGTCGCATTTTTCATACTCACTGGGTGATCTTAGCTCCTAATGAGCAAGTAGCAGGTGGACTTGCAGTCAAGGAATTTCGCAAAGAAGATGCTAGTGTAGTTTTGCCTCCGACTAATCCAGGAATGCCGATGTATATCGACTCTCCTGGTTTTGAAGTTGTTGCTAATAAAAATTCTCTAAAAGTTTTGATTCCACTGAGGAGAGTCAATGGCAAAAAGGATTTTCAGTTTGATGCTGTTACCGCTTATATGGAGGTTAATACTTCTGATAAAAACAGACCAATGCTTGGGGTTTACAAGGTTTATAGTGTAAGTTCTGGAGATTTGAGTCTTCCTTATTCTGTGGCACAGCAGTAAAATTATTGGTGAGGGGTTTAAAAGAGCGATCGCCGATACAGCAGGAAATTCCACAACAGGCACTCTAGAACTATTAAATAGGGACGTTGCATAACAAAAATGCGAGCGTCCCTACTTAATGTTTAATACAACGTCCCTACTGAGTTATGATTTTTTAATGTGGTTCATTCACCTGAAAACTCCTCAAGCGCAGCTAATTAAACAGAAATTGCATCTGCTTTTACATGACTAACAGTTGCCAAAGCTTCCACCAAACTCCGAACAGCAGCGATCATCGCCACTTCATCATTCAGCTTATTAATAGCAGAACCCACACCAACGCCAGCAGCACCAGCAGCGATCGCTAAGGGAGCAGTAACATTAGAAATACCAGAAGCACACAATACAGGTACAGTTACAGCACGAGAAATTTCATAAGCTGCTGCTATGGTAGGAGCAGCTTTTTCAATTAAACCCAAAGTTCCAGGGTGAGTAGGTTTAGCACTGACAGCACCTTCAGTTTGAATAATATCAGCACCTGCTTTTACTAACTCGGTTGCTAGTTGTACTTGGCGATCTAACTCTAAAAGATGGGGAACAGTTACAGAAAGAGTAATATTAGGCAAAAGTTCGCGAGTTTCTTGAGTTAACTGCAAAACTTCCTCTGCTTCAAAGCGCATTCCTTGAGCGTAGAATGCCTCATAGTTACCAATTTCAATTAAATCAGCACCCGCTTCCACTGCTGGTACAAATTTAGCAGGTTCAATAGCAGAAACACAAATAGGCAAATTAGTTAAACTGCGTGCCATTTCTACTAAATTAGGATCGGCAGCAATATCAAGGAAGGTTGCTCCACCCAAAGTAGCAGCTTTAACTGTTGCTGCAACTCTATCTTTATCAAAATTAGTCAAACCACTAATCACTTTTAGAGCTTGGCCATTGTTTAATGCAGTCTGTAATCTAGATTCAGTCATCATTTAACTTAGTCCTTTCGCTGATAATTTTCTCTACATTATTGTGCCACAAGCTAGGGAGTGTGGGAAGTGTGGGAAGTGTGGGGAGTGTGGGAAGTTAGTGTAGGGGTTTGGTCTCCAAACCCAATTATTGTGCCACAACCTAGGAAGTGTGGGAAGTGTGGGGAAAGTGGGAAGTTAATGTAGGGGTTTGGTCTCTAAACCCAATTATTGTGCCACAACCTAGGAAGCGTGGGGAGGGTGGGAACTGCGGGAAGTTAGTGTAGGAGTTTGGTCTCCAAACCCAAGGTAAGATAGGATTTGGAAACCAAACCCCTACGATAAAATTTGACAACCCATTTAAGATTTCCATATATGAACAATCAACAATTTTCAGTAATCCCTGATACTTATAACTATTGGTTAAAAAATGCTCATGTACCTGTGTGTCTTATAGAAACTGACTTAGAGATACCAAGTCAAACTAGGGAAAATCTTTCTTTAGTAGATATAGAAATTAAACAGGGAGTCATCACACAAATTGTCCAGTCTTCAGCAGATTTGCCTTTTCTGACAACTGGGGACATTCCTACAGTTGACCTGAAAGGTGGTATGGTGTGGCCATGTTTTGTGGATATGCACACTCATCTAGATAAAGGACATATTTGGGTGCGATCGCCTAACGAAGATGGTAGTTTTAATGGTGCGATAGATGCGGGTGCTTTGGATGCGGGAAAATATTGGAATGCTGAAGATATTTATCGTCGGATGGAATTTGGTCTCAAATGCAGTTATGCTCATGGCACAAAAGCTATTCGCACTCATCTTGACTGTTTTGCAGAACAGGCAAATATTAGTTTGGAGGTATTTCAAACATTACAAAAAGAGTGGAAAGATAGATTAATATTACAACCTGTTTCTTTGGTGACTGGGGATTATTATCTTACTGAAGCGGGAGAAAAATTAGCGGATAAAATTGCCGATATTGGTGGAATATTAGGAGCAGTTCCATTTATGAATTCAGATGTAGATAATCAATTAGATAAATTATTTAGTCTGGCGAAGGAAAGACAATTAAATTTAGACTTACATACTGATGAAAATGGAGATCCTAATTCTAGGGTTTTACACAAGGTTGCTGAGAAGGCAATTAGTCATCAATTTTCAGGGGAAATTATCTGCGGACATTGTTGTAGTTTGGCTGTACAAACTCCAGAAAAAGTAACAGAAACTCTGGAGTTAGTTAAGGAAGCTGGTATTAGTATTGTCAGTCTGCCAATGTGTAATCTTTATCTCCAAAATCGGCAAGATAATTATACTCCGAGATGGCGGGGTGTGACTTTATTACATGAGTTAAAAAAACAGGGAATTTCTGTTGCTCTTGGCAGTGATAATTGTCGCGACCCGTTTTTTGGATTTGGTGACCATGATGTTTTGGAAGTATTTAATATGTCGGTGAGAATTGCTCATTTAGATATGCCTTATGGGGATTGGCCTTGCGCTGTTACTAAGACTCCTGCCGATTTAATTGGTTTGCCTAATATTGGCAGAATTCGAGTTGGGTTGTCTGCCGATTTAATTCTGTTTAAAGGTAGGAATTTTAGCGAACTTTTGTCACGGTCTCAACATGATAGAGTTGTATTGAGAAACGGTCGAATTATTGATACAACTTTGCCTGATTATTGTGAATTAGATAGTTTGTTTGAATAGGAGAAAAATTCACCAAAAAATTCAGGTTTAAAGCCTCTCCTTTCAAGGAGAAAAAGCGGTCGATGGATGGGGAGAAAACCTTACCATATTCAATCGACCAAGAGAACAAAAAAAACCTTTTAGCCAATCCTTCTATTACAAAAGAGGTAATTATTAATTATTAATTATTAATTATTAATTATTAAGTAGCTTTTTTGGTATAATTCTTGTTATAGCAAGGTTTGACTATTTTTTTCTAATGCATCATTTAAGGTGTGTCAGTCTACTACAAATTTTGCTGATATAGCAGTCGAAGCAAAGATTAGGACATTTCTAAATCCTGAAACTCTTTGACAGTTTACTATTCCCTATTCCCTATTCCCTATTCCCTAGCGCGTAGCGCTATAACTGACAAGTGAAATGACATAGTATGGTAAAAGAATTAACTACCGATAACAAACCAGAAATTATTTACCCAGATAGTGACGGTAAACCAATGTCAGATAATACAAAACAATTTCGCTGGATAGTCACTATTAAAGAAAACCTGGAAATGTTATTTGCCAAAATTCCTGATGTATTTGTAGCTGGAGACTTGCTCTGGTATCCTGTGGAAGGCAATAATAAAACTCGTATTGCTCCTGATGCAATGGTGGTTTTTGGCCGACCCAAAGGCGATCGCGGCTCTTATAAACAGTGGGAAGAGGAAAATATTGCACCCCAGGTGGTATTTGAAATTTTGTCTCCAGGAAACACTCCCAAGGAAATGAGGAAGAAACTACAATCTTATGATGATTATGGAGTTGAAGAATATTATGTTTATGACCCTGATCGTATAAATTTTACAGGTTACATTAGAGTTGGGGAAACCTTAAGAACAATCGAAGAAGTAGATGGTTGGGTGAGTCCCCGTTTAGGTATTCGCTTTCAAATTACACCAGAAACTTTGGAAATATATCGACCAGATGGGAGAAAATTTCTGACTCCTGTAGAATTAGACCAAGCTAGGGAAGAAGAGCGACAACGTGCTGAACAGGAACGGCAACGTGCTGAACAAGCAGAACAACGTACTGAACAGGAACGGCAACGTGCTGAACAAGCAGAACAACGTACTGAACAGGAACGGCAACGTGCTGAACAAGCAGAACAACGTGCTGAACAAGAACGGCAACGTGCTGAACAAGCAGAACAACAACTTGCTCAACAGGAACGGCAACTTGCTGACCGACTAGCAGAATTACTCAGAGAAAGAGGTATTGACCCCAATGAAATCTTGTAGGTTTTAGCTAATTTACCAAAATTAGTCTAGTGGACTGACACTTATGTAATGGTGCGTTACAATAAATACGCACCATACAAGTTTTGCACTAACAACTAACAACTGATGACTCAAATGTATACCAAACCAGAAATTATTTACCCAGATAGTGACGGTAAACCAATGTCAGATAATACAAAACAATTTCGCTGGATAGTTACTATCAAAGAAAACCTGGAAATGTTATTTGCCAAAATTCCTGATATATTTGTAGCTGGAGACTTGCTCTGGTATCCCGTGGAAGGCAACAATAAAACTCGTATTGCTCCCGATGCAATGGTGGTTTTTGGCCGACCTAAAGGCGATCGCGGCTCTTATAAACAGTGGGAAGAGGAAAATATTGCACCCCAGGTGGTATTTGAGATTTTGTCTCCAGGAAACACTCCCAAGGAAATGAGGAAGAAACTACAATCTTATGATGATTATGGAGTTGAAGAATATTATGTTTATGACCCTGATCGTATAAATTTTACAGGTTACATTAGAGTTGGGGAAACCTTAAGAACAATCGAAGAAGTAGATGGTTGGGTGAGTCCCCGTTTAGGTATTCGCTTTCAAATTACACCAGAAACTTTGGAAATATATCGACCAGATGGGAGAAAATTTCTGACTCCTGTAGAATTAGACCAAGCTAGGGAAGAAGAGCGACAACGTGCTGAACA
>NZ_JAAHHT010000168.1:12882-21259 GCF_010672085.1 Okeania sp. SIO3I5
CCCGTTTAGGTATTCGCTTTCAAATTACACCAGAAACTTTGGAAATATATCGACCAGATGGGAGAAAATTTCTGACTCCTGTAGAATTAGACCAAGCTAGGGAAGAAGAGCGACAACGTGCTGAACAAGCAGAACAACGTGCTGAACTGGAACGGCAACGTGCGGACCAGCAACAGCAACTTGCTGAACAGGAACGACAGCGTGCGGACCAGCAACAGCAACTTGCTGACCGACTAGCAGAGTTACTCAGAGAAAGAGGTATTGACCCCGATCAAATCTTGTAGGTCTAGACGTAGGTTGGGTTAAGCGAGAGCGAACCCAACAGATACCGATATTTGTTGTTGTTGGGTTTATCCTGCGGATAAGCTCCGCTTTTCATGTCGCGTAGCGAAACGTACCTCAACCCAACCTACAATTGTTAGGAGTAGGGATACGGGTGGTCATTTTTCCAATTTTCCTTAACTAAATCCTTTTTAATAGATAAAAAATATGAATCGGCGTAAACGTGAAATATTGCAACAATATCAACAAGGTGAACGAAATTTCCAAGGAGCTAATCTGAGAGGTTTGTCTTTTAAGGGAAAAGATTTGTCTGATGCAGATTTCAGTTTTGCTGATATTCGGGGTACTAATTTTAGTGGGGCTAATCTAACGAGGGCTAAATTCTGTGGAGCCAAGGCAGGGTTGCAAAAACGTTGGGTGGTAGTTTTGCTTGCTGTTGTTTTTGTTTTAGTTGGTATATCAGCTTTTTTGAATCTATTCATTTCATATTTTATATTACAAATCTTTGATTCAAGTAGTCTAGATAATCGAATTGCTGTTTGGGTGTCTTTAATTGTAATGGTTACATTCTGGATAGCGCTTATTTGTCGCGGAATAGAAGACTTAGCCTTAGTCTTCGCTTTCGCCTTTATCTTCGCCCTTGATGGAGCTTTCGCTTTCGCCTTCGCCATTGCTGGAGCCATCACCAGAGTCTTCCCTGTCCCCTTCACCTTTGCTTTCGCTCTCGCCGTCGCCCTCGCACTTGCTTTTTCCTGCGCCGTCAGTGGGAATTTTGGGATCGTCTTTGCTTTCGCTGTCGCTGGAATCTTTGCTGTTGCTGGAGCCTTGGCCTCCGTCTCCGCTTTCGCTGGAGCCTTAGCCTTCGCCTTATTCCAAACACTCTTAAGTGCTTACGCTACTTATCAAATAATTAAAGGAAAGAGAAAAGACATTCTAATTAACTTTATAGCTATTGTTTTTGCTGCAATAGGTGGAACCTCTTTCAGAGATGCAAATTTAACTGATACTGACTTCACCAATGCTACTGTCAAAAGTACAGATTTTAGAAGAGCTAACATAATCCGCACTATTTGGAAAAACACCATAAAATTAGACCGCATACGACCAGGAGAAACCTATTTAGAAGATGCCAAAGTCAGAGATTTAGTCAAAACAGGTGCAGGTGAAAACATCAACTTAGATCGCTTTAACCTCCAAGGAATCAATCTCCAGGGAGTAAACCTAACTAATGCCAGTTTCATAGAAGCGAATCTCAACTTAGCCAACCTTCAAGATGCAAACCTTTCTCGTGCCAAATTAGTAGGAACATTTTTAGATCAAGCTGATTTAACAGGTGCAACTTTAACAGGAGCTTTTCTTGAGGACTGGGGGATAACTACCAGAACTAAACTAGACGGTATAAAATGCGATTATGTTTATATGCGTCTGCCTCCAGAAAAGAGACCTGACTTTCTCAAACTTTCAGCCAAAGATACTTTAAACGATAATCCTCGCCGCGAACCTGCTGACTGGAATAGGAATTTTAAAGAGGGAGAATTTGTTGATTTTATCACTCCAATGATAGAAACCCTCAACTTTTATCATGCACAAAAACCTGACGCTCGAATAGTTGCCTATTCATTTCAGAAGTTGCATGAAGAACATCCAGAAGCAGGATTAGAAATAATTTCTATGGAAAAGCGGGGGAAAAACCGTGAGGGTGTGTTGATAAAAACTGAAACTGCACCTGAAGCAGATCATTCAGAGTTACACGGAGAATATTTTGATACTTATCATAGACTGAAAGCACTTCCAGCAAGTCAATTAGAACTATTATTAGCAGAAAAAATATCAGCAGGAGCAGAAAAAGATAGACAAATTAAACGATTGGAAGCTTGGGTAGATAGTGTGATACAATCCCCAAATATATATGCAGAAAATTATCATAATCAAGGAGGTACTATGTCGGAAAGTAGTGGAGACCAAATTAGTGGTAATGAAATTCATGGTGCAGTTGCCAACAAAGGAGGAAATTATGGTGTAGCTGGTAGCATAGGAGAAATTAAAGACTCTGCAAAAGTTGCTGGTACAATTCACGAATCTCAGGAACAAAATTTAGCAGAAGCAGCAAAAGATATTCAAGAATTATTAGAGCAGCTTGATGAAACTTACTCATCAGATACAACGGCAGGCAAAATGAAAATTGCTACTGAAGTAATTACACAAATTGATAATAATCCAACTAAGGCACAAAGAATATTCAGTGCTATAAAAGCTGGTGGAGTTGCTGCAGTCGAACAATTACTTAATCATCCTGCTAGTAGCTTTATTATTGCAGCGTTGGAAGATTTGCAAAAGGGTAAATCAACTAAATAAATTCAATAAAAGGTTGCCAAAAGCGCAGAAACCGGGTTTGTCTTAAATGCTCCACTCTATAACATCTACTTCCCACAAACCCGGTTTCTTAGGCTAGGACTACCTATTTTAAATAATTCTCGAACCGTTCCCGCAATTGTTCAATAGTTAAATTCTGCATCCAATACTCCACTAAAGCATGACCAAACGCCCAAGCGTTACGATCTGGTGTTGCCGGATTTTCTAATAATAAAGGCCACAATGCTAACATATCAAAACTACCCAAATTTGTATCCCCACTCAATAGGGAAAACAAATCATACGCCATCTGTAATTTACCAATAACTATAGGCAACTCTTCCACGGGGATTTTTTCTGCTAGCACATAAGCTAAAGTTGGCGAACCTGTTGTCAAGGTAGAAATGAATTGCAATACCGGACTTTTCAATAAAGCAGTTAATCCCTGAGTCGTTGCCATTTGAAAAGTATAATGATCAATGATTTTAGCTGCTGCTACAGAACGAGCTTGGCGATCGCGCAAAAACCGAGCTAGACGTAATTGTTTAGCAGGAGCAATAGCTTCTACCAGTGACAACGATATGGCATCAACATTCCAAGCACTTCTATTACTTTTAATATCTGCCGTCACTACGGGCAAAACTTGAGCACAAAAATCTCCTAATATTTCTACCCGATATTGAGTCGCATCCCGAATCGACTTTTCCTTTGCATGTTTCCCCCACATCCAATCATAGGGTGGTTGCCATTCCCGCATCGGGCGCAAACGATCAATTTGCGTCATCATCACAATAGCAGGCAAATCTGTAATTTCCCCTTTTATGTCTTGGAGAAAATCTACATCCATTTGTAGCGCGGGATCGAGAGCAGGGGTAACTAACAACAATAGATCGGCAGTTTCAGCATAGTCAAGCACCAATTTTCGCAAGTCGCTGCGGTTAGCTTGTTCGTAACCAGGAGTATCCCAAAGATTGAGAATTTCTCCCATTTCAGTTTGCCACTGATAATTTTTAATTTCATCCGTACTCGGCAACACATCGACTTCGGCGCGATCTGCTTCAAATAAAGTATTGATCAAACTACTTTTTCCCGCTCCCGTGCGCCCCACTAACAAAATATTAACAGGTTTTTGCTCCACAGTTTCCGCAGGTTCAGCTTTAGCAATAATTTGTTCCAAAGTTTGAGTTTCTGCTTTCGGGAGAGTCGGAGTCGGAATAGCAGACTCAGAAAAATCTAAATTGCTACCTCCATACAGAGCGATCGCCTGTCGAGATAAATTTCGCAACGCCACTTCCCGCACTATTTGACTGAAATTGAGCAACAACTGTTGATTTGCTTCTTCGCTGTAACGGCGACTAGCCAATTTTGCTGCTGCTGCCACCGGGTTAAGTAACCATTGCGTCCAACCCAAAGCTTGGAAAAATTTCCGAGCAGAGGGTTCTAACTTGCGGTAAATTTCATATCCCCGATATGCTTGGCCAACAGTTATTTGATTCAGAGTAGGGGATAATTTTTGCATCCATTTGTCTACGTCATCAACTGTACCTCGAATTAAACCGTAAGCTTGAGGGATGTAAATATTGAGTAGGGGATATTTGACTTCGGGATGGTAAGCATTAGCAACGGCAACTACCACTTCTTGGCAACGCTGCCAGAATATTTGCCAGTCTTCCCAGAATGGGGGATCGTTACGACACGATTTGAGAATTTCTTGGAGGGTGGTTTCTAGTTGTTTAGTGGTTTCGTTTTCTATGGGTGAGGTTGTTGTGTTATCTGTGGTGGGAATTTGTTGGTTAACTTCTGCTATTACGTCTTCCATTTGTGTAACTGTAGATCGAGTCCATTTTACGAGCAACCAACGCCATCCTAGAAAAACAAGGGCGAATATTCCCCAGATCCAGTTGATACCCCAATTATTGATTTGTCTGCCAGCGGATATCATTATGAAGGCGACTACAGCAAGGGGGGGAATAGCGAGTATTGCTAACTGCCATTTTTTGAATTGTACCATGTTGTATATATTAAGTTTGTCTATATAATAAGTTTAGTCCGGTAGTAGACTGTTTCATCTTAAATGTTGCAATAAATGTAGGTTGGGTTGAGGGACGAAACCCAACAATAATTTGTTAACACACCTATTCATCTTAAATGTTGCAATAAATGTAGGTTGGGTTGAGGGACGAAACCCAACAACAATTTGTTAACACACCTACAACTCGTGCTACCATTGAGTCTAGTAGGGTGCGTTTTTGCTAACGCAAAGCTCCGCTAACGGCTAAGTCCGACATGAAACTTATAGCGAGCGCGACATGAAAAGCGTTTGCTCCGCATTCCGTCAGGAAAGCGGAACGCACCGAAACATCTAGGATAGGCAGTTACATGAAGATTTATTAGACCTCCTATGAGTGAAAAATACAGAATTTATTTAGATGCGTGTTGTCTTAATCGTCCTTATGATGACCAAACTCAGTCCCGCATTGCTTTAGAAACTCAGGCAATTCTCACTATCTTAAATCAATGTCAGTTAGGAAAATGGAAACTTATTACGAGTGTTGCATTAGAAGCAGAACTAGATCGGACACCAGATCCCGAAAGACTAAAAAAAGTTTTAGCCATTCTGGCAATCGCTAAAATCAAAGTAGTTAGCAGCCAATTTCTTGAAGAACGTTCTACAGAACTTGTTAAATTAGGATTCTCTGGCTATGATGCTGCCCATATTGCCAGTGCTGAACGTAGTCATGCCGACATATTTTTGTCTACAGATGACAGATTAATTAACAGAGCGCAACGAAATCTTGAGGTTATTAATGTAGCAGTTAATAATCCTTTGCGTTGGGTAATGGAATATGCAGATTGAAACTCTATACTTCGATTCTTCCAAAATCTAATCTTCTTTTGAAACTAACTAAAAATTTTATATTATACCAATTTGATATGACTTAACCTATTAACCAAAGATTTCAATCTTTATAACCCGAATTCTTTTACTGAATAATTTCATCATACTGGTTATTATTATCTTCTGCTTGCTGTTTCATAGAGGTCAGAATGTCTTCTAATGGAGTTTGGTCTAACCACTGATGACGTTCTTGGGTATAGTCTCCATAACCAGAGCTATAGTATTGAAGAAACCGGATCGCATCAACAATTCCTAAAGAATCAATTAATGCTCTATGTCCTTGTCTGATAATTTCCTGTCGGGTTTTAGTCATTATAAAGCTTACTGAATTGTTTCAATCCCTAACAGGGATTTTAGTTAGTTTAAACATATTATTGCTAACAATATTCCTTTCAAGTCTGATACATATAAGTTTCAATCCCTAATAGGGATTTTAGTTAGTTTAAACGTAGGAGGAAGGGCCAAATATTCCGTTAATAAGAAGTTTCAATCCCTAATAGGGATTTTAGTTAGTTTAAACTTGTCAGGACTACGCAGTAAGCAGGCGGGCTTGGTACAATGTTTCAATCCCTAATAGGGATTTTAGTTAGTTTAAACTGCAGGGTTCTAGAACCCAGTCCATATTTAATTTTCAAGGTACATTTGCGATGACCATAATTAAAGTAGCATAAAAATTGAAAAAATTGCAATAGCCTACCCAAGCCAAATCCTCCAAACCCTTGACAGTCAAGCAATACAAAAATTGCGACGATCGCGAAGCGGAACGGAGTTCTATCGCCTCCAACCTTCCACAAAGCTCAAACTCTTCCCAAGACTCAATCTCAGGCATTTTTTTTCACCTCCTCTCTTGTACAGCTAGCGATCGCCACAAATAACCTAATTTTACTGGCCCAATAATTCTCAAATGGCCTATTTTTGACTTCTGGACAAAAAAAGCTGATAACTGATAACTGATAACTGATAACTGATTTATCGCCTCCAATCTTCAACTTCATACAAAAAACGAGTGCCACCAATCAACTTCCGATTCACCGAGGTACTCTGCACAAACACCACATATTTTTCCAAATTATTAGGTTTAATTCGCACCGTTGCACCATCAGGCAAACCCAACATTTCCCGTGCTGCTTCTCCCTCAAACATATCTCCAGTTGTCCGATCCATTAAAATAACTTCTTTTTGCTTCTGAATAGTTTCTGTCTTTGTAAATTCATAAAAACCACGCCCTTTATTAAAAGTTAAACCATTTTCTAGCACAAAACTTTTAATCGGTTTATTCTCATCCACCTCTAAAACTTGGAACCTTCCCGGCGTAACTGCCCGTAAATCTGCCGACTCATAAACTGTCGTTTCTTCTCGGTTTAACATGGTATTAAAAATCTTACTTAAACCGCGACTCATCCGCTTATTTTCAATAACTTCCTGTTCATAATTTTGCAATTGTTCGTCGGAAGATTGTTGATAACAAACTGCTAAAAATAGATCGTTAATATAAGCAAATTGGTCTAAATCTACATGAAAACCACCAGATTTTTCTGCTAATTCTTGATAAAATTTTGTGGCATGACGACGGTTTAATGCTTGGACTCCATATACTGTTATTCCCATATCTGATAATTTATTCAGCTCTTCTCGCCAATTTAGCCTTTGCGGATTTTGAGCTGTTGGATGGGGAATATCATCTCCAATTAATACTAAAGATTTAGTCGCCCCAGTCGTCCAAGGCAAAGATTGAGCTTCATTTAATACTAATTCATAACATTCTGGCGCATCTCCTCCACCGGTTCTTTCTACCTTTTCTACAAAATTACAAATACTATCTATATCTTGAGATAATTCTAAATGTTTAGTCACATAAGTAGAGCCGCGATCGCAATAATCTCCATGAGCAATTATTCCAATCCGAATACCGGGAATTTCTGATATTAATCGAGTTACGGTACTTTTAATTTTTCGACGTACCTGAGTTAGGCAAGGATACATACTGCCAGTCGTGTCAAAACTGAAAACTACTTCTATATTATTAGTCATATTTTTTTCTCCAATTTTTGACAAAAATTCCACAAAAAATCCCTCGGTTTCAGCGGATACATTCGTCCGTTTTGAAACCTTTTTTTTGTTTCCTATATATATAGTTTAGCTAATGTTGAATAAAACGTCAATAGTATGTTGAGAAAAAATTAACCGTAGGAGTCTGTGAAGTCAAAAGTCAGAATTAAAAAGTCAGAAGTTAGAAATTATCTCAAATCTGGATAATTACCATAGTCTAGTCATTGCGACTGGAACGGAGTGAAAGGAAGCAATCTCAGGGGTGCGCGGAGATTGCTTCCTTTCATCACAATGACTATTTTTCAACTGGATTATATATTAGAGCAGTTTTGATTTTAGTAGAAAACAGTAGGGACGTTCCATGGAACGTCCCTACAAGGATTGTGGTTTTGATGGTGTAGTTCATCTAGCTAAAAACCTTGGTGGTGGTGCATTGTAATAGTGGTTTATTGTAATTATTTTGGTCAAGGAAACAGTGGGAGCATCTTGCTCCCTTATACCAATTCAATAAAATAATGTTACAAATGAGTAATGATAATTCCTTGCCAGATATAGACTTTTCTAGAGCAGCCATTTTTTAAATTGGTATTACATGGAAAGTAAAATAAAAATATCAAATACTAGCAAAGATTTGTTGGGTTCCTGGTAAAGGTTTGTTGGGTTTCGTCCCGATACAGTCGATGGGGATATCACTATCCCTCACCTCTGTTTCAAAACCGTGCATGAGAGTTTCCAGCTCACACGGCTCCTGACAGCAAGGATTTCGCTCGTTGAGGTATCACCTACTTTCCGTGG
>NZ_JAAHHT010000169.1 GCF_010672085.1 Okeania sp. SIO3I5
CCGATTCAATCACGTGACGGAAGTATCTAAAGTAGAGCGGTTCAATAATGGATAATGGATAATTACCTCTCCCTTTTAGGGAGAGGATTGACGCGGTAGGGAAAAAATTTATTTCTCTTGGTTGATTGGATATGGCGCCGGTAACCCATCCATCCCATCCTAACGGACTGCTCCGCTTTCCAACCGCTTTTTCCCCTTTATTGGGGAGGCTTTAAACCTGAATTATCTAATTATTTAATTGTTTAATTGTTTAATTGTTTCGGTAAAATTTAATCTCTACTTATTTTCTCTATTAGCTATTATTTATAAGTATTTGAATTTTCATAATATCAGATCAAATTGAGTTAAATATAGCAATCAGGAATAATTTTGATAGATATTTAATAACAATTAAGAGGAATCAAAATCCTTTTATATTCTGACTGTACGTCCCTAATCTAACGGCTCTCCTACTAGACGGCTGACACCTAATTAGGGTTTGCGCTCAAAAGTCTTTTTTTAAGGAGTAGGGGAGCGGGGCAGTAGGGGAGTAGGTAGGGAGGTTTAGCGTTCCGCATAACTCCGTTAACGCGGAGCGACATGTTTACAGAGCATTCTGGAACGGAAAACGCATTAATGCTCAAGCAACGTCCGTACGGGAGAATTTTTTTGCCCAACTCTCGCCCAAAATACGCTCCATGCATTTTGATGAAGAGCTGAAAACCAAGGTATTTCAGACCATTAAAGTCTAAAACCTTTACCTGTAAATGCTTTGAGATTTATTCAGCAGAGCAATAATTATCACTAAAATCTTACAACTGAAATCTGATGATTATAATTATCATTCTGACTGAATAAAAATCTCTTAGTACACTAGAATTTCTATTCTGAAAACTGCTTAAAATTTTGGTTGTGCATCAGCAAAGTGTGGGAAACGCCCTAGTAGGGCTGGCTAATATAATCTAAAAGCACTGATATATAAAAGTTTGATGATTTTTGGAGCGAAAAAAGTGTAAATTTTTTAGTCTTTAAGATCAAAAAGTTAGGACGGATGGCAGACACTTCCCAAAAAGATACAGGTACAATTATTCCTCCTACTTTCGAGAGCCTTCCCACACTTCCCACACTTCCCACACTTCCCACACTTCCCACACTTCCTTGACGCACTACCAAAATTTTCACTCCTTGTAGGCTTTACAGTTTAGTATCATCTGAAACTTATTCACGAAGATCAGGGTATAATATCAAATCCGGTGTGCGATTCGTTTGGCCTAAGTAAACCCCTTGGTTTACGTTTAGCCAGCCCTACAAAAGGGTAACTCTGATATACATGGAGGTTAAATTCCTTCCCGTGCGGATACCACGTGAATCCATAGTCCCAGGATTCGGACACTAGCAATGTCAGTCACGAGCGTGCATGGCCTAAAAGCTTCGTCAAGGGTAATGTTATCCCAATCCTCTGCCAGGGAAGTTGGCAATGGTTATCGAAAATGAGAATCTAGTATATGGGTCGTTATGATAGACAAGGGAAAGACATTGATACCCTTGAACCAAAACGGTATGCCTCACACAATTGGAATCAATCAACTGGAGTTGATTTCGTGTCTAATTGAGGTCGGCCTAAACGCTTAAGCCTAAAGTCAACGTGAAATGATATCAGGGAACGAAGTAACCCCTTTTGGCCTCTCTAAGTGGCAAGCGTTACCACTCTAAATAAAACCCGCAGGTACAATAATCGACCAAGAGATACCAAAAATAAGAGTAGGAAAAGCTTAACCAATGGCCTTTAGGGTATAGGATTCCTCAAGAAGCAAGCCTGAAGTAATTATCAGGATATGCAGACGTGAGGAGGTAATTAAGGTAGGCGGTGAAACCAGAAACGATCGGGAGGCAAAAACTAACTCCCAAGGTGTGAAGTGGAAACCGTGCCCACTATAAAGAAGAAGTCGATGGTTAAGAGCCTAAATACACCTGAGTATAGTGTCAAACCCTAGAGTCTTGGAAATAGGGAAGAAGGGAGTATGTGAACCTAACCTCCAAGTGTCCTTAGTTATTAGGAGCCGTGTGAGTTGGAAACTCTCATGCACGGTTTTGAAACAGAGGTGAGGAGTAGCGATACTCCCATCGACTGTAACTGAATACTTATTATATAGTTGGGGGAGTAGGGTAGTAGGAGAAATTAAATATTGAAGTATAGTTATAAACATAGACTATATAACCGGATTCTATATCAAAAAATAATTAAAAGCTTTGATTTTCCCTAACCATGAAAGTCTAATTTGTCTTCATATTTTCTAAATTTAGAAAATACGTTCTCTTGCTGCTCGCCTAGTACAATTCCCTAACCTCTCATCAATAAATCCCCAGCTATAATCTCCTCAATGTATTATCAAAAACTAGCTTACTTCACCCAAACAATAAGCCTTTATTCCCTGAGAAACAAAAAAATTAATTGCCATTTCTACCTGATTTGGTGACACTAAAACTACAAAACCAATCCCCATATTAAAAGTATTAAACATTGCCTCCTCATCCACATTACCAACTTCAGAAATCAACCTAAATATAGGAGGAATTTCCCAACTATTTCTATCAATATCAATAGACATTTCTTCTGGCAAACAACGAGGTAAATTTTCTGGTAAACCACCCCCAGTAATATGAGCCATACCATGAATTTCTAAGCCAGACTTTTGCGCTGCTAAAATTGGTTTAACATAAATTTTTGTTGGAGTTAATAACGCCTCTCCTAAACTTTTTTGCTCCCAAAAATCAGGGCTATCTTGTAGAGAAATATTGCATTCATCAATAATCTTTCTCACCAAACTAAAACCATTACTATGAATTCCACTACTTTCTAATCCAATTGCCACATCACCTACTTTTACCTGAGAACCATCCAAAATCAAACTTTTTTCTACAATTCCCACACAAAAACCTGCCAGATCGTATTCACCAGGCAGATAAAAACCCGGCATTTCTGCAGTTTCTCCCCCAATTAAAGCACACCCTGCTAAACGACATCCTTCTGCAATACCAGAAACCACTTCAGTTAACTGTTGTTGATTTAATTTTCCTGTTGCCAAATAATCCAAAAAAAACAGAGGTTCCGCCCCCGATGTCAACACATCATTGACACACATAGCAACTAAATCAATACCAACAGTATGATGACAATTCAGAGTATTTGCTAGTTTCAACTTTGTACCCACACCATCAGTACCAGAAACCAAAACTGCTTCTTTGTAACCAGTTGGTAAAGCAAATAACCCACTAAACCCACCTAATCCTCCTAAAACTTCCGGTCGGTGGGTACTAATAACCAAATTGCGAATATTATTAACAAATTCACGACCCGCTTCAACATCAACACCAGCTTGTTTATAATCCATTATGTTTTAGGCCAAAACTTTGATTGTATTTTAGACAACAAGGTACAAGAAACTATTTTCTGAAGATTATTTTTTTGCAAAAGTAATTTGCAGATCCCCTTTTTTTTACGATGTCTAATTTCTAGAATTCTACCATCAGCCTTATTTGTAGAAAATTAACCAAAAAATTTTTAAGATTTGGTTCCCAATCTTAAAAGGTTTGTGATAATCTATTCCAGTTGCTTAATAATACTTAAACATCGAAGAGTCTGAGTTATCGGGAATAGCCATTGCTGGACTATACCAAGATAAATCCAACTCAAAGGGTGCTCCTGAAAAAAAGAAGTTTATGAACTACAAAATTTGGATTGGTATTACTGCTTTCCTGATACTTTCTAGTGTAGGTGTAGTATACTCTTATGCTGATACTCTCCAGGAAGAAAAAATTGATCGACAACATGAACTAATAGATAGAAGTTCAGACACAAATGATAATTCTCTCAAAAGAGAGGCAGATGTTTTAAAAGTTGGAGAATATCAGTTAAACAAACAAGAAGGGGAAAATACTATTACTAAAATTCTAGCCCATGAACTGGTTGGTCGCCAAGCTGCGACTCTTTATGTTCGTAATATTCCAGTTCTTACTTTTCTTGAGCCCGAGCAAACTAACAAGAAGACTGATAATCAACACTCAGACTCTCCGGTGAAAATAGCTACTATTCAATCTTCTAATTCAGAGAAACAAAAAGATCCGGTGTGGCGAGCATCAATAGTTGCCTCCCGACTAAACCAGTTTATGGAGGAAAATCCTAATCTGGAGATTACAGCAGAGTGGGATACAAATACCGAAGACTACATTATTCTGGTTAATGAGCAAAAATTAGTAGAAATAAATGAGCAAACTATTCTGCCAGATACTACTAATGACTTACCAACAGATACTTTACAAGCAACTAACCGCCTACGGCGACAAATTAACAATGCTCCTCCTTTAAAAGAAATAGTGGGTCAACCAAAACCTGAACCACAAAAAGTAGCTATTGGACCAATAACCTGGCATTTTCAAGGTTGGGCATCTTGGTATGGCCCTGGATTTCATGGTCGCTTAAGTGCCAATGGTGAGCGTTATAATCAATATGCAATGACGGCTGCCCATAAAACTCTGCCTTTTGACACAATTGTACGAGTAACTAATCTCAATAATGGTAGTTCAGTTATTGTACGGATTAATGACCGTGGTCCATATATTCCAGGTAGAGTTATTGATGTATCGTCTGCTGCTGCTAGTGTTTTAGGCATGATTGAAAGTGGAGTTGCTCCTGTCAAAGTAGAGGTGCTTGACCAAGAGTAGATATTTAAAGAAGGTTTTAGGTGTCAAATGATAGGGTTTTCAAAGATATCTTTATGTGAAAAAAAATTATAAACAGGATTAAATAACTAATATTCGGTGAATTACGGTAGATTATAAAATATCTTCATTAATGGATAATGGATAATTACCTCTGGTTAAAACCGTAACTCTATTGAATATAAGCAAATATCCTAACACTTTTTTCCCCTTTATTGGGGAGGCTAATAAAGCTGAATTATTTAATTAATAATTATTAATTAGGACTTGCTGATTAAATCTGAAAGTGTTTAAAAATAAAGGTATTGGCGTTTTTAAGTCTTGAAAAAGTGCGCCTGTTTGAGTTAAAAAGCCTCAAAAAATTAGTATTAACAGCAAGAGTTGGATAGAAAAATTGAGCAACAATTGTAACTCCTATTAAAATGGTTAAAACTCTTATATATAAATGCTTTGATATTTAATCAGCAGAGCAAGAATTAATTATCGTATGACTAAAGAAAGTAATACCAAATTCAAAAAATGCTGTTACATTTCAATTTGTAGTTTATTCCTAAAATTTAATACTTGATGGCTTCCATTCATTGTCAAAATTAAATTTTTTTCCTCCATTTTTTGTCTATTTATATTTCCTGGTTCCGGCGTTTTTTATCTCTTTTTAGCTGTTCTGTAACTGTAGCAATGTTTTATGAAAATGGTATAACAAGTCAGAAAAAAAGGAAGGATTTAAGTTGCAGAAATTTTTTAAGAGTATACCGATCAAGCTCTATCTTGATGAATTTTAGCAAAGACGATAACTGTATAATTGGATTTCATGTTATAAGTAAATACAGTTCAGATAGAATAAAAACTCATCTGAACGAAAACCTAAATATCGACTATTGTAAATCACAAATTTTGCCTACAAATTTAAGTGAATTGTAATATTGAGTAATCAAAAGAGTTGGGTCGCGCTACCTCACATTTTAAGGCGAGATGTTTTTAGGGATGCTCAAAATTCCCATTACAAAAATAAATTTTTTACCTCGCCAACTCTACTGCTATCCTATCTTACTTCGTTAAAGGTGGTCTGAATGATATGTCAAAAAAATAAACAAAAATAGATGAAAAATGTGAATTATTTATATGTCTTAATTTTGAGAAAAACATAGATAAGAGGAAAAGGAAATAGGGAATATAAAAAGCTTTTAACCTATTAGCTAATTCCAAATAACTAATCATAAATATATATTAAATATACAGTAGTTTATCTATTTAATTTTGCTTCATAGCGAATAATATTTTCTTCCGATAATAGCTAAATCAAAAAACTTTCTATTTCCTACTATCCTTGACTTTCTTTCTCCCCAATGTCAATATTCTTATGTTCCTAATAACGATTCATTTATAATTATTCAATGGTCGATGATATATAGCATTCAGTATTCAACTTCAGTCAAAACTTTACAAGTAATAACTTTGAAGTTTTATAGTTTTACCCGCGCTATGCAGCAACTGCTATACAGAAAATTTCAAGTATATGAGGTACAAAGACCAAGAATAAAACTTTTGTCGAGTCGAATAAGTATCTTGCCTGCTACCTACTGAATTATTACATAAAAAAATGCGTTTATTTACTACTATTGCAGGTTTGCACTGCTACTTAAATTTACTGCGAAATGAACCACAAAAATATCCTTATACTATTGGTTTAGTTCCGACAATGGGAGCTTTGCATGAAGGACATTTAAGCTTAATTAAACGTGCTAGAGAAGAAAATAAAATTACTGTTGTTAGTATTTTTGTTAATCCTTTACAGTTTGCTCCTAGCGAAGATTTTCAAAAATATCCTAGACAGTTACAAATAGATAAAAAATTTTGCGAACAAGAAGGAGTAGATGTAATTTTTGCTCCTACTCCCGAAACAATTGGTATGGAAAATGAGCTATCAACTAATGCTCAAAATTATACAACTACAGTTGTTCCTCCATCTCATACAACATCAATTATGTGTGGAGCTTCTCGACCTAATTTTTTTCAGGGAGTAGCAACAATTGTAACTAAATTATTGAATTTAGTTCAGCCAAATAATGCTTATTTTGGTCAAAAAGATGCTCAACAGTTAGCAATTATTAAGCAATTAGTTAAAGACTTGAGTTTGCCAGTTAATATTATTTCTTGCCCAATAATTCGTGAAGCTTCAGGATTAGCTCTTAGTTCTCGCAATCAATATTTAACTCCCGAACAAAAACACCAAGCTTCCATACTTTATACTTCTCTTTGTCATGGTAAACAAATATTTTTAGAGAATCGAAATACACCAAATATTATTAAAAAAGTAAAAAATGCCGTTAAAGAAAAGTTAACACCTCAACCAACAGTAAAACTAGAATATCTAGAAATAGTTCATCCTGAAACTTTACAACCTTTAGAAAATATTCAAAATATAGCCTTATTAGCGATCGCTGCTTATCTTGGATCTTGCCGTTTAATAGACAATATACTCTTGAGAAACCGTCAACCAATCATTGCCATTGATGGGCCTGCTGGTGCAGGCAAATCCACAGTCACCAAATTAGTAGGACAAAATCTAGGACTTTTGTACTTGGACACGGGAGCAATGTATCGGGCTGTAACATGGATGGTGCTACAAGCTGGTATACCACTTGAAGACCAGGCCCAAGTAGCAGAATTAGTCAGTCAATGCCAGATCGGCTTTAATGGCCCGGAAAATCGTCATGTTATGATCAATGGCCAGGATGTCACAGAAGCAATTCGGAGTAGGGAAGTTACAAATCATGTTTCAGCTATTGCAGCCCAGCCTACTGTAAGATATTTTATGGTAAAACAACAACAACAATTTGGAACTAAAGGAGGGATAGTAGCAGAAGGACGAGATATTGGCACTCATGTATTTCCAAATTCTGAAGTGAAGATTTTTTTAACAGCTTCTGTAACAGAGCGATCACGACGGCGACTACTAGAGTTACATCAGAAAGGTCAAACAAACATCAGCTTAGAAGAAGTAGAAAAAGAGATTATTCATCGTGACCAAAAAGATAGTAACCGGGAAATTTCTCCCTTGCGAAAAGCTTCAGATGCTATAGAAATTAGCACAGATGGTTTAAGCATAGCTGAAGTAACCCAAAAAATTGTTGATATTTATCAAAAAACTTGCGCCGGAAAATACTGAATAAATAAGATTATTTAAATTAACTTTAGGAGGAAAATTAATTAGGGTTTGCGCTCAAAAGTCTTTTTTAAGGAGTAGGAAAGATAGGTAGGGACGTTGCATAACAAAAATGCGTTTCATGTCGCATAGCGAAACGTCCGTACGGGAGTATTTTTTTTGCCTAATTCTTGCTAAAAATACTAACAAGCATGAGCATGAAGAGCTGAAAAAAAAGGTACTTTTTAGGTATTTAAAAAAGCTAAAATCTTTATCGTTAAATGCTTTGAGATTTAATCAGCAGAGCAAGGATTAGATTAATTAGAGACAAATAAAGATGTTATATAGCCCTTCTCAACCTAATAAGGTAAACCTATATTCAAATTGTATTCTATTCACTATTCCCTCCATATCTATTCCCAGTTAAGTGTTCCCTATAACCAATGAATCGGCGTACCTCACGCTTCTTATAAATTGCTATATAATATATGTCTAACAATCTCAAAATAGTCATTACTAAATAGTAATTATGAAAGTATAATTATCCAAGAAAAAGTAGAAATTAAAAAATTAAAAATCCCTGAATAATCCCATAAAATTACCCAAAAATTAAGGTATAAAGCCTCTCCATTCATGGAGCAAAAGCGGTCGTTTTCGGCTGTCGCCGACATGTTTGCGGAGCATTCCCTATACGAAAAAGCAGAGCTTACCGTAGGGTGGGATGAATAGGTTACCTAACCATATCTAATCTACTAAGAGAAGAAAAAAAATCCTTTTAAGCAAATCCAATCCTCTTCATTATAAGAATAGGTAATTATTAATTATTTAACATATCTGTAGAAAGAAAAAAAATGACAAATTTAGATGTATTATCTAGGCAAGGAAAATCTTTAGCAACAATCATCGCAGCTAGTGGGAGTTTTTTAATAGGGATGCTACTACCCTTAGATATATTGGCAAACCAACAATCAACTACAACAGCAACTACAAAAAGAAATACAGATATAATTAATCAACCAGCAAGTTACAAAAAAAAACAATTAGAAGTAATTAAAATTAGTTCAGTTGTTGCTAAAAATATCAATAAAACTCGACAAAAACTCAGAGAATTAGAATTAAGAACATTTAATTTTAGTGTTCCCAAAAGATTTCAAGGAAAAGTAGTTAAAAATATTACTCTCAAAAACCAACAAAAAGTTATAGCCTTAACCTTTGATGATGGTCCCTGGAACAGAACTACAGAACAAATATTAGATATTCTCAAAAAACATAACATTAAAGCAACTTTTTTCGTGGTTGGCCAACATTTAAACGAACGTCAAGAAATAGGCAAAAAAATTGTAGAAGCAGGTCATGTTATTGCTAATCACACATGGAACCACCCCTCTAAAAAGAGTAAAATGAGTCCAGACCGCATCAAAAGTGAAATTGGACGTACAGCAGACCTTATATATAAAATAACAGGTAGGACTACTAACCTATTTCGACCTCCTGGTGGCGTTCTCGAAAATGGTTTAGCTGACTATGCTAAAGAACGTAAACACACTGTAGTCCTATGGTCTGCTGATTCTGTGGACTGGTATTACAGGTCAGCTCAAGAAATTACCAAAAAGGTTTTGAATAAAGCTAGCAATGGTGGAATTGTATTGCTACATGATGGTGGCGGTCCAAGAGGCCATGTTGTAGAAGCTCTACCCAATATTATTGCTGGTTTGAAACAGCAAGACTATGAATTTGTAACAATACCAGAACTTCTAACAATTAAAGATAGAGAATTACATCAGGAAGATTTAGCAAAACAACACAGTAAAAATCAATAATTGAAGAAAGTTGTAGGTCTTAGGTTTAAGAGTATGGAAATTCAACTTCAAGTAATTGTGGCAGTTGTAGAGTTTCGACACTTGTTAAAAATTTACGTGTGTAAGCGATATAATAGGATACTATGGTCAAAAAATAAGGTGGCTGGACTAGCAGTGTCAGCGCCAGTCGCACTAGGGGGAGACCCCCTTTGGCGGCGCTGGCAAGTCTTTAGGAGCGACCGTAAGACCGGAAAGAGGTTCGGCCTCGGAGGTAGGTGCTATGTTAGCGCAGCTCCTCTGATAGAGGCAGCAGAAACCCCCTATCAGGGATGTTAGCGAATCCCATGCTGTCTGGTAAGAGCAGCCTCGGGAGGATGTCAAGCAGCAGACATTCAATAGACTTCTATGGAAAATAGGGAGTAGGGAGATAGGTAGGGACGTTGCATAACGGTGTCCCTACTCTTTAGGAGGAAAGAGTAGATGTATATAGCACGTGGGATTGATTTGATTTTTGGGTAGTCCTGCTGAGGAATGGCGAAGATACATAAGTTTTGTAATTTCTTCCCACACCTCCCACACCTCCCACACCTCCCACACCTCCCACACCTCCCACACCTCCCACACTCTCTCTACCATTCCTCAGCACCACCACAGATTTTTGATTATCGGATATGTCTAATATAAAATTAGAATTGAGAATTCTCAATTCAGAATTTGTGACAATTCCAGAACTTCTAACAATTAAAGATAGAGAATTACATCAGGAAGATTTAGTAAAACAACACAGTAAAAATCAATAATTTAAGAACGTTGTAGGTCTTAGATTTAAGAGTATGGAAATTCTTTCTTCAAGTAATTGTGGCAGTTGTAGAGACATTCAAGATAAAATTAGAATTGAGAATTTGAAAATTTTGTATTTCAATTCTCAATTTTTAATTCTCAACGAAGATTTAGCAAAACAACACAGTAAAAATCAATAATTTAAGAACGTTGTAGGTCTTAGGTTTAAGAGTATGGAGATTCTTTATTCAAGTAATTGTGGTAGTTATAGAGACATTAAATATCTAATTCTAAATTAGACTTTGAAAATTATAAATTATAGTCTATCCACCATATATATAGGACTTTTGATTCAAATAATATGGCTTCTATAGCTCGCAAAAATTTATTAGAAGATATTCCTCGGTTTATAGTAGCCCAAGCAGGGATATTATTTGCAGTTAGCTTAGTAACAATCCAAACAGGCATATTAAATGGTTTTGCCCGTTCCACAACCTTATTAATAGATAAATCCAATGCAGATATTTGGATTGCCTCTGATGAAATGGTCAACTTTGAGCTGACAGACCCCCTACTTTATGGTCAATTGAGCCAGGCCAAAACTATAGATGGTGTCCAGCAAGCAGAACCTTTAATTTTAGGAGGGGTTAGATGGCGACCTCAAAATGGAGAAATGAGTCCATTAATGGTAATTGGATTTGACCCAGATGGACAATTATTTAATCCTGGAAACGTTATTGAAGGTAATGCCAGGGACTTAAAACAACCTTTTGCAGTGATGGCCGACCAAAGCAGGTTATCCAGTATGCTCTCAGAAGGAGTAGGAACAACGGCAATGGCAGGTTCCCTACCAGCAAAATTAGTTGCAGTGACAAAAGGTACTCAATCAATTGTATCAAGTACCTTATTATTTACATCTCTGGAAAATGCTAATAACTACATCAGTGCAGGTATTAATGCTGAAGTTAACTGCAAAGTGGTAGGAGCAGGAAATCTCGAATGTACTAAAGTAGTGGACAAAAAAGACCCCACTCAAAAGTTAGAGGAAATACCCACACCCAAAAAGTTAGAAATAGCAGACCCGATAGCTTATATTTTAGTAAAAGCTAAACCAGGTGAAGATTTACAAGTATTAAAACAAAGAATAGAAGAGGTAATGACGGGTACTAATACTTATACTAAAGAGGAATTATCTGAGAAAACTAGATTTTTTTGGTTGGCACGAACAAATATTGGTTTAGTTTTGGGAATGGGGGCAGTGGTAGGTGTAATTGTGGGCATAGTTGTGGTAGCTCAGATTTTGTATTCTTCTGTGTCTGACCATATTAAGGAGTTTGGTACTCTCAAGGCAATGGGCGCATCGGATAAAGAATTATACGCAGTAATTGTAGAGCAGGCAATATGGATGGCAGTTTTGGGTTATATTCCTGGGATGTTAGTGTGTTTAGGATTAAGTGGTTGGGTGGCCAGTAGGGGAATTATTATTTTGATTACACCTTGGTCTGCATTAGGGGTATTGGGTATAACTGTTGGGATGTGTGTAGGTTCAGCTTTCTTTGCCATTCAAAAAGTAACTCGCATCGATCCAGCGATCGTATTTAAAGCTTGAGACCGGAGGGAGTAGGGAGTAGGGAATAGGCAGTGGGGAGTAGGGGAGCGGGAAGTAGGAGCTGATTGCTAGTGTCAATATCTCAGGCTCCCGGCAAGAACTGAAAATAAATATGGGTATTTTTTTTGACTTGAAAAAAAATACTTGATAATCTGGTTGGAGGTGATTTGATTGTACGCCAAAAAACTTGAATTAAAGCTTAGTAACCAGGAGCGTTCAAAAATGGCTCAATTTGCTGGCTATGCTCGTTTAGTTTACCGAAAAATTTTGCTTTAAAGCCTCCCCTTGGATAGGGGATAATAAATAAAAATTGTATGCAAGAGTCAATCCTATCAGTTTCAAGGAGAGGTAATTATTAATTATTCATTATTAATTATTAATTGTTGAAAACTATGGCCTTAATATGGTGAATGGAACTTCTGGCATGAACAAAGTTAACAAACGTGCAATGCGAAATTAGCCTGAGTTAGCCCTGTGCGAATTTTAGAACCTAAAAAAGTCTTTACTAACTATGTAAAAAAGCAAACAGAATATGCCTGGACAAATAATTAGGGTCTGCTGAATAAATTGGTTGCTGCGGGTAGGACGCGGGGACGTGGACAGGCGGGGACGCGGGGACGCGGGGACGCGGAGACGTGGAGATGGGTGAACAGGCAACGGTTTCGCCTTCTTGAATTTCAGCGGAGTAGAGAAGAATTTTTTTTGCTCAACTCTTGCCCAAAATGCTAACTTTTTGAGCATGAAGAGCTGAAAACCAGGTATTTTTCAAGACATAAAATTGCTCAAACTATTAGAATGCAAATGCTTTGAGATTTAATCAGCAAGCCCTAATTATTCATCTCGCATTTAGCAAAGTGCTGCGTGAAAATCTAGGTGAAGCATTTAAACCGAAATAGGGAACAAGTAAATATCCTCAGTTAAAAAGGAAAAAAGACCAACAATCTTTTACGTTTTATGACAGTAATGGAAAAGTAACAATTTTCGTTTACACTTATTCTTAGTAAGTAACTTTTTCAAAGTTACTTTTTTTCAATACTGACTATTGTCCAACAGTTGAGGTAAAAATCATGGGTACTAGAGAAGCGTCTTTGTTATTAGGTATCTCTCGTCAACGTTTATTAGTTTTACTAGCTCAAGGAAGAGTCAAAGATGCTGATAAAAATGGTAGATTCTGGGAAATACCAGTTTCCGAGAATGGAATGCCTGTAATAATTCCGGCTCGGCGCGGTCCGAAAGGTATCTGGCACAAGGAAAAACCCAAGGAACCTAAAATGATTCATGTTAATCAAAGCAAGATTAAAGGTAATAAGGGTAAGCCTCCAGAGAAATTGAAACCTGTGCTTTCTGTGAAGGATGGCGATCGCAACGATTATGGTTATGAGTTATATATTCCAGGTCCTTGCCAAATCGTCTATGAACCTTACAAACCAGCAAAATGTGGCGCTCACTTGTGGATTAATACTTATGAGCCAGTGCAATTTATACATAATGAATTTAATCAAGATCCTGCAAGACAGCCTAGTAAACAAATTTTTATATAATTTAGTTTCATAGGCAGCACATAATGACAAAAGAATATTTATTCGCTTAAAAAGCTTGACTGACGATAACTTCAGCTAGTTTGTGCTGTAAAAATGCCTAAGCTCTTTCATTAATGGATAATGGATAATGGATAATGGATAATTACCTCTCCCTAAAAGCTATCCCTTATAAGGAACTCCTGAAAACCTTGTGGTCCGGGTGGTCCGGATGGTCCGTAAGAATCTTCAAAAAAACGTATTTTTCAATATACTTTTCTGAGGAAAAAGCCTCTCAAACCAAATAATCATAACTTCTCACTAATGCCCAAGTTTTATGTTAAGAAAGATGTTGATAAAGCAGAGCAAAAAAAGGGAGAGGATTGACTCAAACGAAAAGATTTATTTCTCTTGGTCGATTGGATATGGCGCCGACCTATCCATCCCATCCTTCGGAATGCTCTGCAAACGGCATCCCACCCTTCGGGAAGCTCCGCTTTTCATGTCGGCTCTTAGCCGAAACGACCGCTTTTTCCCCTTGATTGGGGAAGCTTTAAACCTGAATTATCTAATTATTTAATTGTTTAATTATTAATTATTTCGGTAATTAATAATACCACTTTGAAAAAAGAATGCTACGAAAAGCTAGCTCTTGAGCGGATATGCTGAAAAATAGCTGCTCTAATTCATTTTAGATAGTTATATCTATCGTTATTTCCTTATTTTTTTTGAATGTTTATCCCTTCTTGCTTCTTGCTTCTTCCTTATTTATAGCATTTGTAGCAAACATTTATAAAATTGGTATAATTGAACCTTTGAGGAAGGATAGCATTATTTTTGGGAATTAGTGTCAATTATAAAAAAAATATAAAACTTTTAATATTTAGTTGATATCAATGATAATGGAATCCCAGAAAAATAACGAATAAAATAATTAAAGATTTTTGATCTCTAGCTAAAAAGCAAAATTCACCCTTATTCTGTCAGTGGAATAGCTCAAGATTGCTAATTATGGTCCAAAAATACAACTCCCCTGAACGAAGTCAGAAGTCAGAAGTAGGGGCGAACGGCCGTTCGCCCGTACAGAAGTTGTTTTTTCACAGGGGTTGTGGGACTCAATCCTGTTTGATCACTCCAGAGACGATAAAAATTCTGGAATCCTAGTCTACCATAACTAGCACTTAAATTTAGCCAATGGCATTAAACTTGACAAAATAAGGAATTAAAAGTATGGAGACAGCTATTGAATCAATCCACGCTAGAGAAATTCTTGATTCTCGTGGTCGTCCAACCGTAGAAGCAGAAGTCCACCTAGTCAATGGGATTATGGGATTAGCCCAAGTGCCCAGTGGCGCATCAACAGGCAGCTTTGAAGCTCACGAACTTCGGGATGGGGACAAAGGACGTTACAGTGGCAAAGGGGTACTTACAGCAGTCAAAAACGTAGAAGAACAAATTACTCCCACCCTAGTCAAAATTAATGCTCTCAACCAAACCTTAGTTGATAGCAAAATGATTGAAATAGATGGTTCTCCTAACAAAAGCAATCTAGGAGCCAACGCAATTCTAGCGGTATCCCTAGCAACAGCTAAAGCAGCAGCTAACTCTGTTGGTATGCCATTGTATCGCTATTTAGGTGGCCCACAAGCTAGTCTACTTCCAGTACCCCTAATGAACGTCATTAACGGCGGCGCCCACGCTGCCAATAATGTAGATATTCAAGAATTTATGATTGTACCTGTAGGTGCTGCCTCATTTAAAGAAGCATTGCGTTGGGGAGCAGAAGTCTTCGCCACCCTCAGTGGAGTTTTAAAAGAGAAAGGTTTATTAGGTGGAGTAGGAGACGAAGGTGGTTATGCTCCCAACTTAGGGTCAAACCAAGAAGCCTTAGATATATTAATTGCAGCTATTGAAAAAGCTGGTTACAAACCAGGAGAAGAAATTGCCTTAGCGTTAGACGTAGCTGCCAGCGAATTTTACAAAGATGGTAAATATACTTATGACGGAGCAAGTCATTCTCCCACTGAGTTGATTGATTATTTAGCTAGTTTAGTCGATCGATATCCCATTGTGTCCATAGAAGATGCTTTACACGAAGAAGATTGGGAAAGTTGGGTCCAGCTAACTCAAAAGTTAGGTAGCAAAATCCAATTAGTAGGAGATGACCTATTTGTTACTAATGCTTCTCGCCTACAACAAGGTATTGATATGGCTGCTGGTAATTCAATTTTGATTAAACTCAACCAAATCGGTTCCTTGACCGAAACTCTAGAAACCATTGACTTAGCAACTCGTAATGGTTATCGCTCAGTTATCAGTCACCGTTCGGGAGAAACAGAAGACACAACTATTGCCGATTTAGCTGTAGGAACTCGCTCCGGTCAGATTAAAACTGGTTCTCTCTGTCGTAGCGAACGGGTGGCCAAATATAATCGACTGTTGCGGATTGAAGATGAATTGGGCGATCGTGCGGTCTATGCAGGTGCAATAGGTTTAGGGCCAAAAAGTAAAAGTTAGCATAAAACTAGCAAAAACCGAGATATAGTACCAAAAATGTTAGGGATAGAAACTCAACTGGTGTAATCCTAGAGTTTCTTCCCATTTCTCAGGGATTAAGCCAAAAGTTAAGTGTTGACTATAGTCAGATTCTCAACTAATCTTGAATATATAGGACTTTTTGTACCTTGAGCCAGAAATATTTTTGATGACAGATAAAACTAAAGTTTCATTCATTGGAACAAACACACAAGGTCGGCCAATGATACTCAAATTACATGAGAAAGGCTACACGCTCAAAGTTCATTATCGGTATAACTATAAAGAAATAGTGGTAGCATCAGGAGTAACAATATGGGAAGATTTCCCATAAAGAAGTAACTAGAGACTCTCAGGCGCCGATCGCCTTTTTGCCCTTACCCCAGGAGCATCAATAGCAAGGCTTGGATTTTATGAATTTAGACAACGATTGACAACCAAAATCTTAAGCTCTGGTGGGACGGTAGTGCTGTAGGGACGTTCGCATTTTTGTTATGCAACGTCCCTACGAACCAGTGGTTTCCATCATCCAAAACTTGTCATAATTGCGGTCGTATTCCAATACGAATTAAAGCTAAAAGACCGCACTGGGGAATTGTCCTCACTGTGGAATGAGAATAGACCGGGACATGAATGTGGCGCTGGTGTTATCTCAGTATGGGGAAGTTAATCAATCTCGTAGGGTAGGCTATACCCGAATTTACGCTTGTGAACTGGACGAGGCCGGCCTCCCAGGTTGAAGCAAGAAACAAACATCTTTGACGGGCATTACCCAGGTTTTACCTATTTTTGCCGGAATTGTATAGGTATTGTATAGCAGATGTTAGAAAATATGTATAGCAAAAATGGTTTGATTGAGGCAATAAACAAAGGCGCTACATGGATAGAAACTTCGACAACGAACTACAATAGTACAAACTAAATTGCAAGTATTGTGACAAAACCAGGAATTTATAGTTTTGCATTGCCTGTGGGTAATTTATCCTATATAGCAGTTGATTGTGCTAATGTCAAGTTTGATGTGAGTGCAGATCAAGAAGGTTATAGTTTAAGCAACGAACTGAGTGCTCAGACCAGCGGTAGAATACAAGAAGAAAGAGGGTTGGTAAATCAAAAGATGAATTTTTTGTAGTGGCTGACTTTCTATGCCTTGTAGGGGAAATTCTCTGGTGTTTGCCTTCACCAGAGTAAGCAAAAGTGACACTACTCCTACAGATAAATTAATCAAATATCGTCAAGCAGATCGAATAGCAACTCAGTAAGTTGAGAGCGATCAGAATGATTGCAAAACAATCTAGAATTAAGAATACCTGGGTTGACTGCTCCCACTCCTGATGGACATAAATCAAATTATGTCCATTGAATATCAGCGCATTAAACTGTTACAGTAGCTCATTTCAGAAAAAATATGGAATTAATTTAGAGTATTTCTGAAGTAAAGATTAATATAGCTAGAGTGCTTAATGTTAGTTGGTTACGGCGAAAAGTTAATAGTTTGGCCTATGAGTTTGCTTTATTGCTTCCTTTTCGTATGGCGCTAGTAAAACCCAATCTAGGTAAGGATTTAATATTTTTTAACAAATACTCTCTGATAGATGTGGTAATATGGTGTTTGATTTTCAATAACTAATCAGGCGATCAACGAAATATTGCTACGATCAGTAAAGTTAATGCAGATGAATTTAGACAAGAATGGCAAAATACCATAAGGTGAGAAAATGACAAGATGGCAAAAATGGTTTCAATTTTAGGCTCAGTTAAACATTTACCTTAAGGAAGGTGGCAATTTTTTGAGGGCTTGTAACTGTTGGCTAAAATCTGGTATTATCTATAAAAATCTGGGATTATCTGTTTTATGCTACTAGGATTCATGGGCTGAGCTAATCGTTGTTGATAGATGGTTTCCTAGAACCGCAATAAAAAGATTGGTTCAGCTAACTCGAAGGTGGCGCAACTTAAAATTGCCAAGCTACATACAAAGGTAGCTAATATCCGTAAAGACGTGCTTCATAAATTGACAACATATCTAGCTAAAAACCACAGCATTGTTGCTCAAGCGAAGTATGACAATGTGAGCGGTATGTTAGCTAATCATAAACTAGCTAAAATCATTTAGCAGATAGTGATTTTATGAATTTAGGCGACAGCTTGAATACAAAACTGAGTGGTACGGCTCTGAGCTAGTAGTAGTTGATAGATTTTTCCCATCATCAAAAACTTGCTCCTATTGCGGTCACGTCCAAGATATGCCACTAAACCTTAGAACTTATGAATGTTCTGAGTGTGGCTTGTCAATAGATAGAGATTTAAACGCCAGTATAAATTTGAGAGATGCGGTCGCAAGGACCGTTAATGCCTGTGGATGAGTAACCGCCGACGGCCTCAGTTGTTTGCGTAGCATTCCGTAGGAAAGCAGGAAGTAAACAGTAAAATGTCTTATGATGCGGTGCGACCCCGCGTCGCCGACAGCTCGCTTGGGGAACGCGCACCAAGAGAGGGAACGCGCACCAAGAGAGACGTTTGATATCGGTTTTATGAAGCAGCAGTTTAATTAAGGCTCGAACACTTAATATTACCTCAATGCTTCTAGCAGAATGTTATTAAAAACAACACAAGCTAGGAAAAAGCAGTGGCAAAGAAAAACGAAAAAAAGTAGTTGAAAATAATTAAAAATTATGAATCAAGCAGTAAAAGCACAAACTAACGATAGTTTTGACGCAATCAAAGAAGCTCATACTTTGTCTGGCGATTCTGAAAAGATACAAGAATATTACGATAAATGGGCAGTAGCTTATGATCGTGATGTATCTAATGAAGAATATATCGGTCCTGAGTACATTGTGAATTTCTTAGCAAGTCTCAAGAGCAATAATGGCTTGAAAGCAATAGATGCCAGTAATAAAAATATTGAAATCCTGGACGCAGGGTGCGGAACAGGTTTAGTAGGTATTGTCCTTAAGGCAAAAGGTTATCATCATGTAGATGGCTCCGATCTGTCTGAAGGAATGGTAGAAAAAGCTCGCTCAACAGGTGCTTATAATGTTCTGGAAAGTGGAATTGACCTCACTAAAATAAATAAAGCTTATGAGGACAATCAGTATGATGCTACAGTTTGTTGCGGGGTATTTACTTTAGGTCATGTGCCTCCAACTGCTTTGTCAGAATTAATCCGCATTACCAAACCTGGTGGTTGGGTAGTAGTAAGTACCCGCAAGAGCTATTACGATAGCACTAATTTCCAAGAGGTTTGCGATCGCTACCAACAAGAAGGAAAAGTCAAATTGGTCAATCATGTTCAAGATGGTCCATATATTGCCGAAGAAGGGGCGCATTATTGGGCATTTCTAGTTTGTTAATTATCAACAAGTTGCCCTAAGCGAAGAGCAAAAGCTAGCCTAGTCAAAGTTAATCAAATATAACTTAGGCGATCGCGTGCAGCTAGTTTTACCTAGGATGTTGATTCTGATAATTTTTCCATCCCGAAAAGTTATGCAGCACTACTTCTACTTATCTCTATGAATAGAAGATTATTAAAAGTGTCGCTCGGGTACTGTTTTTGAATTAATCTGAGTATTTTTAAGATAGCCTTTGTTATTTTGCTATAGACTCAACAAGCGAAAATTATGTGCATCAGTAGCTTGACTTGCAACCGATTTGAAGCCTGTTCTTGAAGATAGGTTACAGACTGCGGTTAGTAGTGTTCCATGTTTGTGCAGCATTGCGTCAGCAAAGCAGGAAGTATGAGCTTGGTGGCTATTCGCCCCTAAAAAACTCGTGCAACCATGTATGAGTAAGTTTAGATAAGTTTAGCAGAACGGCAAAAGAGTCAAACAGAAAACCTGATAGAATCAACTCCCTAGGTTTTACCAAAACCTTAACTATTTTCTAGGAATAGAGGAAGGCAAAAATTAGCTAACTCTATGATTTTTGTTGCGGAATTTTAGATGGTAAATCATATTATGTCCGGTAGCATCGGTATTTTGAATAATTAATAATGAACAATTAATAATTAATAATTACCTCTTCTTAAAAAGAAAAGGATTGGTTAAAAAGGAAATTTTTTTTCTTCTCTTGCTTGATTGGATATGGCAAGGTTTCCTCGCCATCCCATCCTAACGGACTGCTCCGCTTGCCAACCGCTTTTTTATCCTTGAAAGGAAAGGCTTTAAACCTTGATTTTTCGGTAAAAAGGTAAGAATTATGAATTATGAATTATGAATTATGAATTTGGGGATGAAGGCTTTAGTATTCTTACAATTAAGGGTATTAACCCCGAAAAAACTTAAATTTCCTGCTAGATATTTATCTTGTGGAATAGGCATCTTGCCTGTGCCGGTTTACACTTTCCGATACCAGCGGAAATGATATCAAACTATATTAGGTAAATAATTGATACTATGAAAAGTCTGCCAATTATCTCTTTATCAGAATTAGAAAAAGCTAGCCCTGAAGAAATCAAAAAATTGTATGATGTCTGCTACGAACATGGCTTTTTCTATCTTAAAGAACATGGAGTTTCCCCAGAAATAGTTAATCAAACTATTGAGGCATCCCGGAAATTTTTTGAACTACCTGAAGATGTTAAATTAAACTACCGTCAAGACCTCCAAAAAGTTTATCCCAAAACTTCCAGGGGTTACGTTCCTTTGTATGGAGAATTTCTGAATAAAGAAATTGGGTTTGACCCTAAACAAATTTTTGATTTAGGTATAGAGAGACCTTTATCGGATGAACCCTTTACAGGTCCGACAGTTATACCTGATGATAGTGTAGCTCCAGGTTTTGCCAGCTCTCATTATCAGCTACAAAATGAAATTATGACCAAGGTAACTCCTAAATTATTAAAAGGATTAGCCTTAGCTTTAGGATTAGAAGCTAATTGGTTTGATAGATTTTTTACAGAACCAACATTAATCCAACGCACGATTTATTATCCAGCAGGGATGGGAAAAGCAGGAAAACATACTGATAATGGTATATTTACAGTTTTAATTCAAGAATATTTTCCCGAGCCTTCTTTGAGAGTTCATACTCAAGAAGAATGGATCGATGCTCCCTGTATAGAAGATGCTTTTGTCATTAATTTAGGGGATATGTTACAACTGTGGACAAAAGGATTATTTGTTAGTACACACAGA
>NZ_JAAHHT010000017.1:0-82573 GCF_010672085.1 Okeania sp. SIO3I5
TGCTACACCATTGACCGACTCCTCATGGCCTTTGAGAGTCTGCAACTCCTTCCCCTGTTGGTTCCACAACTTGACTGTATTGTCGCCACTGGCAGTTGCAATCATCTGACCATCAGGACTAAGTGCTACACCATTGACCGACTCCTCATGGCCTTTGAGAGTCTGCAACTCCTTCCCCTGTTGGTTCCACAACTTGACTGTATTGTCGCCACTGGCAGTTGCAATCATCTGACCATCAGGACTAAATGCTACACCATTGACCGACTTCTCATGGCCTTTGAGAGTCTGCAACTCCTTCCCCTGTTGGTTCCACAACTTGACTGTATTGTCGCCACTGGCAGTTGCAATCATCTGACCATCAGGACTAAATGCTACACCATTGACCGACTCCTCATGGCCTTTGAGAGTCTGCAACTCCTTCCCCTGTTGGTTCCACAACTTGACTGTATTGTCGCCACTGGCAGTTGCAATCATCTGACTATCAGGACTAAATGCTACACCATTGACCCAACTCTTATGGCCGGTGAGAGTCTGCAATAATTGACCCTGACGGTTCCACAACTTGACTGTATTGTCACCACTGGCAGTTGCAATCATCTGACTATCAGGACTAAATGCTACACCATTGACCCAACTCTTATGGCCGGTGAGAGTCTGCAATAATTGACCCTGACGGTTCCACAACTTGACTGTATTGTCACCACTGGCAGTTGCAATCATCTGACTATCAGGACTAAATACTACACTATAGACTGAACTCTCATGTGCCTCAAGAGGTTTAAGTTGTCGGTATAATTTTTCACTTATTACATCTACAACTTGCCAGAGAAGATTTGTTATTTTGATTTTGCTTTCAGCTTTAGGCCGAAAGATCGCGTTAGGGTGTGGCAGTTGTTTTACTGCTCTTAAAGCTTGTCGCAACGCCTCAAAATCATTACCAGAGTCAGACAATAATTTAGCAGTAATACTTTTACCGACTGCTTCTGTTTCCGCCTCCTTAAGATTTACTTGCCAAAACCTCACTCCAGTAATAGCAGCTATCATCAAGGATAGCGCCAATACTCCAAAACTTATCTGTAGTTGCTTTTCTGCTTTCCGCTTTGCCCGATCTAATATTTGATTTACCTTTGACTCAGCATCCAATTTTATCTGCATTTCCAACTTTTCTTGTTCTATCTCCTGTTTCTCCAACTCCTGAGAAGCAGTCAAGAAGCGATAGTCGAGAACACTCAAACTTTTATCCTTTGCCCATACTAAAGCATCCGTCAATGCTTCACCCCGCAATAGTCGCGACTGATCTTGATACCCCGACTTTTGCCAAGCAGCAAACGCCTCAGAGTAGGGGCGTAACTTGGCTAACTCCTGTTCTACCCACTGGAGATTAAACACTTCTCGATAGATATAATTCATAACCTGCAACTGACCTTGATGTTTGACAACCAAACCTGTGAGGCGGAGTTCCATTTGTTCGGGAGTGTCGTTGGCTTTTATCCCCCCCAACCCCCCCTTTGAAAGGGGGGGCTTTTTTTCTTCTAATTTCCCACTTTCCAAGGAGGAAGGAAGGGGAATTTCTTCCTCTAGTCTCCCCCTTTCCAAGGGGGACGGAAGGGGGATTTCTTCTAGTCTCCCCCTTTCCAAGGGGGACGGAAGGGGGATTAAAACCTGCTGATACAATCCCAACAACCGACTCGATCGTTTTTCATTTACCAAGAGGCGATCGCGAATTGTCCGTAAATGTTCTGGGTTATCGTGAGATTCCCAATTATTAATAATATAAGTCCGAACCAACTCTGCTACATCGGGACTACAACCATCATTATTTTGAACAATTATTTGACACAACTTTTGAGTTAAAAAAGGTTGCCCACCAGTCCATTTTAAAACTTCAGCTAATACTTTTTCTGGATTTTCTACCCTATTTTTTAAGCCAGGAATTAAAACATCTTTCGCTTCATCGAAACTAAAACCCGTTAATTCAATAGATTTACCAATATTAAAAGGAGTACGTTCTCTATCTTGAATTAAATCCGATACTGTAGCTACTCCCAACAGACAAAATGTCAGACGTTCGTAATCTTGATTATCAACACGCTGATTATAACAAGCACGGATAAAAGCAAAAAAATCATCCTTAAATTCTAGCTTAATCATACTGTCAATTTCATCAACAAAAATTACTAGAGTTTGGGAGAATTCTACCAGCAATACATCCTCAATTAATTCTCCCAAACGTTGTACCGGATTCGCAGCACTATGTTCCTGCCACCAATCATTTAATTTGACCTTTTCTCTCAAACGAAATCCTCGTAATAACTCAGAAGCAAATCCTTCATACCAAGCATCTTGAGTGACATAACTGCCAATTTTTGTAACATCTATAGACGCACATTTTAGCCCTTCTTTTTCAAGCTGTTTCATTGCCCGAACCCGTAAACTAGACTTACCCATTTGTCGTGAGTTCAGCACATAACAAAAATCCCTATTTCTTAAAGCATCAATTAGCAAGCGATCGCCTTCTCGTTTGACATAGGTGGGGTGTGTATATTTTAAACTTCCACCGACTTTATAATAGTTAGTAGGTGACAACATATCAAGAATTTAGAATTTAGAATTTAGAATTACTTCTTCTTATTTTTCCCCTTAAAATGGGAGGCTTTCAACCTGAATTATTTAATTATCAGGACTTACGCAAATTCTTAGACAATACGCTATCCATAGAGGGCGAATGCCATTCGCCCCTACAAGATATGGCGGTTCGGCGTAAGTCCTGTATTTAATTATTAATTATTCGGTAATTTTAAAGTGATTAAAAACTAATTAATAAGTCAATTTTATCAAAATATTTGAGTCTAAAACCCCGCCTTTTAAGGCGAATTCTGACTTCTGACTTCTGACTTCTACAGGACTTGCGCAGAACCACTATATATAGTAAGGGCGAATGCCATTCGCCCCTACAGGTGGTGTATAATTTCGTATTTTGCGTAAGTCCTGTTCTAACTTCATTAAAGATGTTCCTGGAAATATATACGATACAAAAGATACCGAGGCATTACTTTGTTTCCTTCTCTAGTAATTAATCCCATACTATATAATTTATGGGATTGAATAGAATCAATTTGCACTGATTCTTTAGCATTAACTACTTCTTTAAAAGCAGCTTTTAGCTCTGAATTTCCATTTAGTATATTCAAATGTCGGCGCAAATGTCTTTCATAAATTCCAGCATCAGTAGCAGCATCCTCTAACAATTTTGTTAAGGTAACTTCTTGACGTACCAACTTATCAAATGCCAATTTAATTAAATCAGGATGACCCCCTACTTTTTCCATTAAAGAGTTAATTTCATCGTTAGTTAAATTAAGTCTAACTTGTTGTGCCCAATTTTTAATTTCCTCTTGATTAAAATCTCTTAATTCTATCAAAGCCTCAACATTAAACGGAGATTTATTCAAATCTAAACGTCCATAATCTTCCGTGGAATGAACTACAATTAAACGTAGTTTTTCCCAAACATAAATAGTATTTGCCTCTTCATGCCAACTCCGTAATAGAGGTAAAAAATCTTGATAAATATCTGGGTAATCAAACAATTTATCAACATTATCTAGTGCTAAAAGTAGAGGATTTTCCAAATTTTCCATAACTGCTTCTAAATAATTTGTAGCGCTGATAGTGTTACCTGTTACATCGTTCCAATTTTCAGTTATTCTCGGTAAATTATCTGGCAAGTCCTTTTGGATATAAGCACAGAAACACTGCATAAATATATCCAGGTCTTTAAACTTTTCTTTTGGCAATTTTAGGAAATCTAATTTAACAGTGTAATATTTTTTTTGCCTAGTATAGTTAACAATTTTGTTTAAAAGCAAAGTTTTTCCCATTTTGGAAGGAGCTTTAATTGGTATTAGAGCACCTGGTTGTAAGATTGTTTCATAGCAAATATATTCAATGGGTTGTCGCTCAATATAAATTTCTTTTTTTCCTTCAGAATAACTACTGATTTCTGATAATTCTTGTTCCTCCCATTTCCGCTTCAACGCCTCTCTAAAATTTGTCTTAGATACCCTTTCCCCTAATGCTTCTGAAAGTTTATCCCATAATTTTTTGCCATAATCTCTATTTAAAGTATTTGTGGCATAACCACATTCTTGTGCTATTTTTTCGTAAGTCTTACCCTCCAAAGCACCTTGAAGAACTTTTTTTTCAACATCACTAAGGTATTTTCCTGTCTTTTCAAAGACATACTTATCTGCAAGTTTTTCTGCTATATCAGTAAATTCAACTTCTGAGTTCATGGATAGTTTAGAAATCTAGACTTATTACCGATTTTATCATATAAATTTATTTACCATCCAAAAAAGATAAATCCATACTTTTCCATACTTTCCCATACATTTTTGTGAAACTGCTTCAGTTTTCCGAATTTTATATGTCAATTATTTCCTGACATTTTCCCATTGTTAGTCTAATTATCAAATGTCAATATAGGAGACAACAAAGTAATAAAGGATTTTCAACTATGACTATATTTAATAATAATCAAAATTCTGCCCCTAAAACAATGGAACAACTTGTCATTAAAGAACGCCTCCGTCAAGCAAAATTAAGCTTTAATATTGCTCTAAGCTTAACTATAATTAGTGCAATTATTAGTGTAACAGGTGTAGGACTTTTACTATCAGGAAAAACTTCTTCAGGAAAATCTATAACCACAGGTGGACTTGCTGGAAAAATCGTTAGTGTTGGATTACTAAAAATGACTAAAGATACTAATGAAAGACTCGATAAAATAGCCACCGAATTCCAAGATGAAGATTAAAATCAACAAAATAAAAAAGCAGAGAAACCGGGTTTGTCTCAGAATAATATCAACAGGACTTACGCAGAACCCCCATATCTAGTAGGGGCGAATGGCATTCGCCCTCTACGGATAGTGTATTGTCTAAGAATTTGCGTAAATCCTGATCAAATCTAGTAGTATCGGTACAATTCAATATCGTAGGGGTTTGGTCTCCAAACCCTTACCAAACTTGGAATTTTTGCCAATAAAGTTATTTTTAGATTCACTATTCAGGGATACCGTTTCTCAAGTTATTGAGGTACAGTTTTTTTTATTCCTTTCTACTCCCTATTCCCTTAATTTAAATGACATATTTACGTCTACAAAACATCAAAAAAAGCTTCGGAAACTTTCTCACCAACGATAATATTAATATTTCGATTGCTGCTGGTTCTATCCATGCAATTCTTGGAGAAAATGGCGCGGGAAAAACTACCTTAAAAAAGGTCTAATCGCGGGCAAGATGCCCGCACTATAAAATTTTCACCATTTACCCTGTAAATTATTTGCCCAAAATATGTTGTAACTAATAACTGATAACTGAAATGCCATATTTACGTCTAGAAAATATCACAAAAAGCTTCGGAAACTTTCTCGCCAACGATAATATTAATATCTCCATTTCAGCAGGTTCTCTTCATGCAATTCTTGGAGAAAATGGCGCGGGAAAAACCACCTTAATGAATATATTATCAGGACTTTATCAACCAGATTCCGGTCAAATTTACCTAGAAGATAAACCGATAAAAATTTCCTCTCCCAGTAGAGCAATTAATTATGGTATTGGCATGATTCATCAACACTTTATGTTAGTACCACAATTAACAGCAACAGAAAATATTATTTTGGGAACTGGTGGAAATTTTCATCTAAACTTATCGGCAAAATCTAGAGAAATTAACGCTATGGCAAAATCCTATAATTTAGAAATTCCAGCTAATACCAAAATTGCAGATTTACCAATAGGTATTCAGCAACGAGTAGAAATTCTCAAAGTAATTTATCGCCAAGCTAAAATTTTAATTTTAGATGAACCAACAGCAGTTTTAACTCCAGTAGAAGTCAATTCTTTGCTCAATATTTTGCGACAATTAGCAGCAAATAATCATACAATTATTTTTATTAGTCATAAACTAGAAGAAGTAATTAATGTCTGTGATACTGTCACAGTTTTGCGTCGGGGAAAAGTTGTAGATACTATCGCAACAGCAGCAACTAATACTCAAAAATTAGCCGAAATGATGGTAGGGCGAGAAGTAAATTTAATTCCCAAAAAAATCCCTGCTGAAAAAGGTAATATTGTTCTGGAAGTCAAAAATATAGAAGTCAAAAATGACCGAGGTTTATCTGCCGTGCGCGGTCTATCTTTTCAACTTCATAGTGGGGAAATTTTGGGAGTTGCAGGAGTAGATGGCAACGGTCAAAAAGAATTAGCTGATGCAATTAATGGTTTGCGTTCTCTTGAAAAAGGAGAGATAAATTTTGCCCATAATTTAACAGATAAATTCAAAGTAGGATATATTCCCGAAGACCGCCAAAAAATGGGGTTAATTCTTAATTTTAGTATTGCTCGGAATTTGATTTTGAAATTGTTTAAGTTTTTGCCTTTTTGCCGTTATGGTTTTTTACAGTCTAGAGCAATAAATAATCAAGGAAAAAACGCCATAGAAAAATTTGATATTCGTGCCAGTAATCCACAGTTAAAAGCAAGTCAACTTTCTGGTGGAAACCAACAAAAAATTATTCTGGCGCGAGAACTTTCTGGGGAACCAAAATTAATTGTCGCCATGCAACCTACCCGTGGTTTAGATATCGGTGCCACCGAATATGTACAACAAACTTTACTTGCTCAAAAACAACAGGGGGCAGCTATTTTGTATATTTCCACAGAATTAGAAGAAATAATGGCAATGAGCGATCGCATTGCCATAATATATGAAGGTCAGTTTGTGGATATTCTGGATGCGGGAACTGCTACAGTCGAGCAGGTAGGATTATTAATGACATCCGGCGCAAAATCATTAGACTTCTTGCAGAAGTCAGGGAATAGGGAATAGGGAATAGGGAATAGGGAATAGGGAATGAAATTGTTGATTCTTGAATTGATTTCATTTTTTATTTTTGGAGATGTCTATTGTATTAGAGCATTTAGACTAAAATTGTTTGTAAAAAACCTAACCCCCCAACCCCCTTCCCTGGTAGGGTAGGGGGAGAGGTCTTAGGAGATTCCTTTTTTCCCTGATTTAATTGATTGTCCTCAGCAAAAAATGTACTGCTATATCTGTTGGGTTTCGTTCCTCAACCCAACCTACTTTTGACTTTTGAATTCCATGAAACGGTATTAGTCTTTATGGAAAACTACAGACAAATTATTTGCTGGCATTTCCACTTTCTCCACAAACGTTAACCCCTCATTCTCTGCTGCCGCTACCACATCTTCTAGGTTTCTCACCCCCCACTCAGGATTTTGAAATCGCAAAGACTGATCAAATGCAATATTACTCGGTGCTGTATGTTCTTCTCCTAATTTGTAGGGACCATACAAATATAGCACGCCATTCTGCGGCAGCAAACGTCCCGCACCTGCCATTAATCCCAGACAAGTAGACCACGGAGAGATATGAATCATATTAATATTGACAATAGCTGCAATCTCAATACTTTCTTTCTCCACTGCCCAAACTGACTCCCGCACATCAATATTAAGGGGTGGATGCAGGTTATTTGACGGACTATGTTTTTGCCATGCTGCTATACTCTCCCGCAAGATGGGGTTACGCTCAGAAGGAAACCACTGGCGCGGTTGCAAATGGGGAGAAAAGAAAATAGCGTGTTCTCCCGTACCACTGGCAATTTCTAAAATATTGCCCGTTGTTGGCAAAACTCGCTCCAGGACTTCCAAAATAAATTCCCGGTTGCGTTCGGTTGCCGGAGCATATTGTCGAGCATCATTAAAAGAGGTCATTTCAGTTATCAGTTATTAGTCAGGACTTACGCAGAACCCCCATATCTAGCGAATGGCATTCGCCCTCTACGGATAGCGTATTGTCTAAGAATTTGCGTAAGTCCTGATTAGTTATCAGTTATCAGTTTACCTCAAAATATCTTCTCTTTTTTAGGATAATTACTGATGATAAATTTCAGACTAGGAAATATTTTTCTAACTGCTCCCAGTTAAGTTTTCCCTATTCCCTGCTATAGATAAATTATCCCACTCAAACAATGAAAAAACTCCAGTATAACTTTTCCAAAATTCTCCCTTTTCTAAATAATTTAACAGCAACTCACAAGTAGGAAAAAAACCACCAATACTTGAATATTTTTTCTGAAAAGCTAAATGACGTAACTCTAAAAGTAAAATTGGTAAACTTTCCTTAGTACCCCTGATATAACCTAGCCAAAAAACTTCTTTATCTCTATCCAATGCACTTTGTATTGCCAAACTAACTAAGCGATCGCTCTGTTTAATTCCCCACACCAAACCTCGCTCAATCAGATTTTTAAATAGTTCTATTTTCAGCTTTTGCCATTTAACTTCCCGACCTATATAAAAACAATTATTCTCACCATAAAATTCAGAGCTATTTACTAACTCCCAAGCCGAATTAAAATCCGAATTATTAAGTTGAGTAAATATCAAACCTGATAGAGATTCTACTGTAGAAATAGGTGTATTTCTGTGAGGAATATAATAACTGATAATCTTCCGATTTCTTCTAGCCATCATTCCTAACATAACTTGATCTTCAGACCGAACAATACAACGGGAAGTTTTGATATTATTTTCCCGTAAAAACTCTTCTATTTGTGAATTTAAAATTCTGGCTATACCCTGACCTCGGTAAGCGCGATCGACACGCAACCCTTCCCACCAAGCTTCCGAGTCTGACACCATAAATACTCGTCCTATCCCCACCGGTACTTCATTAACTACAGCGACAAAAATTCGACCCTTGGGTTCAGAAAACCATTGATCCCAAACTAGATGAATATAGTCTGATTTATTTTCCCATGTATTTTGACAAAAAGCTAAAACTGCTTCTCTATCCTCAGTGCGTGCTAATCTAACTTGTACTTCTACCATTTGAGTTATTTTTTTCTTGCTAATTATCTAGTTTAATTTACATAATAAGTTTTGTCGAGTCTAATATTTTAATCTCAATGTATATTGTACAATATTTTTAGTACGCAAAGAAACCAGTTTTTTGAGGAGAAATCATAGATTATGAAAGTTTGTTTTCTTGCTAATACTGGGGAACTTCTACCTGAAAATTATCTTGATTCGTCTCTATATTGTACTTTGGTTTTCTATCCCTAATTATTATGAAAAATTGGTAGACTAAGATGAACAAGCAGTGTTAATTTTTGAGAAATATAAAGAGTTAATGGATGCTGAAGTTTCTGAACCTTTGAGTGTGAAAAAATAGAAACCGGGTTTGTGTTAGATGTCTCGCTATACTGATATCTGTTTCCCAAAAACCCGGTTTCTTAATAATGCTCTAAAACAATTTGATTACTTACGCTTTAGTCGGGAACCTACGAATAATGCGCCTACGGATAACAATCCTACAACCATTCCTGGTTCTGGAACCGTTTCAGTTGCATCTGGTTCAGAGGCAGCTCCCCAGATACTAGCATTCAAACCGGAAATGTTCCTGACGAAAGTTCCAGCACCCGTTTCTAGATTGAGTGCAAGTTGCTTTCTATTTGCAGTATAGCCAAATAACGTTCCATCATCACCAAAAGCAAGACCAAAAACTCCGCGATAACCAATATTACCAACTTTTGTAGCGGCACCATCTTGTGTAATAGTCCAGAGGGAATCACCACTAGAGGTTGCCCAAAACAGATTGCGAGCTGCATCAAATACAATATCACCACTACTTATGAAACCTGAGATAGAAGATATCAGCGATGCTGCTCCAGAGTTGGTGTCAATAGAGTAGAAACGAGAACCGCCTGCTCCGTACAGGACTCCATCATCCGTAAAACCTAGGGCATTAAGACTTGCTCCTAAATTACCAATATAGTTATGTGTTCCCGCCGCTAAATTTACCGAATATAGTTGGCTGAATGTAATACCCCAGAGTTCGTCCATAGGATCGAGAGCAATATCAGTGAAAGTTGGAGTTGATGCAAGCTGAGTGTAAAACCCAGTTGAGTCATCGATGGCGCCAACTTTACCATTGTTCGTTGACACATAGAAAGTTCCAGCTTGAGCAGAGGTTGTCAGTGCAGATGTAGCTGCGACACTTAACAGTAGGGAGGATAGTAGTTTTTTCATAGATTTACGGATTTGTTAATACTTCAAGATTCGAGCAATTGCTCTATCAAAGACCTATAGATAAGTCCAACTTCAAAACTAGAGTTCCTAAATTGGGCTTGTTGGGTTCCGCTTTAGACTTCTTCAAGAATAGCGATTTGGAAATTGCAGCATAAGGGTTTGAGAATATTTTGTTATGTCTTTTAGACTCGCTGAATCTAGAGGAGTTAGCGTTTTCCACTTTGGGAATTCAACTCTACTTGTTTGCCAAGGAAGCGCCCTCCGTTCTTAGACGAAATCTCAAATATCTTTTGCAAAATTTACACATCCCCTTGAGAAGGCCAATAGTATTTAGGACCTCTGCTGTTAAGTGTTACCTATGAGAACTATTGTAGCAGATTAACCGACAACTAACCAGAAATTTTCGGAGTTAAACCCGCAACTCACCAAAAATTAAGCAGCTCAACCTCAGTAAAATTATCTATTAATAATATTGGGAACTGCCTATATCGGAAATTTGGCCACCAGTATTTGAGGGGGAAGAATCAACGGAAATTAACACTCAAGAGTAACAATTCTAAGGGAAGTCAAAAGTTAAAAGCCAAAATTTACAGCATATTCCAAGTGTATAAAGTACAGAGATTAGCAATTAAATGAATGCAAGTGCGAGCATCTTGCTCGCGACGGGTGTACCTCACCAAAGTAGAATCTGCTATCAGAGATTAACAATTAAATGAATGCAAGTGCGAGCATCTTGAGCGCGACGGGTGTACCTCACCAAAGTAGAATCTGCTATCAAAGTTCGAGATTTTTCAAACAAGCGATCGCTCGTTCTATTTGCCAGAAAATAGGAGCGATAGAACGACCTGACGCCGCGCGCTCGCCTACTTTACTTTTAAGCTCCTATCGAACGAATGCGAACTGTTGTTGGCGTAATAACCGTGAAAGCACCAGGCAAGTCATCGGAATGTCTGGCGATCGCCTCAGAAATAATAGTTGCTTTACTAGAATTAGGTAATCCAGCAAATCTCACCAAAATTACACCAGATGCAACGCGACCCAAACGAAACACTAACTCTCCAAAATCCTTATCTGCTGTTAACAACAACGCGCTTTCCTTGTTAGCTAAATCTAGAACTACATCATCAGAAACTCCTGGTTCCATTTCTACAATGTACCAAATCACATGACCATCTAGTCGCAAGCGATCTACTATTGCCTGCTTAATATTTTCGTCTGCCAATAAATTTACGAAACATTCTCCACAATAGGATAAATGACATCAGCTTTTAATGCTTCAGCAGCAAACGCTAAAGCTGCTTGAATGTCCTCCCGCTTCAGTCGGGGATGCTCATCCAACAGTTCTTCAGGAGTCTCTCCTGCTGCCATACTTTCCAGAATAAATTCCACCGTAATGCGAGTTCCCGCTATCGTTGGTTTGCCCATCATTATTTTAGGGTCTGAAACTATACGTTGTCGATATTTCTCCATCATTTTTCCCGACAGAAAGTTGTATTCAATTATTGTAGCATAAGCAAGGATCGATCTATAAAATTACTAGAAAAGGTGACGTTTTATCTATGTTGCCAGAAAACAAGACCGATAGAACTCTGTTCCTCAATATGTTAAAATCAAATCGAAACCTCAATTACCAGGAGAAAAACAATGGTAGCAATTCCCAAACCAGTTCCAATGACTCCCCAAGAATACCTTGACTGGGAGGAAAAACAACCGATTAAATATGAATATATGAACGGTCAAGTTTTTGCCATGACTGGGGGAACTATTCCTCATAATGACATTAGTGTTAATTTGACGGCGGCCTTAAAACCTCATCTGCGGGGTAAAGGGTTTCAACAATGAATAATGAATAATGAATAATGAATAATTACCTCTCCTTGAAAACGGATAGGATTGACTCGAAGGAAAATTTTTATTTCTTATCCCCTATCCAAGGGGAAGCTTTAAACCAAAATTTTTCGGTAAAGTATTAATGGTAGATGTCAAACTGGGAGTATCCGAAAACGGACCTTTTTATTATCCTGATGTCATGGTAACTTGCGATGAAAGAGACCGACGTGCTATTAAAATTATGGTGGTGGTGCTGAGGAATGGTAGAGAGAGTGTGGGAGGTGTGGGGAGTGTGGGAGGTGTGGGAGGTGTGGGAGGTGTGGGAGGTGTGGGAGGTGTGGTCAGAAATTACAAAATATATATTCGCCATTACTATGCAGGACTACCAAAATTATTTATTATCCTTGTTTAGTCGTGGAGGTTTTGTCTCCAGGAACCGAAGCTTTTAACAGGGGCAAAAAGTTTAAAAATTATCGCGACATTTCTACTTTAAAAGAATACGTTTTCATTGATGCGCGAGAGATGATAGTGGAGTGTTTTCGCCCTAACGACAATGGTGTTTGGGAAATTTATAATTATGGGGAAGGTGATGAAGTAACTTTAACTTCCGTAGATTTGAGCTTTCCCATTGAGATGCTTTATGAGGACGTAGTTTTGGAGGCAGTAGAGGAAGAATAGAGAGCTATATCGCTTTTCAAAACCCCATTGAAGTAATAGAGAAAGAAATTGGCATTGCTGAACTAACGGATGAATCTTTCACTCCCCACACTGATTCATCCCACAAATATCCAACACCTAAAATTTCAATAGGTAAAATTTTGCCTCAATAGAGTGTAAACTAAAATAGGACTTACGCAAAGAAACCCGGTTTCTAGGATAAATCATTGTTTTTGACAATAAATATCTAGGAGAAACCGGGTTTCTGGGTTGACCTGCGTAAGTTCTGTAAAATTAGAAAACCTAACATTATAATCGATCATGTCTGCAAAAAAACTCACAGGTAACGAAATTCGCCAAAAGTTTCTCGACTTTTATGCACAACGGGAACACCCTATTTTGCCTAGTGCATCTTTAGTTCCCGAAGACCCGACGGTATTACTGACTATTGCGGGAATGTTACCTTTTAAACCGATATTTCTCGGACAAGAACCCCGGAAATATCCCCGCGCGACTACTTCCCAAAAATGTATCCGTACTAACGATATTGAAAATGTTGGTCGCACTGCCAGACATCACACTTTTTTTGAGATGTTGGGTAATTTCAGTTTTGGTGACTATTTTAAACCAGAAGCGATCGCTTTTGCTTGGGAAATTTCTACAAAAACATTCGGTTTACCACCGGAGCGTTTAGTTGTCAGCGTGTTCCGAGAAGATGATGAAGCGTTTGCAATTTGGCGCGACGAAATTGGTATTCCAGCACATCGCATTCAACGGATGGATGAGGAGGATAATTTTTGGGCATCAGGTCCGACTGGTCCGTGCGGTCCGTGTTCGGAAATTTATTATGATTTTCATCCAGAATTAGGGGATGATAACATTGACCTGGAAGACGACAGCAGGTTTATTGAATTTTATAACCTGGTGTTTATGCAATATAACCGCGATGCAGAGGGAAATTTGACTCCACTGCAAAACAGAAATATTGATACCGGAATGGGGTTGGAAAGGATGGCACAAATATTACAAAAAGTGCCGAATAATTATGAAACTGACCTAATTTTTCCCATCATTAAAACTGCTGCGGATATTGCTGGTATCGACTATGGAAAAGGTGACGACAAAACCAAGGTTTCTCTGAAAGTCATTGGCGATCATGTGCGAGCAGTCAGTCATTTAATTGCTGATGGTGTCACCGCATCCAATGTTGGCAGGGGTTATATTTTACGACGGTTAATTCGGCGAGTTGTGCGTCATGGTCGTTTAATTGGAATTTCTGGAGAATTCACCTCAAAAATTGCTGAGACAGCGATCGCTCTTTCTGAGGATGTTTATCCAAATCTTCGGGAACGGGAAACTGTTATTAAAGCTGAGTTGGAACGGGAGGAGTCACGCTTCCTGAAAACATTGGAGCGGGGTGAGAAATTGTTGGCAGAAGTTATGGCAAAACCGGAAACTCAGAAAAGTAAACAAATTTCTGGAGAAGATGCTTTTAAGTTGTATGACACTTATGGTTTTCCCCTAGAGTTGACTCAGGAAATAGCTGAGGAAAATGGTTTGACTGTCGATGTGAAAGGGTTTGAGTCAGAAATGGAACAGGCGAAAATTATCGCTCAGTTAGCACACGAAACTATTGACTTGACTGCCGAGGGTGGAGTCAAATTAGATGTTGACAAAACGGAATTTTTAGGATACACAGATTTGACTTCTCCTGCACAGGTGATGGCGTTGGTAGCAAATGGGGAACAGGTTGAGTATGGGGAAACGGGTACTCAAGTGCAAATTGTACTTGACAAAACGCCTTTTTATGCCGAGTCTGGAGGTCAAATCGGCGATCGCGGTTGTCTGACTGGAGATAACGTAGTAGTGCGGATAGAAGATGTGCAAAAGCAGAATAATATTTTTGTGCATTTCGGTTCCGTGGAAAAGGGAACGTTAGAGTTAGGAATGACTGTGAATGCTGAAATAGATGGTACTTGTCGCCGTCGAGCGCAGGCAAACCATACGGCAACTCATTTGTTACAAGCAGCGTTGCGTTCTCTGGTAGATTCGTCAATTTCTCAAGCGGGTTCCATGGTATCTTTTGACCGTTTGCGGTTTGATTTTAATTGTCCGCGAGGGTTGAAACCAGAGGAAGTTCAGCAAGTGGAAACACAGGTGAATAGTTGGATCGCTCAAGCACATCCAGCGACTATTGCAGAAATGCCATTGGAAGTCGCAAAGTCAAAAGGAGCAGTTGCTATGTTTGGGGAAAAATATGCTGACGTGGTGCGGGTAGTTGACTATCCCGGAGTGTCGATGGAATTATGTGGGGGAACTCATGTAACTAATACGGCAGAAATAGGAGCGTTTAAAATTATTTCCGAAGCTGGTATTTCCTCTGGGGTGCGCCGTATAGAAGCGGTGGCAGGTTTGGCAGTTTTAGATTATTTGAACGTCCGGGATACTGTGGTGAAAGAATTGAGCGATCGCTTCAAGGCAAAACCAGAGGAGTTATCGGAGCGGGTGAGTAACTTGCAGCAAGAGTTGAAGGAGTCGCAAAAACAGTTGGAAGCGTTGAAAGGCGAGTTAGCAGTAGCGAAGTCCGATCAGTTGTTGGGAAATGCTGAGACTGTGGGTGAGTTTCAGATATTGGTAGCGGAAATGCCTGGAGTTGATGCCGAGGCGTTGAAGACAGCAGCAGAGAGGTTGCAACAAAAGTTGGGCGAGAGTGCTGTGGTATTGGGTTCCGGAACTGAGGGGAAAGTCAGTTTAGTTGCTGCTTTTAGTAAATCTGTGAATGGTAAAGGTTTGCAAGCAGGGAAATTTATTGGAGGGATAGCAAAAATGTGTGGAGGAGGAGGCGGTGGACGCCCGAACTTGGCGCAAGCAGGGGGTCGCGATCCGAGTAAATTGAAAGAGGCGTTGGAGAGTGCGAAGGAGCTGTTAGTTGAAGGGTTGAAGTAGTCAAGTTTAGAAGGTGGGTAAAAAACCCGCCTTTTTTTTCCTAAAGTTTTGTAGTAATATGAATAAAATTTTTCTAGAAATTTTTAAGTATAGATAGTCAATATAAATAATGGCAGATTTTGGTTATAAAATTGATTTTGCAAGAGATACAGAAGACCCTGGTAGAGTATTTCGTGCTATGTTGGGACTCATAGAATTTTCCAAAGTAACAGATAATACTTTAATTAAATATCTTGATGTTGAAATTGAGTCTACTTTAGTATTAGAAAATATAGAACAAGGTTCATTTATTGTTTGGTTAAAAAACATTTTAAAGCCTGTTGATACTAACAAAAAAATAAATTTTAAACCTATTTGTTCGTACCTTGCAAAAGGAAAGCTCTATATTGTTGAATTCATTAGAGATAGAAATACAATAAATGATAATTATGAATTATTAGAGATAAAAGAGAGACTAAAATTATTAGCACAAGAAACTGAAACTAATTTAGGTATTTATCCAGACCCAAGCAACAAAGATTTATTATTAAGTATAGATAAATTTCAGGCAGCAAACTCTGAACTTCAAAAATCAGATCAGCTATATTATCTAACTCAAAACTCAATCTGTCCTGTTAACCGTAATTTTTCTCTTTCTGAAGAATCTAAGGACAATTTGTTATTTAAAGATGTTATTAAAGATGAGCGTGAAATGATTTTAAAAGTCAAAAAGCTTGATTTACTTGGTCAATCAAAATGGGAATTTAAACACGGAAAAAGCAGAATCGAAGCAAAAGTTGCTGACTTCAAATGGTTAGAATCTTTTAAAAATAGGGACATTACTATTTTTCCTGGTGACGCAATCAAAGCTATCGTTGAAGTCATCGAAAAATATGATTTTAGTGGAGAATTAGTCTCAACTCAGTATACTATCAAGGAAGTTATTGAGATTATACCTCCACCCCCACCGCGAGGAACCCAATTATCTCTTTTCCCTGATGAATAATAAACAATATTTTTAGTTGTTGAATTAGAAAAGCAAAATTTAACATCTCCCCAATATTGAGCAAATCATTAGTATTAGTAACGCCAAACAGAGACTAACATTACATCAAAATGATAGTCATAAGTCCACACTGGTAAACTCAGGCGATTAGAAATAATTGCAGTTATACCATCGAACAAAGTAATTTGTTGGTCAGGAAAATTCCCTACTAATTGTATTGCTGCTGAGTAATCATCAACTGTGGGGTTAACTAATTCAACTCCTGAAAAAATCTGCTGTAAAAATGTTCTGGCAGTTTCATTTCCTAGACGATACAAAATTAAAGTATAAGCTTCTAAAACAGTAGGATAAGCAACAATAACTCCTAAATTTTTTTGTTGCAGTTGGTTTAATTCTACTTGAGCTTGTTGATGGTATTGGTCATCTGGATCGACCGCAGCATAAAGGGGTCCAGTATCAGCTATAACACTTCTCATTACTATTTATTGTGAGGTATATCGGCGATAACTGAATCGTGATTAATTGATGTTTTTTGATATCCACTACCTTTTGATGCTGGAGTTATATGGAGAGTTTTGTTGACTGGGGATGATAAATCTTTCCCATGATTCTCTCTTTTAATTTCTTCCATTCTTGCTTTTGCCCAAGTCATAGCAAGTTTATTTTTCTCTAGTTGCTCTTGAGCAGTCCGCCCTAAATTCAAATATGGCAATAAAGTTCCCTTTTCTGAATTATCTATTTCTGTTTCTTTATTTAATAAATATTGACCTTTTTCCCATAACTTAGAAGTCGATTTTGACTTTCTCAATTCAATTGCTCTATCTACACCTTTTGGAATTATCCAAAAAGACTTTTTATACTTACCAAATAAATCTTCTTTTTGTTGTAGGGAAGGCAAAGTTAATCTAAATCTAATTAACCAACCTTGCCATCCATTACATTTAGAACTTACTTTAGTAAAACTGTAAGCTGTATTCACAAAATAGTGGTGACTTTCCACCGAAAAAATATCCCAACAAGACTCGATACCAGCAGCCAATTTCTCTATCTTATCCACATACTTATTTATATCTCTAGGGATATCATTTTTAAATTCTATTTCTGTATTAATTGCCTCCAAATATTTTCTCGTACCCGCCATCATCTCCTGTAAAGTTTCCTCTACACTTTGACCTTTAAGAGCAGCAACTTCTCGAAAAAATTCCTGTGCTTCATCAGTCAATGAATTAGGGTAAATACAATTTTCTAAAAATGATTTTAGTTTCTCTATATTCTCTTTTCCTTGTTCTGGTAATAATCCATTAATCATCTTATTTTCCTCCTGCACATTAGATATGTTAGAACTATTATACTCTAATATTTACCACAGTATAAAGAGGTATAGTATTAACTATAATAGCTCTCATTATTATTTCTGTTCCAGAAAATGTTTATAATTAGATATTATTTTATAGTGAATTTATAGCACATATTTGGAATGGTGTCAATTAGGAGCGATCGCCAAACTTGCCCCAAAAAATCATCCGTACATCCGTGCTAAAATCCGTGTCTAGCTACTAGGGAGCGTTTCGCTGCGCGACATGAAAGGCGAAGCTTAGCGGCAGCTATATCACCAATAATATGTTAAAATCAAAACAAGTCTATTTAACGATTTAAAAATAACAACTATACTTAAATATGACCCCAAATCCAACCATAGAAGAAATAAAATCTCTGATATTTCAGTTACCTATTCAGGAGCAAATAACCCTCATAAAAGACCTTGAGGAAAGACTAGAAACTCTCAGCATGATGCAACTAGCAGAAACAAGTTTTTCAGAGTGGAACGAACTAGAAGAAGATATTTACGATGTCGAATCTTAAACCTCTAGAAATTTGGTTAGTTCGCTTCCCTTTTAGCGATTTAACTTCTACAAAAGTTAGACCTGCGCTAATTTTAACAGTTCATAGAAAAGAAGCAATTATTTTAGGCATCTTCTCGAAAGTTACTAATAGTAATTTACAAACTACTTGGGTATTAATGTCAGAAGTAATTATAGAATTATCAACATATACTATATAACCGGATTCTATATAGCAATCCTAAATTGGTCGTAACAAGTTTTATAATAGTTAATTTAACCTGAAAACATGAGTAAATTCTGGCTCCTTACTCCTAACTGCCACCAAAATATTACAACCTAAATAGGATTGCTATATATAGCAATCAGGAATAATACCACCATGCATTAATGCTATACTTACTCAAAACTTCAGTTATTAACTAATAAGCAATGTTTTTAAGAATTTGTTGCCATGAAATGAAGATATAAGATATTTTTGAACCCTACTCTGTACGGACGCCCTTATGCAACGTCCCTACTGCTCAAGGAGATGTAGCAAGAATGCATGAGAAATGGTATTAGAAGAGTTTAATCAAAGGTTTATAATTTATGTAAATCTATATTGTATAGTATTTTTAGTCATTATCAAAATCACTATGAAACCAGAAAACTCCACTCCCAAAATTGACTATGATGTAGCGATCGTCGGTGCTGGTCCTGTAGGATTAGCAACTGCCCTCGGTTTACGACAGCGTGGAATCAAAAATATTATCGTCCTTGACCAAACTCGCGCCTTTCGCCAGGTAGGTCAGACTATTGGTCTTTTACCAAATGGTATGAAAGCACTTAGATATATTCATACCCAAGCTCACAAAAATCTTACAGAAGAATTTAAAAAATCCAAGAACCCACTAAAAGAAGATCCGTCAAAGCAAAAATGGACGATGAGAAATGTAAATGGGGAAAAAATACCTTCACCTTCAAAGGGACTCGGTGAAATATTTGGCAAGTATGGGGAGCATCTAGGATTGATACCTTGGTATGAGTTACAGACTCAACTGAGAAGACTATTACCAGAAAATCTTGTCAAACCTAATCATCGTTTTATTAGCGTAGTTGCCGAACCAGAATTTCAATGTGTTCGGGCAGATTTTGTTTCTAATCTGGGAGCAAAACCTAACCCCTATTCCTACTGGGAAGATCAACAAAAAAAGGCTCGAACTAACACAGAAAGTTCATCCCAATTTCCTGAATCAGAAATCACATCTATTCGTGCTAAACTATTGATTGGAGCAGATGGGATTAATTCTACAGTACGTCAGTCAATTTACAAAGATACTCCATACTCTGCATACAGCAAACCTAAATATTCAGGTTTTTCAGGCGTTCAGACTGAAGGAATTTATCAGGTTCCAGAAGCACTGTCACAGCAAATCAAGGAGCAGTTTTTTGATGATGCTAAAACAGCAGCAATTTATAATTACCCAACCTCGGAAACTTCCACAATTAACCAAGAACCTACTATGAAAATGCTGATCTGGTCTTATGAACCTGGTGAGTTTGAATATCTAATTGATGCAATTATGCCATTTGAATCATTGGCAGGGAAAGTAGGAAAAGATTTGATTGATAGTTTAGTCTTGGAATTGAAAAAAGCTAACTTTCCAGAAATAATTCAGCGGTTGGTAGCTTTATCACCTCCAGAAAATCTAGCAAACCGCCCCTTTTATATTCACCCCGTCAATATTCCTGCTCCAGATCGGGCAAAGTGGAGCATAGGGCGAGTTGTATTAGTAGGAGATGCAGCTCATGGAATGCCACCAGTTGCTGGTCAAGGTGCTAATCAAGGGATGGAAGATGCTGCAGCGATCGCTACTTTGGTGGCTAAGATTAATCAGCAAAATCAATGGGATGATACAGCAGGTATAGAAACAGCTTTCGATAAATATGAATCTTTGCGTCGCCCTATTGTAGAGATTGCTCAAGAGGGAAGTATGAGAATACGATCCTTTTATTCAGAATGGCATGAGCAGTTTGCTGAAGAAATCTATGGTCGTAATATTGCAGAAATTATGCAAACCTTGTTATAATCAAGAATCTTACAACTGTTGTACAATTATCAATATTAGTTTATAATGCCAGAAAACTCCAATCCAAAAATTGACTATGATGTAGCAATAGTAGGTGCAGGTCCAGTGGGATTAGCAACTGCCCTCGGTTTATATCAACGTGGGATAGAAAATATTATTGTCCTCGACCAAACTCGGGCCTTTCGTAAAGTAGGTCAGGGTCTCGATCTTTTACCCAATGGTTTGAAAGCAATTAAATACACCCATACCCAAGCTTATGAAAATATTAAAGAAACTGGTAATAAGCTCAATAACCCAACACAACCAAACCAGGAAACAAAGGCACAAAAAAATCAGTCTGCTCCACGATGGGTGACCAGAAATGTCAACGGAGAGGAAATCCGTTCATTTTCTCTAGAATACGATGAATGGTTTCATAAGTATGGAGAAGGTAGAGTATCAATATCTTGGTACGATTTACAAACTCAATTGAGGACACTTTTACCAGAAGAAGTTGTTAAAGCTAATCATCGTTGTATAAATGTAGTTGCCGAACCAGAATTGAAATGCGTCCGCGCGGATTTTATTTCTAATCAGGAAGTAGAAACTAATCCCTATGCTCACTGGGATGATCAACAAGAAAAGAATAAAAGCAGTAGTGTAAATTCCTCCCAATTCCCTGAATCAGAAATCACATCTATTCGGACTAAACTATTAATTGCAGCAGATGGAATTAATTCTACTGTACGTCAAGTAATCTACAAAGAGACTCCATATAGTGAATATAGCAAACCAGAATATTCTGGTGTTGTAGCTATTGGCAGTGGAGGAGTATATGAAATACCAGAAGCACTCTCACAAAAAATCCAGGATTTGTTTATTCAAGGTTCGCGAATAGTAACTATTCTCAATCAGCAAATAGCGGAAAATTCTACAGAAAACCAAACCCCCAGAATAATCTTATTTTCCCGTCAGTCCGGTCAATGTGGATATTTAATCCACACACCTTTGACTTTAGAATTATTGGCAGGAAAGTCAGGAAAAGAGTTAATCGATCTGGCTATCTTGGAGTTAAAAAAAGCTAACTTTCCAGAGATGATTCAGCAATTGGTAGCTTTATCTTCTCCAGAAAAGATCATACAACGTCCGTATTATATTCACCCCGTCAATATTCCTGCTCCCAACCAGCCAAAATGGAATATGGGGCGGGTTGTATTAGCGGGAGATGCAGCTCATGGAATGCCACCATTTATGGGTCAAGGCGCTAATCAAGGTCTGGAAGATGCTGCTGTGATAACAACTTTAGTAACTGAGATCGACAAACAAAATAAGTGGGACGATCTGGTGGCGATAGAAACAGCTTTCAGTAAATATGAGGGTTTGCGTCGCCCACTTATGGAGCGAATTCAATACGCAACTTTGACAAGACTACCTCTGTCTTCAGAGCAGTATGGACAGGAGTATGCTCAACAAGTCTACGCTCGCAATATAGATCAAATTATGCAAACATTATTGTCATAAGAACTCTGATAACTGTTGTACAATATTTTAGTAATTATCCGTATCAATTTATGAAACCAGAAAACTCCAATCCAAGAATTGACTATGATGTAGCGATCGTCGGTGCGGGTCCAGTGGGATTAGCAACTGCTCTAGGTCTACGTCAACGTGGAATCGAAAATATTATCGTCCTTGACCAAACTCGTGCCTTTCGTAAAGTTGGTCAGGGTCTCGGTCTTTTACCAAATGGCTTGAAAGCACTTAAATATATCGCTCCCCAAGCTTATAATAATATCAAAGCTACTATTGGCCAACCAAACAACTCATTACAAACAGGTCAGAAAAATGAAGTAGAAAAAAAACAACCTTCCCCAGAATGGCATCATGTAAATGTGAAGGGGCAACAAATTCGTTCTTATTCCATGGGATACGATGAATGGTTTCAGCAGTATGGGGAAGGAAGAATCTCAATATCTTGGTACGATTTACAAACTCAACTGAGAACACTATTACCAGTTGAGCGCGTCAAAGCTAATCATCGTTGTATTAATGTAGTTACCGAGCCAGAATTTCAATGTGTTCGAGCAGATTTCGTTTCTAATCAGGAGGTAGGAACTAATCCCTATGCTCACTGGGACGAGCAACAAGAAAAGAATCAAAGCAACACTGTAAATTCCTCCCAATTTCCTGAATCAGAAATTACATCTATCCGTGCCAAACTATTAATTGCAGCAGATGGAATCAACTCTAGTGTCCGTCAAATAATCTATAAAAATACTGCATATAGTAGATACAGTCAGCCAGAATATTGTGGTGTTGGCGCGATCGGCAGTAGTGGAACATATCAGATCCCAGAAGCACTTGCACAAGAAATTAAGGAGAGATTTTTTCATGGTTCTCCTAGAGTCGTAACTATAACAAATCACGAAAGTGACGTTCCCAGAATCATATTATTTTCTCCTCAACCTTCTCAGTTTGGATATCTCCTCCATGCAGCTTTTCCATTGGAGTCATTGCTAGAAAAATCGGGAGAAGAGTTAATTAATATTGCCGTAGAAGAGTTAAAAAAAGCCGACTTTCCAGAGATGGTTCAGCAGTTGGTAGCTTTATCTTCCCCAGATAAGATGATACAACGTCCGTATTATACTCATCATGCTACCGTTTCTGCTCCAGAACAGCCAAAATGGAATATGGAACGGGTTGTATTGGCAGGAGATGCTGCCCACGGGATGCCACCATTTATTGGTCAAGGAGCTAATCAAGGACTAGAAGATGCAGCAGCGATCGCTACTTTGGTAGCTGAGATTAGCAATCAAAATCAGTGGGATGATGTGAGAGCTATAGAAGCAGCTTTTAGCAAATATGAGGCTTTGCGTCGTCCATTTGTCACTTATATTCAAGAAGAAACTTTAATTGGTAAACCTTTTTTTTCATCAGATGAGAAGTTACGGAAATATAATCAAAGAGTTTTATCTCGCAATATTGAGGAAATTATGCAAACATTTCAATAGGAGAGATGGGGTGATATCAAATCCGGTTATACAGTAATCGCATTCAAACATCCTCAACTAAAATATGTGTTTGCTAGAAGCACGAATTTAAAAATTTATGCATTTTCATTTCCTTTCTTACTCCTAATATCATGTTCGGTTGAATACTTATAAATAATTATCAAGGAGTCAGGAGTCAGGAGTCAGGAGTCAGAATTTCTGGAGAAAGGAGTCAGGAGAAAAGTAGAAGTATAATATCTTTTCCCTACTCTCAGACCTAAAATTTTATTTATAACTGATTACCCGAACATGATATAACTCCTAACTCCTAACTCCTCATATAGAATCCGGTTATATAGTATATGTTCATTATTAAATCGGACAATCGGACCATCTCCCCCAACAATACACTCTTGTATTCAACTGGATTTGATATTACTCCTTACTCCTTACTCCTTACTCCTTACTCATTACTCATTACTCATTACTCATTACTCCTCAGTAATACGATAACTAATTACCCGGATTCTATATCAGCTATGGGTAGGGTGTGTTAGCGCCAGCGTAACGCACCAATAACCTATATGTAGTGCCTTGGCGTAAGTCCTAACTATATTAAGATATATGTTGATAATTCTATAATTACAGGACTTACGCATAACCACCGTATCTAGTAGGGGCGGACCGTTCGCCCCTACATATAGCCTATAATTTGATATTTTGCGTAAGTCCTGAATTACTTTAATAGATATCTTCCTATATTCCCCAAATTCTTCTCCTGAGAGGGATTATATCAAATCCGCGCTCGCAACGGAAGTGATATAATTCTACCATCATAAAAGAGTGAAAACTCCTAGTTTGTCGAGGGTTTGGAGACCAAACCCCGGAGAGTCTGGAATTCTACCGATACTACCGGATTTGATATTATGGGTAGGTCCCCATCTCCCCATCTCCCCATCTCCCCATCTCCCCAACCATATAATAACTATCGGGACTTAAACAAAATCAACCAAAAAAATAGGCTCAAATATAGACAGGTAAAGGCTTTTACGTCAAAAAGGCATAAATCTTGAATTACCAACGGTTCTAGCCATTTTTAGGGCATCGACGTAATTCAAAGCAATAGAATATCAGCCAAATTTTGCCGAAGCTTATGTGAATTTAGGTACATTATCCGTTCAAAAAGAACAGTGGCAAGAAGCGATCAGCTATTATCAAAAAGCCATAGAAATTAAACCAGACTTAGCAGCAGCTTACCGAAACTTAGCCAGAGCTTATGAAAAAATAGGCAACCATACTGAAGCGGCAGAATGTCGTAAACAAGCTTACTCTTTAGAACCTGGTAAAACAAAAATCAATCAACCGAAGAAAATCACAAAATCAAATTCAGAATCATCAAATGAAGCAACCAAAATAGCAATTCCCAATGATGCCACAACTACCTACAAAACCCTGGGCAAAATGTTGCAATCTCAAGGGCAAATAGAGGCAGCTTGGCAGTCATATAAAAAAGGTCTATCTGTACAACCAAATGACCCAGAAATTTATCTGAATATTGGCAGTTTATATGCTGAACAGGGACAATGGACAGAAGCAGTTCAATGCTATCAAAAATCCCTTGCTCTGAAGCAAAATTATGCCGATGCTTACCGCAAGTTAGCTACAGCTTGGACGCAAATCGGCAAGCAAACAGAAGCTTATAATTGTTGGTATCGAGCCTATACTTTAGAACCAGAAAAAGCTACAGCAGAAGAACATTTAATATTAGGAAATACTCTGCTCAGACAAAACGTAATTGATAAAGCAATATCCTGTTATTGTCGGGCGATCGAATTAAATCCTAATTTATCAGGAGCTTATGAAAATTTAGGGGAAGCATTAAAGCTACAGGGAACCAAGAAACCTACCACACCAGTATTTCCTAATCATTGGCAAAATCCAACAAATTCTCTCAACTTACTAACAGCAGAAAATCATCAAAATAGTCAAGGAATAATTCAAAAGGTTAGGGCTGAAAATACAATTCATATTATTCAGAAACTCCAAAATTTTGAAAGAGTTGTTGGTGACTTAGTAAATACAGTTACATCAACATTTAATTTAAAAAATGACTTATCGGATAATTATCTAGAATCATCTTTATCTCTGTTAGAAAATAGTCAGCCTCAAGCAAGTGCAAACTCTACAGGAATTATCAAACCTGTACATTCCAACAAACCTCTAATCATTGAACCAGATTTAAGTAATATTTATTGGGATTTAGAGGGAGAAAAAACAGTTATTAATACTCCAACACAAACTAACAATCATCAGATTATTCACTCTGGTTTAAAATCAGATGAAATTTCTCAAATTAATCAAACAATACCTATAAATTCCACACCTGCTTTACCACCTAATGGTACGGTAAATATTCCAGAGATTTATATTCAGGAAGCTCAAAAATATTATGAACAGGGATTGTATGAACAAGCAATTTCCCAATGTCAACAAGCTATTTCTATCAAAATAGATGCAGTACCAGCTTACATAATTCTCGGAAATTCTCAGGAAAAAATTGGGCAAATAAAAGAAGCAGAGAGAAACTATCAAACAGCTCTTGAAATTGAGCCAAATAATGCCTCTATTTATAAAAAATTAGGCAATTTGTATGCTGGATATAAATCTTGGCAGTCAGCAGTTGCTTGTTATCAAAAAGCAGCAAAAATTGAACCAGATGTGGCTGATAATTATCGCAATTTAGCTAAACTTTGGACGGAATTGGGTAAACCAAAATCAGCAATAGATTATTGGTATCAAGCTTACTCTCTAGAACCGAAAAAAGTAACAGCTAACGATCATTTTAATTTAGGAAATAAATTGTATAGGCAAGGGGAAATTACTAAAGCAGTATCCTGTTATCAAAACTCTATAAAATTAAATCCTAATTTTCCTACGGTTTACTATAATCTTAGTGTAGCTTTAAAACATCTTGGCAGATTAGATGAAGCAATTAGTTATCATCAAAAAGCCAAGGAAATATTGGCAGATAAAAATCAAGATCAGGATAATTTAAAGGTTGAGATGAATTCTCGTATATTAACCAAATTAGAAATTCAACATCAGAATGGTAATCAACCAAGTGCAGCAGAAATAAACTTGGAAAATCATCAACCACGGCAGTTAGATAGGGCAGTACAAAATGAGAAAAAGTCTACTCAAACAGAACAAATTAAACAGATATTAAAAAAAGCCAACACTTATTATTTAGAAGGATTGTTTAAAGAAGCGATCGCCTCCTGTGAAAGAGTAATTAAAATTCAACCAGCTCCAGAAGCTTATCAAATAATGGGGAAAGCTTTTCAAGAGCAAAATCAAATAGACAATGCCATGAATTATTATCATCAAGCACTGAAAATAAATCCTAACTTAGCTGGTGCTAATTATGAGATAGGAAAAATATTAGCAGTGCAGAAAAACTGGCATGAAGCTATTCATTATTATCGGCAAGCTCTATCTGTATTAAAGTTAGATTTAGATAGTCAAACATTAATAGGATTAAAACCCGATATTTGGGAAGTTCATCAGCAATTAGGAGATGCACTACAGGAAATTGGGGAAATAGAAGAAGCTGTGAAAATTTATCGTCAAGCTCTTATAGCAGGGAATAGGGAATAGCAAAATTGGGCGTTGCTGAATACTGGGATGATTGAGGCTGACGCGGAGACGCGGAGACGTGGGGATTATGCTTGAGCCTCAAGGGATGATTTTGTCCCACAATTATGCAATGCCCAAAATTGTAGTAGTAGACTGACACAACTTAAATGGTCACGGCTGGGTGCTTCAGAAAATGTATCGACTCTGACGTATAGAGCAACAGAAGAAAAACTTTCAGATTCATCTCCTCACTGTGGGTGCTTCATAAAATGTATCGACTCTGGCGTATAGAGCAACAGAAGAAAAATTTGACGATTCATCTCCTCACGACACGGGGGCTTAATAAAATGTTTTGACTCTGGCGTATAGAGCAACAGAAGAAAAATTTGACGATTCATCGCCTCACGGCGGGCGGGTGCTTCAGAAAATGTACCGACTCTGGCGTATAGAGCAATAGAAGAAAAATTTGACGATTCATCTCCTCACTGTGGGTGCTTCAGAAAATGTATCGACTCTGGCGTATAGAGCAGCAGAAGAAAAATTTTCAGATTCATCGCCTCACGGCGGGTGCTTCAGAAAATGTATCGGCTCTGACGTATAGAGCAATAGAAGAAAAATTTGACGATTCATCTCCTCACTGTGGGTGCTTAAGAAAATGTATCGACTCTGGCGTATAGAGCAGCAGAAGAAAAATTTTCAGATTCATCCCCTCACGGTGCGGGTGCTTAAGAAAATGTATCGACTCTGGCGTATAGAGCAGCAGAAGAAAAATTTTCAGATTCATCCCCTCACGGCGGGTGCTTCACAAAATGTACTGACTATTGCTCTATACGCAATAGAAGAAAAATTTGACGATTCATCTCCTCACGGCGCGGGGTGCTTCAAAAAATGTATCGGCTCTGACGTATAGAGCAGCAGAAGAAAAATTTTCAGATTCATCCCCTCACGGCGGGTGCTTCACAAAATGTACTGACTATTGCTCTATACGCAATAGAAGAAAAATTTGACGATTCATCTCCTCACGGCGCGGGGTGCTTCAAAAAATGTATCGGCTCTGACGTATAGAGCAGCAGGAGAAAAATTTTCAGATTCATCGCCTCACGGCGCGGGGTGCTTCACAAAATGTATCGGCTCTGACGTATAGAGCAGCAGGAGAAAAATTTTCAGATTCATCGCCTCACGGCGGGGTGCTTCACAAAATGTTTTGACTCTGACGTATAGAGCAACAGAAGAAAAATTTTCAGATTCATCGCCTCACGGTGGGTGCTTCACAAAATGTATCGACTCTGGCGTATAGAGCAGCAGAAGAAAAATTTTCAGATTCATCGCCTCACGGCGGGGTGCTTCACAAAATGTATCGGCTCTGACGTATAGAGCAACAGAAGAAAAATTTGACGATTCATCGCCTCACGACACGGGTGCTTCATAAAATGTATCGACTCTGGCGTATAGAGCAGCAGAAGAAAAATTTTCAGATTCATCCCCTCACGGCGCGGGTGCTTCAGAAAATGTTTTGACTCTGACGTATAGAGCAACAGAAGAAAAATTTTCAGATTCATCCCCTCACGGCGCGGGTGCTTCAGAAAATGTATCGACTCTGACGTATAGATTAATAGAAGAAAAATTTGACGATTCATCTCCTCACGGCGCGGGTGCTTCAGAAAATGTTTTGACTCTGACGTATAGAGCAGCAGGAGAAAAATTTTCAGATTCATCGCCTCACGGCGGGGTGCTTCACAAAATGTATCGACTCTGACGTATAGAGCAACAGAAGAAAAATTTTCAGATTCATCGCCTCACAGCGCGGGTGCTTCACAAAATGTATCGACTCTGGCGTATAGATTAATAGAAGAAAAATTTTCAGATTCATCGCCTCACAGCGCGGGTGCTTCACAAAATGTATCGACTCTGGCGTATAGAGCAGCAGGAGAGAAATTTGACGATTCATCGCCTCACGGCTGGGTGCTTCACAAAATGTATTGACTCTGACGTATAGAGCAGCAGTCGAAAAATTTTCAGATTCATCGCCTCACGGTGCGGGTGCTTCACAAAATGTATCGACTCTGGCGTATAGAGTAACAGTCGAAAAATTTTCAGATTCATCGCCTCACGTCGGGTGCTTCACAAAATGTATCGACTCTGGCGTATAGAGCAACAGTCGAAAAATTTTCAGATTCATCGCCTCACGGCGCGGGTGCTTCACAAAATGTTTTGACTCTGACGTATAGAGCAACAGTCGAAAAATTTTCAGATTCATCGCCTCACGGCGCGGGTGCTTCACAAAATGTATCGGCTCTGACGTATAGAGCAACAGAAGAAAAATTTTCAGATTCATCGCCTCACGGTGCGGGTGCTTCACAAAATGTATCGACTCTGACGTATAGAGCAACAGAAGAAAAATTTTCAGATTCATCGCCTCACGGTGCGGGTGCTTCACAAAATGTATCGACTCTGACGTATAGAGCAGCAGGAGAAAAATTTTCAGATTCATCGCCTCACGGCGCGGGTGCTTCACAAAATGTATCGACTCTGACGTATAGAGCAGCAGGAGAAAAATTTTCAGATTCATCGCCTCACGGCGCGGGTGCTTCACAAAATGTAATGACTCTGACGTATAGAGCAACAGGAGAGAAATTTGACGATTCATCGCCTCACCGCGCGGCTCTACGTTGTGTATTTAGTCCTCTTTTTCCTGATAGAAGTAAAAAGTATTGAAAAGTCTAGAAGAACTGCTAATTCATACCAATTTGATGAATGTTTGCTACCCTTTCTTGAGCAAGGGAGTGGGGCAAAGATAAACACAATAATAACTAATACTAAATAGCTAATAGTTATCAAAAATGTTATTTAGTCATGTTAATTACTTAAGAATTTAAGTTTCATCCAAGCATAGCATTCTTTTTTTTAAATTGGTATTAAAGCGTTACATTCTAACAATTTGATGACTAAAAAATATCATAAATAAATAAATTTCCTATGCTAACAGACACAAAAACCGATACAACCACTCAAAATATGCAAGAGTCTAAGTATGCTAAAACCCACTATCGCTTAGGGCAAATTTCCGCAAAACAAGGAAAACTAGAAGAAGCTATTACTTGTTACAATACAGCTATTGAAATCAATCCATACTTTACTGAAGCTTACTATTCTTTAGCTAATATTTTAGTCAATCAAAACCAGCTAGAAGCAGCAGCAAGTCTTTGTCAAAAACTAATTAAAATTCAACCCAATCTATGGCAAGCTCATCATAATTTAGGGGAGATATTAATTAAACAAGAAAAATTTTCGGAGGCAATTTTAGCTTATCGTCATGCCATAGAATTAAACCAAAACTCTTATCTGTCTTATTTTAAATTAGCAGAAATATTAGTAAAAGTAAGACAATTTTCTCAAGCAATAAATGCTTACCGTAAAGCAATTGCACTAGATCCAAATTTTGCCGATGCTTATCAATATTTGGGTGATGTTCTAGTAGAAACTGACCAGAAAGAAGAAGCAATTAAGGTCTATAGAAAAGCTGTTGAAATTAAACCTCAATTATGGGATGTACATCATAAATTAGGTAATTTATTGCAAGAAAAAGAAGAGTTAGAAGCTGCCGTTGCTGCTTATAATAAATCCATAGAATTCAAGCCAGATTTTTCTTGGTCTTATAATAATTTAGGGGATGTTTTTGTTAGTTTAGAACAATGGGATAAAGCAGCTAAAGTTTATGATCGAGCTACTAAATTGAATCCTGATTTTGCTTGGGGTTATTATAAATTAGGCGATGTTTTAGTTAATTTAGAACAATGGAAAGAAGCGATCGCTGCTTATCGTCAAGCAGTAGCTATCAATTCTCAAGCACCATGGTATCTCTACAAGTTGGGAGCGCTTTTGCATCAACAGGGTGAGTTTGAGGAAGCAGTTGGTTATTTGCGCGAAGCAGTAAAACTCAAAACAGATGCGTCTGAGTTTTATCTTGGTTTGGGAGCAGTCTTAGTTAAGTTGAAGCAATGGTTAGAAGCAGAGAAGTATCTCCAAGAAGCGATCGCTACAACTGACTCCTTCGATACTTCCCATTCAGCAGCAGCGTATTATTATTTGGGAGTCGCCAAGTCTGAGCAACAGCAGTGGTTGCAAGCAGTAGAATTTTATCGTCGCAGTCTAGAAATTAACCCCGATGGAGGCGACTGTTGTTTAGCGTTAGCAGAAGCTTTTGGTAAATTAGAAAAATGGTCAGAAGCAGTAGAATTTTATCGTCGGGCGGTGCTTTTATCTGGTAAGTCAAACCAAGTTTTGTTCCGTTTAGGAGAGGCGTTGGGGCAGTTACAAAACTGGGCAAAAAATGTTAACTTATCTCCCGAATTAGATGTCAAAAAAGAGGAGATTGCAGATTCCCAAGCGGAAATCTCTAGTTTCCAGAAAGTAGTTACTCAAGAACCAGAAATAATCTTATTTACTCCTTATTACAAAGCCAAACATTCTAAAAGGCAGGAGGAATTAATTTATTGTCTGAAGAAAAATACACAGTGTGATGAAATTGCAAAAATTATCTTAGTAATAGATGACGATCATATTCCAGAAGTCGAAAGTTCTAAGATTGAAATTGTCAAAGTATCTGCCAGACCTACCTATCTTGACTGGGTAGAATTAACTGAGCAAAAGTGTCAGAATCAAATTTCAATTCTTGCCAATACTGACATCTATTTTGATGAATCTATTGCCCGCATCCGAGAAATATTTGCTGCCGATCCACAAGGGTTTGTAGCATTAAGTCGTTATGAAAAAGAAGCGGAAAATCAAACCTTACATAAAACTCCGCATTGGTCACAAGATGTTTGGGCTGTTTCTGGAAATTTTAAATTTACAACATCCTTTAAAAACTCTCTGAGAGTTTCTTTAGGAGTCCCTCGTTGCGATAATAAAATTGCTTACTTATTTGCTATTCATGGCGCTCCAGTTTATAACCCTTGTCATCATATTAAAACAGTTCACGTTCAAGAAAGCCAGTTAAGATATTACGATAAATATGGTGATACAAGCATTTTAGGGGGTACTGCATGGGTTTACCCAAGTATCATTATTAATGAACCATCTAAAATACAAATAGATTTATGGACATTAAATTCCTCTAATTTAGCTGGATTACAAGTCAATAAAACATGGGATTCTTTAAATAAAAAAAGTCAGAAAGAAGAAAGCAAAGAATCAGATACTAACGACAAAGAAAAATCTAGTGAAAAGAAAATAATCCACAACGTTTTAGGATTTGACTCTGATTGGCAGTACCCGGCAATTACAGAAAAATATGCCTATCAAATGGCAAATAAATTTTTAACTAAAGATAACTTTGAGCAAAATGTTATTTACTTTGGATTCCCTTGGGCAACACTGCTCGACAAACGGCTTCATAGTCAAGATAAAACCGAAGCTAATGCTTTAATAGAAAAGTTGAACAGCTTTCAAGATGAACTGAAAAAATACAAAAAAGTTATCACAGTTTGTCAACATATCCGAATGTTAGAATTTGAAGGTATTTTTGACGCAGTAGGTATTACTGATATTTTTTGGTCTCATACAAAAAAAGACCAAAATGTTCTCCCTTCTTATCCACACATTTCATTGCATTCTTTCCCACTTTATCCCGTACAAGCAATTGATATAGAAGCAAAAAAAACAGATAAAAAATATTTGTATTCATTTGTAGGAACTCGCCCGAGCAAATCTTATTTAACAGATTCAAGAACTAAAATTATTGATTCCCTATCAGATGATAACCGAGGGTTAATAATTGCCAGAAATCAATGGCATTACAACAAAATTGTCTACGATCGCCAAATTCTCAAAAAGGTGAAAAATGATGATAATCTTGTAGACAACTCCGCGTCAGAAGAATTCAAACAAGTGATGCAGGAAAGCGTATTCGCTCTGTGTCCATCGGGATCTGGTCCAAACTCGATTCGTCTCTGGGAAGCTATTGGTTTGGGAGCAATACCAGTTGTGATAGCTGACACCTATTTACCTCCAGGCGATCGCTCACTCTGGGATGAAGCAACAGTAACTTGTTCCGAAAAATTAGAAGATATCAAAGCGCTACCCGATCGCTTGGCAGAAATACAAAAAGACGATGCACTCCTCCACAAAAAACGTGAAGCACTCAAACAACTGTGGACGAGATATGGAGCAGACTGCTTCGTATACGACATCGAGAAATTATTTTTCCAATATGCGTCAGGGAAACTGGGAGCAACCAAACCCAAAACCAAAGCATCCAAAGGTTTGAAGAAAGCAGTTAGTTTGTTAGCACCTAAAAAATTAACCAAAGAAGACTTCAAACCATCCTATACTTGGCCAAACCCAACATTCCCATTCCGCTTATATTATGATGGCGCCAAGTGTAGAATTTTCATCATCGAAAACATCCAGCACAACTGGAAATGGATGGCAGAATGTCACGAACGTTTTCGGAAAACAGATTTCTTCTTCGTAATGACAGGGTGGTATCAAAGTCCGACTTTTGCTGATGAAGCAGAGGCAATTTTTTCCGTACTCAAATTAGATAAGAAACAATTTTTCTTCATGTATAATTCCCCCCAGGAAATGGAAAACTTTGCCAAGAAAGGTTTTCAAGGGGATGTTATTAACCAAAACGCTTGGTTAGATGAGAAAGCGATCGCGCAGCATCTTGACAAAGAGAAAATATACGATGGCATTTATGTAGACTTTAACAAAAAATCTAAACGTCCTCAACTGGCAGATCGAGTTTATCCGTTAGCACTGGTGACAAAATCTAATCATGGCAAAGCTTTTGCCGATACACCCCCATACAAATTTCTCAATGAGCAACAACTGTCGCCTACAGAAATGTGGGAAAAAATTAATCAATCTCATTGTGGTTTGGTGTTATCAGCAGAAGAGGGAGCGTGTCAAACTTCCAGTGAATACCTATTGTGTGGCATACCTGTCGTATCCACATCTTCCCTGGGAGGACGCGACGTTTGGTATAACGAACATAACTCCATTATTTGCGAGGCAACACCGGAAGCAGTTGCATCTGCAGTCGAAAAATTTGTCAAAAATCCTCCTGATGCACAGCGCATTCGTCAGCAACATATAGAGCAGGCAAAAGAGTACAGAGAAAAGTTTATTCAGGTGGTAGCTGATGTTTTTAAGCAGTTTGGAGTCATTGATGTCGAGGCATCAAGCTATTTCCAAAAGAACTTTTATAACAAAATGAGGAAAAACGAAAACATTAAATTTGTTAAATCTCTTTTTGTTTGAAATTATAGCGAATTTCATCTCATTCAGGTATAGAAATAGCGGGCAAGATGCCCGCACTACAAAAATTCAAACGTTAATATTTGTACCTCACATACCTGGAATCTGCTTTCAACAATTAATAATGAATAATGAATAATTAATAATTACCTCTCCTTGAAAAGAAGAGTATTGAGTCAAAGGAAAATTTTTATTTATTATCCCCTATCCAAGGGGAGGCTTTAAACCAAAATTTTTCGGTAAAAAAATTGGAGGCAAAAAATTCTATGAAAGTTGTAAATTCAGAAACTCAAAATATCAGTAAATATGATTTTAAACCATCCTATACTTGGCCGAATCCGGCTTTTCCATTCAGGGTGTATTACGAAAGTAAAAAATGCCGAATTTTTATTATTGAAAATATCCAACACAATTGGAAATGGATGTCTGAATGGCACCAAAATTTTCGGGAAACAGACTTTTTTTTCGTTTATTGTGGTTGGTATCATAGCCCTTCCTTTGCTAAAGAAGCTGATAAAATTTTTTCCTTGCTGAACTTAGATAAAAAGCAATTTTTTATCATGTATAATTCCCCCCTAGAAATGCAAAATTTTGCAGAAAAAGGCTTTTATGGGGATGTAATTAATCATAATGCCTGGCTAGACGAAAACTTAGTAATGCGACCTCTAAATCTTGAGAAAATTTACAACGCTATTTATGTCGGGCGTCGCAGTAAATTTAAAAGACATATTCTTGCTTCTAAGGTCTCTGAATTAGCACTTGTAGCAGGAATTAATCATGGAAATGCTGTTTCAGAAATTCCTTATTATAAATATTTGAATGATCAACAATTATCAGCAGAAGAAGTATGTGAAAAAATTAATCAAGCTCATTGTGGTTTGATTTTATCCGCAGAAGAAGGAGCTTGTTTTTCCTCAAGTGAATATCTTTTATGTGGGTTGCCTGTTGTTTCGACAGAATCAAAAGGAGGGCGTGACGTTTGGTACGACGAATACAATTCAATTGTTTGCAAACCAACTCCAGATGCAGTTGCTTTAGCAGTAGAAGAATTTGTCCGGAATCCACGGAATCCACAATGTATTAGACAAAAGCATATTGAGCAAGCAGAAAAATACAGAGCCAAGTTTATTAATGTCTTAGCCGATGTTTTTCATCGTTTCGGTGTGAAAGATAATCCAGTTGAGTATTTTAATGACAAATTTTACCATAAACTTAGGAAGTCTTATAAGCCTGATTTTCAAGCAATTTTTGGTAAAAATTACTCTTGATATTTAGGATTTTTAATCTTGTCAAAACTCAGTAATTTTGGAGAAAATGAACAATTACGAAAATTTAAAAAATAAACAAGAATCTAACCACCGTGAATCTTTTGCAAAAGCGGTTGCACAGGATAAAACTGCTAACTATTTAGATGTAGAAAATACCCATGGTTGGTCAAGAAGTTACCCCCTTTACAAAATGGAAAAATTCTTTCGACATATCGCACCTAGTGAAGTTGTTACAATAGGTGATGGTAAAGGCGGACATGAAGCACAAATTATTAAAAGATTTGGCAATAAAGTTATCGCTACTGATATTGCTACAGAAATGCTAGAAGTTGCCAAAAAAAGAAACTTAATTGATGATTTTGCCAAAGAAGATGCCGAAAATTTATCCTTTGCAGATAATTCCTTTGATTACTGTTTTATTAAAGAATCTTTGCATCATTTACCCAGACCATACTTGTGTATTTATGAGATGTTAAGAGTTGCCAAAAAAGGAATTATTTTAATCGAACCCAACGGCGATCGCTCTTATCAAATAGGTAAAGAACAATATGAATCATCTGGTAATTATAAATATCAATTTACACTCAAAGAATTAGTTCAATGTGCAGCTTGTTTAGGATTTAATCATGTTGCTTATGGATATTCACCCAACGTTCATTATATTTTGAATTGTCTTTGTTTTCAACAAGAATTTCCCGAAAAATGGGCGAACAAAGAAACAAGACCAAAACCTATGGAACTTGCAGGAAAATTAATGCCATGCTCTATTAAATACGGAGATAAATTTCAGCAATCTAAACCTGGTTTTGAAAAAGCAATTGATGAGTGGTACAAAAGTCATGAACCTCAAGTTAATCCCTTGCTAATTTTTATGATATTTAAGAATAAAATTTCACCACAATTGCAAGATGTTTTGAAAGAATGCGATTTTGAAATTCCTGATATTAAACCCAATCCTTATACTAACTAATTAATATTATGAAAAGTAGCAACCAAAAAATTTGCCCTATCTGTGGAGGAACTGAATTTGAAAGTAAATTAAGAACTTCACGTTTTGGCACTCCACACCATTGTGTGAAGTGTGGTTCCGGAGAGCGACAGCGTGCCATTTGGAAGATTTACGATAAAATCCCCAAAGAAATTCTGAAAAAATCTAAAGCTCTACAATTTAGTGATGATAACGGCGTTGATAGAAATGCTTTTGCCAGTTTTGAAGTTTCTGTATACGGTGGCGATAATTCTCTCGATATGATGAGTATTGAAAGAGCAAACGAATCTTATGATTGGATAATTTCTAACCAAGTTTTAGAACACGTTGCAGACGATACTGTGGCAGTTGAAGAGCTTTTGCGAGTATTAAGTCCTAGAGGAGTTATTCATATTAATATTCCTAACCCTGCTTATAATTTACACACCAATGACTGGGGATATCCCGATCCAAAAATACACGATCATTATCGACACTATGGCAGTGACTTTTTGCTGAGAATTGATAAAGCATTAACTTCTGCTTACGCAATACAAGTAGTTGAAATAGATGATGTTACTGACACATTAGAATTAGTGTATTTCATTAGTAAATCTTTTAATCTCTTGGTGCAACAAATAGGCAGAAGTTTGCTAGCACAAAAATGCGTTGTTCTTCGTGGCAAATAAATGGAGAAATCACTAAATCAGAATCAGATTTCATCAAAGAAATTATTAAAAATATGGCGAAATCTAACTATAAATTCAATCAAAACCAACTAATAAATTAGGAGCAAAATAATGAATTTAACTAAAAATCTGTTAGTACCAGATTATATTTATTCAGCCAGGGTTGACGTAGCAGATATTCCATTTTTTGAAGAAGCATTTTATCAGGATTTAGAATTCTATACGGAAGACATAAAATCTACCTCAGATAGATTTAATTACGGTTTAAGAATTGGATATGGTTATATGAATATGATTAAGAAAAATCTATATTCATTACCAGAAAAATACACGATTAAATCCCTCGGCGATAAAGGATTTGATTGGAGATTTGTACCAGAATTAATCAACAAATATGATGTCAAATATTCTATTTGTGCTGGTGCAGGTACAAATATAACTTTTGAAACATCTTTTGCACAAGAATTTCCAGATATTAATATTACTTTGCTCGATCCTTCACCTCATTCTGTTAAACATATTGAAAGGATAAAACTACCATCTAACCTCAAATTTTTACCCGTAGGTTTTTCTAATAAAGATGAAATCTTGAAATTTCATAAGCCATCTACTCATGGCGCTGGTTCTCTTTCTACATTAAATCTTCAACCAAGTGATACTTTTTTTGAGTTGCCAGTTAAAAGAATTTTGACTATTTTAAATGAGCAAAATATTGAAGCTAAAAACTTATGCTATCTCAAATTTGATATTGAAGGTTCAGAACACGCTGTTATTGATGATATTATCAAATCTAAATTAAGACCTGCTCATATAGCTTTTGAATTCGATCAACCAGTTCCCCCTTGGACTATGGAAAAAACATTAAAGAAATTGATTAAATATGGTTATGCTATTGTTGATATTTGGGGTCTAAATGTGCTTGCTATTGATAAATTATTAATTACTTAATGCAAAATTTATGGGTGCATCTCAATGCAAGAAGAAAGCCAAAAAATTATTGCTTTTAGGGAATAGGGAACAGGGAATAGGGAATCAGAAAAAAGTATTTTGGCAAATATCAGATGCACCCAAATTTATTGACTTAATCTAATAGCATATCTAGCTTAAAAATGTGGGTGAAAAAACCTAACCCCCCAACCCCACAACTATCCCCCCTTGCCCCCCTTTGAAAGGGGGGATAGTTGTGGGGAGTAATTTCTCCCCTCTAAAGAGCAGGAGAGGGGGAGGGGCAGGGGGGAGAGGTCTTCTGGATTCCTGCTCAAACACCCACAATTTTAGTCTAGACACGCTACTAATCATATTTTCAACAGATACTTTCAACAGTATCAAACAACAAAATATTTCACAAAAATCTCAAATATTTAGGAGTAAATAATGAATATGCACTCAGTCAGTTCTAACGTATTATCAAAGTATAAAAATTCATATCGTGGTGGGATGTCTGAATGGAGATTATTAGGGGGTAAACCAAAAGCACATCATGTACAATCTTTGTGTAAAGCAAATAATATTTCTCCCTCATCCTTGATAGAAGTTGGTTGTGGAGAAGGTGCAATTTTAGAACACCTTGACAAACAAAATTTCTGTGAAAATATGTATGGAATTGACATTTCAGAATCTGGCATTAAAGTTGTTTCATCTAGAGACATAAAAACTCTCAAAGAAGTAAAAGTTTTTGATGGATATCGTATTCCCTACCCAGACAAAAGTTTCGATCTTGCCATTTGTTCTCATGTTTTAGAACACGTCGAATATGAAAGAATATTATTGAGAGAAATTGCACGAGTTTCTAAGAATTTTATCATAGAAGTTCCCATTGATTATCGTCCGGGAGTAGATTCAAAAGCGAATCATTTTTTATCATACGGCCATATTAATATGTATAGTCCAACAACTCTACGATTTCTTCTTAAAAGTGAGGGTTTTTCAATATTAGATGACATTATTGATATTACCGATCCTGAAGTATCATGTTTTAATTACTTTTTTAACCAAAAGAAAGAAGAACCAACTGAGGATAATATCAAAACTAAGATGAATAAACTTACAGAAGAAGTTGATAATTTTAGGAGTAAAAATACGTTACAACAAGAGGCAACTGCTTCGGATTATACAGTTCTAGTTGATTCTAGTACAGAAGGGATTCAAATTTTTTAAATCATGTTTAATTAAATCATAAATATGATTTAAAAGATGGTTTTAGATGCTGATTATCCATGATTTTTGACTTCTGTTATTTCCCTTTTTCAGCGATTTTCAAATAAATTAAAAACTTGTAGAGACCTTGCATCAAGGTCTCTTATAATATATAAGGATATTACAGCGGTTTTCATTTTGGTAAACCACCGTAGGGACGTTCCATGGAACGTCCCTACAAATTTTTGGTTATGAGGATGTGGTTTATAAATCTGAAAACTGCCGTATAATTATTTAGTAATTCCTAGTATTTCTCATTCCCTATTCCCTATTGCCTATTCCCTATTCCCTTCTTCAAATATGAACAACTTAAACATTTTCAAATCTCCCTATTTCTGGTGTTTCTGCTTTACCATAATTTTCCTACTTTCCCTAGACTTTTGGTCATGGAAACAAACAATTTCCTTTTCATTTCTCCATCTCCCACCCTGGGTTTTCTATTTTATCGGTTTGCAAATTATCTTCGCCTGTGCTATTCTAATCTTTTCTCAAACTTTCTGGAAATCTGAAACTGAAGAGGAAAATTAATGATGCTCGAAAACCTAACTCCCTACTTATTTATTGGTGTATATTTACTCTCTACTTTAATCATCGGAATTATTGGTTATCGTAGCCAAAAAAACACCCCAGAAGATTACTTTCTAGCAGATAGAAAAATCAGCTCTATAGTTCTATTTTTTACCCTCATTGCCACAAACTTTAGTGCCTTTGCTTTTCTCGGACTTTCTGGTGCTGGTTATCGCGTTGGTATAAGTTATTATACAATGCTCGGATTTGGTACGGCCCCAGTCGGAATTACATTTTATTTAATTGGTTATAAAGTTTGGCTTTTGGGCAAAGAAAAAGGTTTTATTACCCCCTCAGAATTAATCGAAAATCGCCTCCCTAGTCAATCACTTAAAATACTATTTTTAGCAGTAATGGTAATTTTTACCATACCCTACTTAGCCCTACAACCAATTGGTGGCGGTTATATGCTCGAAAATTTAACTAACGGGCAAATTCCCTATTTTTGGGGAGCAGCTTTTTTGACTTTCATCATTGTTTTATATGTGTTTGTGGGTGGAATGAAAAGTGTAGCCTTAACCGATGTTTTGCAAGGGGTATTAATGTGTGTTGTAATGATAGTTTCAGTAGTGGCGATCGCTCAAAGTATTGGTGGCATTACTGAAGCTAATCAAACTGTTTATCAACTAAAACCAGAGCTTTTTTATCGTTCTGGAATGAATGATTTTTTCACTCCCCACAAATGGTTTAGTTATATGTTGCTTTGGGGTTTAAGTGTGCCAATGTTCCCCCAAATGTTTATGCGGTTTTATACTGCGAAAAGTGGTAATTACCTCAAACTTCCTGCTACTTTATATCCTTTAATTGGTCTAATGTTTATTTGTCCGGTTTTAATTGGAATGTGGGGTCATATTAATTTTCCCGATTTAGCTGCACAAGAAGCAGATAGAATTTTTCCCATGATGTTAACTGAATATACCTCAACTGCCATAGCTTCATTAGTAATGGTGGGAGTTTTAGCAGCCTTAATGTCAACCCTTGATTCTCAACTTTTAGCATTAAGTTCCATGATTACTAGGGATATTTATATTGTATATATTCGCCCCCAAGCTTCCCTAACAGAACAAACTTTTGTTGGCAAAATTTTAATCGTTATTCTAGCAATAATTGGTTTGATTTTAGCAGCAAATCCTCCGGCAACAATAGCAGCGATCGCTACTCAAGCTTTTACTGGTTTAGCAATATTATTTCCCACAGTTATTGCCGCTTTGTATGGCAAAAATATTTCACCTTTAAGTTGTATAATTTCGATTATTTTTGGTGAGATAACACTTATTGGTTTTCAGGTAGGTATTATTCCCAAAAGTTTTGCTTTAGGATTTCTGCCAGTAGTGCCGATAATGGTAATTTGCAGTCTAATTATTTTAATCGGGAATAGGAAATAATGAAGAACATGAGAAGGTTTTTATTACTCGCACTTACACTCTTCGTAAGCATTTGGGGTAGTATGCAACTTGCATCCCAAAGCATCCCTCCGAAAGCAGCAGCTAATTCAACCTCCAAGGTTGTCTTGATGTCTGAAGTCGAGTGGGGGCCGCTAAACCCCGCCCGTGGCGACAAAAGCCCCAGGGCGGGAACTCTTTGGGGCGATCGAACCAGATCCGGGCCGTCAGGCTTTCTCGTTCAGTTTGTGGATGGCTTCTCGTCACCACCTCACATTCATAACGTCACCTACCGTGGAGTGGCTATTACTGGCACTATTCACAACGACGATCCTAATGCCGAGAAGATGTGGCTACCGGCGGGTTCTTTCTGGACGCAACCAGCCGGGGAAGTGCATATTACCTCTGCTAACAGCAGCAAAAACATGGCGTACATAGAGATTGAGGATGGACCGTATCTCGTCCTTCCTCCTGAGGAGGCGTTTGATAATGGAGAAAGGCCAGTCAACGTCGATAAATCAAACTTTGTTTGGCTGGACGCATCGAACATTGTTTGGCTCGATCAGCCCGAAATGCCAGCCTCTGCTAATGGAGCTAAGGTAGCTTTTCTTTGGGGCAAGCCGCAGGACGGTGAGTTAAATGGGACTCTTGTCAAGCTACCTGCTGGATTTACCGGAAATATAGGTAGTCACGGCTTGACATTCCGTGCTGTAGTTATCCAGGGTAGACCTAAGTACCGAGTACCGGGTGAGACCGACGTTAAGATCATGGAACCGGGCAGTTATTTCGGCTCGAACGGAGAGTCGATGCATCAGGTATCGTGCGAAGTGGGAGAGGAGTGCATCATCTATGTGCGCATGGAGGGCAAGTTCGACGTCGTTCCCGCATAGCATTCTTTTGCTACTATTTCTCCTCTAGTTATTTTACTTACTGACTGATATAGATATCCAGTTGAACAGTCGTCCGCAGCGTTTGTACAACTTGAATCAGGACTTACGCAGAGACTCTATATATAGTGAGGGCGAATGCCATTCGCCCCTACAGATGGTGCTTCAAAGGTCGATTTGCGTAAGTCCTCTTGAATAATAATATAGCTTGTAGTAGGGATTTAGCTGGAAGTATGGATATTTTTGAGGCTAAAGTTCTACTACAAACAAAAACTTTTTGGTCGCGTAAGCGGAACGGAGTCCTATCGCTCATTATCCAGACATCATCAGGATTTACGCAAATTCTTAGATAATACACTATAGGTAGGGGGCAATTCGCGTTTGCGCACCATGAGCAGGAAATCGCCCCTACTAGATATGGTGGTTCTGTATAAGTCCTGTTCAGAATTTATATCATGTCCGGTAGCATCGGTATTGTATGCAAAGGTAGGGAACACTTAACTGGGAACACTTAATTGGGAAAAAGAATACTTAAGAGGAAGAAAAAAACTTAAACAGGACTTACGCAAAATATCAGGTCAGGCACTATCTGTAGGGGCGAACGGCCGTTCGCCCCTACTATATATGGTGGTACTGCGTAAATCCTGTTAAATTTCCTGTAGATATTCACCCTTTGGTTTACACTCTCCAATACCAGCGGACATGATATTAGAATTCTAAATTCTGAATTCTATATTTTGATAAACTTTTGCCCAGTTTTCTTTTTCCACAGCAGGAGCAAACTGTTCTAGAACTTTTTTCCTGGCAGCTTTTCCTAACTCCTGTCGTAACTGGGGCGATCGCTCTAACTTACGCAAAGCTACAACTAACTCCTCACTTGAACCTGGGTTAACAACTAAACCATCAACACCATCTGTCAAAATTTCACCAATAGCATCAACATTCGATCCTACTATAGCTCTAGCAGCTAACATTGCTTCTAACATAGCATTAGGACAACCATCATTCAACGAAGGAATCATAAAAACATCCATGTAAGGTAAATAGGCGATCGCCTCGTCACGACTCAACATTCCTGTGACAATGATGCGTTCAGAAATTCCGCTATTCTTAAGTTCTTCTTGCCAATAATCTTGTTCCCGCGCTACAAAATCACCTACTAATAATAATGTTAATTCAACATTTTCTGCGGTAAGTTGAGCGCAAGCATCTAATACATATTCTAATCCTTTTTTATCTCGGAACCTACCTACGGAACCGATAACCATTCCCCGGCAATTTTTTACCAGTTCTGGAGTGGCAAAATTATCAAAATCTACTGGTTGAATAGAATTCCAAAAAACTGACGATTTTGCTTCTAAATTAGGTAGCAATACTTTAGCACGTTTGAATAAATCTTCACTGACAAAAGTTAGCCAAGATGCCTTCTCTAAAATCCAACATAATTGAGCGTGTTGTTGGGGGTCAAAAATATGTTTGTGGAGGTCACTACCACGAATACTATTAATTACAGGCAGGTTATTTTCTAGAGCTAATAATGTTGTTAAAAAACCAGTTTCTTTAATAAAAAAGGAATGAAATAAATCAAAATTAAACTGTTGATGAAGCTGTCGGAGTTGAAAATATATTTCACTGCGATATTCCATAATCATTACACTAGGTGCATAAGGTTCTGTTGTCCGAATTGCTGCCTTTAAACGATGTACTAAAATGCCATCTTGTTCTATTGTTTTACGATGAGCGCGTTGGAGACTTTTCCCTTTTTTCTTGAAATGAAAAACAGCAACATGAACTTCATAATCCAACTCTAATAACATTTGAGAAATGCGGTAGACGGACTCACCTACACCACCAACATCGGGAGGAAATTCTAAAGTAGTTAAACAAACTTTCTTTTTCATAATTTTTGATGGAGGGAACAGTTTATTAATTGATAATGGATAATTAGGGTTTGCGCTCAAAAGTCTTTTAGTAGGGGTAAGATTCAGCAGTCGTAGGGGTGAATAGCCATTCGCCCGTACAGGATAAATCGGAATTTAGAGGAGGTAGGAATAAGAATTGTAAGAGTAATTTTTCTCCCATAGTCAGCCCAAAATAGTAGTGCAGGATGGCAGAAATAACTGACCAGTTACAAAATCCTAAAAGCCTTACTAACCAATACTTTTTAATTTTTAATTTTGAACTTTGAATTCCGCGTAGCGGCACTAGCTTTTTGAGCATTTTCAACTGAAAACCAGGCACTTTTTAAAAGACCTAAAAAAACTCAAACTTTTATAGATCAATACTTTTATAATTAATCAGCAAGCCCTAATTATATTATGTCCGCTAGTATCAGAGCGTGTAAACCAAAGGGTTCATATCTACAGGAAATTTAAGTTGTTTCGGGGTTAATACCCTTAATTCCAAGAATACTAAAGCTTTCATCCCAAATTTCTGAATTCTAAATTCTTATTTACTGCTGACTGCTGAAGTGCTGATTTCTGATTGCTTTTTTAACTGTTAACTGATAACTGATAACTGATAACTGATAACTGGTAACTGATAACTGATAGTAGATGTTTCCCCATACAATAACTTGTAAATCAAATCAACAATTCGAGGTAGTGCCTCTAAGTCTAACTTAAATAATTTAGGTGGATTTTTAGCAGTATTATCTAGTTTTTCTACAACTGCTGCCATCAAATTTTCTGGAGTTAAAAAATCTGGATGAATTACCTTAAGTAAACCTACTTTATCCAGAGATTCAGCACGAATAAACTGTTCTTTAACCGGCTTAGTTCTTGGTACTATAACTGCTGGTTTATCAAAAGAAAAAATTTCACAAACTGTATTATATCCAGCCATAGAAACAATAACATCAGCAGCATTTATATAACTTGTTAATTCATCAGTAAACTCAATAATTTTCAGATTAGAATAATGTTTTGCTTTTTCAGAGAGTGCTTGTTGCTTTTCCAGTGGCATTTCTGGACCACAAATAATTAAACTGGTAATTTTATGTTGTTTTGGTAAATGAGATAATCCTGAAATATAATTGTCAATTAAATAATAACCATCGGCACCACCCCCTGGAGTTACTAACACAAATTTTTGGTCAGGATTAAGATTTAATTCCTGTCGTATTTCGTCACGATTTTTCCGTTCTGCTATACGACGAATATAACCACAATGTTTAACTTTTTCTACAATTGAATCAGGGAATTTATATTCTTTGGTAATATCAAATACTTCCTGCATACCAACTACCCAAACTTGATCATAAAAGAGTTCAATTCCTTCATAATATCCCTTGGTTTTCCATTCTGTGATTATTTTCTCAGGAGAGTCAAGTATATCTCTGAGTAATAGCACCATTTTTGGAGAGTAATCAGAATTTTTAATCTCCTCTAGAGTATCTCTCAATTCTTCTTGCAAACCATAAGGTTTCTTATCTACTAAAATAATATCTGGTTTAAAATTTATTGTCGTTACCTTAATTAACTCAGAACGCAGTTTGAGTATTTCTTCTTTTTCTATTTCCAAATATTTAACTGCAAGTTCGCCAAATTCATTTCTAGCAATACATGGAAGCTTTATGTAATCAAGTCCTTTCGGCATCCGAAAATTATGCACCACTGGCGAACTACATACAAGCAATATTGATAGTTTAGAAATTTCCTCTAGTAAATATCGGCAAATTGTTAGCATTCTGCGTAGGTTTCCCAAACCATAAGTATCATGGGAGTAAACCATTATTTTCATCGATACTTACCTCATTTCAGTTATCAGTTATAGCGCTACGCGCTAGGGAATAGGGAATAGGGAATAGGGAATAGGGAATAGGGAATAGGGAATAGGGAATAGGGAATAGGGAATAGTAAACTGTTAGCTTTCAGCATTTAGAAATGTCCTAACCTTAATGCGTAGCGCTATATCAGTTATTAGTTATTAGTTATCAATACCTCTTGCAATAAGGACGCTTGAAATACTAAAATTGATTTTTTTTATCCCCTTAAAAGAGGAGACTATGGACTTTATTTTTTAGTCATTTTTTTTTACTGTTCAACCTTCGTTGGATTTTATTTACTGCTGACTGGACGTAGCACTTTTAATTTGGTCTTTAAATGATAATCTATGTAGTGTAGAATATAATAAGTTAATATCCCCAAATTTTTTCTTTAGGACTTTTGCTAGTAGTATCAATAGTGCTAATTTGTAGTTTAATTATTGTGATATTTTCCTACTAAGTTGAGGTTCAAATTTTCATTAAATTAATTTTCCCTTTTTATCAAAAAAATTAGGTCGCGCAACCCCGTCTTTTAAGGCAAAATGTTTTTGGAGCGTTGCTCTAATTCCCGTTACAAAAACAACTTTTGTAGGAGCGAATGGCCAGCAGGCCCCTACTTACCCTCCAACTCCCTTTAAATGTCAAATAATTACCTAAAACGGTTGTGAGTGTCAAAGTTTTTAGCCTATCAAATCTGGCATTCTAAATTCTAAATTCTAAATTCTGAATTCAGTGAAACGGTATAACTTACTCCGAGGTAAAACTATCCCCCTAATGTTCCCTAGACTATTTCGAGATTTGAAAAACAATTGTTGTTAAAATTATTGAGGGGAAAACTTACTCAAGTAAAAAAGGTTGACAAATAGCAGTAAATATGATAGAAAATTCAGAAAAATTGATAACAATTGCCGTTGTTGGAGACATCCACAATCAATGGGAACCAGAAGATGAAATAGCCCTCAAATATCTGGGAGTTGATTTGGTACTATTTGTGGGAGATTTTGGTAATGAGGCAGTAGAAGTTGTTAGGGAAATTGCTGCTCTTGACATCCCCAAAGCAGCAGTTTTTGGTAATCACGACGCCTGGTATACTGCAACTCCTTGGGGAAGAGAAAAATGTCCTTATGACCGAACTCAAGAAGATAGAGTGCAGCAGCAAATAGATTTATTTGGGGAAGCCCATGTAGGTTATGGTCAGTTGGACTCGCCCGATTTAAACTTGACAGTGGTGGGGACTCGCCCTTTTAGTTGGGGAGGTCCAGAATGGAAATATCANCCCCCCCACCCTCCCCCTCCCCCCCCCCCTCCCCTTCCTCCCCATCCTCCCCATCCTCCCCATCCTCCCCCTCCTCCCCATCCTCCCCCTCCTCCCCCCTTTCACTCGTGGGGCAAGGGGGGATAGTTGTGGGGTTGGGGGGTTAGGTTTTTTTTAACCACAATTTTAGTCTAGATAAGCTACTACTATTACTGCAATCTTTCTTTCAAATGTTCTCCGACTCGCAAAGCATTAGCAATAATTGTCAAAGCTGGAGTTACAGCAGAACTCGATGGGAAAAAACTGCTATCCACAACATATAAATTATCTACATCGTGGGTACGACAGTTAATATCCAAAACCGATGTTTTCGGATCTTCTCCAAACCGACAGGTACCGCACTGGTTTGCTACAACTTCGATGGGAACTTCTCCACGGGGATAAATGCTACCACGCTTCAAGACAGCATTTCCAACTACTTTGTCTACCGACTTCAATACATCCATCCAACGATGGACTAGGCGATCGTGTGCTTCCCAGTTATTGGGAGTGTAATGGAAAAATAGCTTATCCCCTTTTACTTCCACGCGGTTATTGGGGTCTGGCAATATCTCGGAATGTATCCACCAACCAATGGAACGCAATGCTAACTGTTTCAAACCAAACCCAGGCATTGCTTTTGCTAACACAGATAAAATAGGTGGAGATTCGGCAAAAGTAATATCTTGGAGCAACCCACCTGTGTTCTCAATGTGACCCATTGGATAGGAATAATTCTCGTCTCCCCAATAGAAGTCATTTACACCAACGCTTCTGAGAAAGTTTCCAGAGTTAGGTTTCGGACTGGGTTGCACTACGGCGGTCATTTGATGTTTCATCAGGTTGCGACCAACTTGTCCGGAACTGTTTGCTAAACCATTGGAGTGTTTTTCATTAGCAGAACGTAATAATAATGCTGCTGAATTTACTGCACCACAAGCAAGTACGACAATATCTCCAAAAAATAGAAATGATTGTTTGCCAATTTCTACTTCTACTGCTTTGACAGTATTTCCAGAGGAGTTGGTGAGTAAACAGACTACTTTGGCATTAGCTTTAATAGTAATGTTAGGTGAGTCGAGCAATGGTGCAATACCGAATACTTCGGAGTCTCCAGTAGGATCTTCCTCTTCGCGAGTCAGAGTTAATGGTAGAGTTTCTGGATGTAAACCTTGTTGGGCGATCGCTTCGACAACTTTTTGAATTTCTGGGTCGTGGTCAACTGCGGGATAAGGATATTCTGAACTATGGGGAGGTTCGGTAGGGTCGTTGCTTGTTTGACCATGAACTTTATAGAGTTCTTCTGCTTCAGTGTAATAAGGTTCAAAGTCTTTGTATTTGAGACACCATTCTGGAGAAATTCCTTCTTGATGTTCCACTGCTTCAAAGTCTTTTTCCCGCATCCGAATTAGGGCAGCTCCATAGATTTTGGTATTGCCACCAATGGCATAATTTGTCTGGGGAGAAAATGGTTCACCTGCATTATCGTACCAATTTTCATGGGCGCGGTAAAGTTCTTTTTTAAAGATATCAGCGTTCGCTCTATTTTGGATTTCTAGAGGCATAAAATCACCTCTTTCTAGAATGAGGATTTTTTTGCCAGTAGCAGCAAGTTTATAAGCTAAAGTACCGCCTCCTGCTCCTGTACCGACAATAATTACATCATAATGTTGGTCATCAATAATCATTTTTTTCTTCCTTTAATATTTTGTTTGAGAACTATTTAAGAAGGAGTTCTATCATGTCCGGTTGAATTGTTATCATTAGAAATAAATAGAATAAATATCTAAAACATGAGATTGCTTCCTTCCACGGAGTTACCGTCGCAATGACTTTATAGTTAATAGACATAGGCGTGAAAATTAAAAAGAGAATCAATTCTTATCCAGAAATTATCAATTACTTCTTCCAGTTAAGAGTTAAGTGTTAAGAGTTCCCTCTTTTCCAGAGATGTCTAATGTTTATCTGGAAATCATATTAGGAGTCATTAAAATTCAATTTTTGAGTAGTGGGAGCATCTTGCTCCCGTTTTGCCTCGGAATTATGTTTTCTTTTAGACCAAAAAAATTTATTCTGACTCCTGACTCCTGAATTCCTAAGTTATTTCACTGCCAAATATAGATAAGGATAAACAAAATAATCCAAATTACGTCAACGAAATGCCAAAATAAAGAGGTAGCATTAATCCCAAAGTGACTGTTATCGTAGTTGCCAGGAATGAAAGAGCGACCTAACATAATTCCTTGCAACAAAATACCTGTGATAACGTGGAGACCGTGAAAACCTGTCAACAAATAGAACGTTCCACCAAAGACTCCTGTGGTGAAACCAAACTCTAAACTATTCCATTCAATTCCTTGACCTATTACAAAGTAGGTTCCCATTGCCATTGTTGCAAGCAAAAATATGCGAAACCATTTGAGGTCTTCACGTTCTAAAGCTTTTTCTGCGAAATAGATAACGAAACTACTGGAAACCAAAATCACCGTATTAATTGCAGGGTCTCTAACTTCCAGACCAGAAATACCTGGTGGCAACCAGTTAGGAGTTGTGGTTTTGTAAATAATATATCCGGCAAAGAAACTGAGGAAAATTACGCTTTCCGAAAGTAGGAAAACGATAAACCCAAACATACTATTGCCTTCTTCGTCGTGGGTATGTTCCTCTGCTGAGTGCAATGCTTCCTGCACTTGTTCTGAATTGACTGCACTATTCATATTAAAATACTCCTTATTAAATTTGTTGACTAACTGGAGGAGTCGAGAGGAGGGTTTGGAGACCAAACCCCTACCATGACCTCAACTTACTGCGTGGAAGGGTTTGGAGACCAAACCCCTACCATGACTTCAACTTACTGCGTGGAAGGGTTTGGAGATAAAACCCCTACCATGACCTCAACTTACTGCGTGGAAGGGTTTGGAGACCAAACCCCTACCATGACTTCAACTTACTGCGTGGAAGGGTTTGGAGACCAAACCCCTACCATGACTTCAACTTACTGCGTGGAAGGGTTTGGAGATAAAACCCCTACCATGACTTCAACTTACTGCGTGGAAGGGTTTGGAGATAAAACCCCTACCATGACTTCAACTTACTGCGTGGAAGGGTTTGGAGACCAAACCCCTACCATGACCTCAACTTACTGCGTGGAAGGGTTTGGAGACCAAACCCCTACCATGACCTCAACTTACTGCGTGGGAGGGTTTGGAGACCAAACCCCTACCATGAACTAATTCACAGGTTGGGGAACTTCTGCACTATGACCGTTGGGGTCGTTAGCAGTTAAAGGTTCCGATTTACCATAACCATAAGGTTCAGAAATAATTATAGGAAGCTCTTCAAAATTCTCCACATCTGGTGGGGAAGAAATCATCCATTCTAAACCTATTGCTCGCCAAGGGTTAGCAGGTGCTTGTTTACCTTGTATCCAGGAACTAACCACATTTAAAATAAAGGGCAAAGTAGACATTCCTAACAAAAATGCTCCCAGACTCGCTACCAAATTCCAGAATTCATATTCAGGTGCATAAGAAGAAACTCGACGCAACATTCCTTGTAAACCTAATGGGTGCATTGGTAAAAAATTGAGGTTTGTGCCGATGAATGACAACCAAAAATGTACTTGCCCCAAACCTTCATAATACATTTTCCCAGTCATTTTGGGAAACCAATGATAAATGGCAGCATACATTCCCATAGTTACGGTGCCGTAGAGAACATAATGAAAATGACCGACGACAAAATAGGTATTGTTAACGTGAATATCTACGGGAACGGCAGAAAGCATAATGCCAGTAATGCCAGCAAACACAAACATTACTAACCCACCCAAAGCAAACAGCATCGGAGTATTCAGACGAATTTTTCCACCCCAAATAGTCGCTACCCAGGCAAACACTTTAATTCCTGTAGGTACAGAAACGCACATGGTTGACAACATGAAAACCATCCGCATCCATGGAGGCGTACCACTCGCATACATATGGTGTACCCAAACCAGACCACTGACTCCAGCAATAATCATGGATGAAATTACTACCACTTTGTAACCGAATAATGGTTTGCGACTGTATACTGGAAAAATTTCCGAAAAAATGCCAAAAATAGGGAGGATGATAACGTAAACCGCAGGATGAGAATAAAACCAGAAAAAGTGCTGGAATAAAACTGGGTTGCCTCCGTTAGCAGGATTAAAAAATCCCGTTCCTATTGTAATATCAAATAACAACATCACCGCACCTGCTGTTAATGCTGGCAGTCCGAATAATTGAATAATTTGGGCAGCAAATACCGTCCAAACAAAAGCTGGCATTCGGAAATAAGTCATGCCTGGCGATCGCATTCTCACAATAGTCGTGACAAAATTAACCGCCCCCATAATTGACGAAACCCCGGAAATGGCAACGGCAAGAATCCATATTACCTGACCGTTGATCAGGTTTCCTGTAGGATTTTGGATACTTACAGGAGGATATGACCACCAACCTGATTGAGCAGGTCCACCGGGAACAAAGAAACTAGCCATCATTAGGATACCGACGACTGGCACCATCCAGAAAGCAGCAGCATTCAAACGAGGGAATGCCATGTCTCGCGCTCCGATCATTATCGGTACGAGATAGTTTGCCAGACCAACTAAAGATGGGAACGTCCACAAAAATAGCATGACTGTGCCGTGCATCGTGAACATTCCGTTGTAAACAGTGCGATCTACAAGGTCTGATTCTGCTGTCATTAATTCGCCCCGAATCACCATGGCGAATATTCCACCGACTAGGAAGAAGATAAAGGAGGTGACTAAGTATTGGATACCGATAACTTTATGATCGGTGCTAAAACTAAAGTATCGTCGCCAGTTTGGCGGTTGTTCGTGTTCTGGTTTTTCTATGGCATCATCCATGCCTTCGATTGTTATTTCTGTCATAAAATTTTTTTTTCCTTTGATTAAAAACTGCTGTAGTTGTAGGTTTGGTTAAGCGACAGCGCAACCCAACAAAGCTCATACATAATAGACTTCTCCAGAAAAGAGGGAATAGGGGGAAATAATTGATTTCATTTTTTCTTGTTGAAGATGTCTAATAGACTTGCCGTGTTTAACGTCAAAAAAAATCTGGAAAACCTGTGCAATAATTGAAATAATTATTCTCTCTAGGTTTTATAGATTTTTTCAATCTATGTAGTGACAAATCTAATGTTGGGTTTTTCCGTTGGAAATGCTCCGCAAACGTTCCTTAACCCAACCTACATAAACTGATTAGATGTGTCATCGGTACTGATAACTGATAACTGATAACTGATAACTGAAATAAACTCCCTAACTCTTATGATAATTAACAATAGGAGGTGCAGCAGGTATAACTGAAGGCCAACCTGGTTTTACTGGATTTTCTAATTTTTGAACATATTCAGTCTGTGCCTGATTTTTTGCTGGAGATAGTTTGGTATTTGCTGCTTGTGCCAACCAATTTTTGTAATCTTGGTCAGATTCAACAACTACATCTGCTACCATTGTGGCAAAATAAGTACCGCTATATTGAGAATCAGTCAGACTATATTTGCCAATCCGGATGGGAGTAAATTCAAAATCTATTGGATGATTGGGAATAATATCTTGCTTCAGTCGGAATGCTGGAATATAAAATCCATGCAGCACATCTTTTGAATTTAATGCTACTCGCACGCGCCGATCTACAGGTAAGTGCAGCTCGGTGCTAGTCACGCCATTTTCTGGATAGCGAAATACCCAAGACCATTGTTTGGCATCGACTTGGATTTCTTCTACAGGTTCAGTTACAGGTTCTACTGGATCTGCATAAGCTGATTCCATTTCTAATGGTGTATGCAAATGCACTAATTCCATCGGTCCCTGAATTGCCATTTTTTCATAGACATTGTAGCTGTAAGCAGCAATCCAAAACACGAGAAAAATTGGTATTGCCGTCCAAACAACTTCTAGGGTAATGTTACCTTCGATGTGAGGTCCGTCGCTGTAGTCATATTTGGCAGCGCGTTGGAAAATAACCGAATACATTATAGTTCCGGTTACCCCTAAAAATATGAAACTACCAAGAGTGACGAGAAAACTAAATAACTCATCAATTAATTTAGATTCTGCTGCTCCTTGGACTGGCAACCATGAGTAAGATAGTTGCCCGATCCCAAAACTAACAGCAGCTAAAACCAGAGCGATCGCTACCAGTGTTAAAATAGTGCGGATTTTCATAATCAATATCCTTGAGATAGGGAATAGGGAATAGGGAATAGGGAATAGGGAATAGGGAATAGGGAATAGGGAATAGGGAATAGGGAACAGGGAACAGGAAACAGAAGGAACTTATATTATGTCCGCTTAATTATTGATAAAAAAATTTCTCCTCATAATACCTTCAAACTCCCTCCTAACTCCTGACTCAATTATTTATAACTGTTCATCCGGACATGATATTACCAAAATTATTTGAGGACAACATTAGGATCTTTACCAAGTTCTAGCAAAGCATCAGCAGTATTGTGTACTCCAAATTCTGCTGCTAATTGTGCGCCCAAAGTACCATGAACGTACATAATAAACATGATGAATAAACCAACTGCTAAATAACTCCATTGCACTTCTAAAAGTTTATCCTGAGAAAAAATATAACGTTGAAATCCTCTCCAAATCGTCATTCCCACAATCATTGCTAATAGCAACACGCCACCAACACCATGCCAGATCATTGTATCCATCGCTCCTAATCCCCAGACACTTTTTAGCTCTGGAGATGGTTTTGCCAGCATAATTTCATAAAATCCTGCTGCTACCGTAAAAAATGTGATAATTGATGAAGCTAGCATATTGTACCAACCTACATCAAAAAAGTTGGAACGAGTAGCAGATATCGCTAAAATTTTCAGGAATTGTTTTTGTAGAGGGAACAATATGCCAACAATATCAAAAGCAATCCCCATAATAAACAGACCTAGAGTCAGATGAACTAAATTCGGATGAATGGGGATAGCATAAGGAAGACCATTTGCCCCAACTTGGGCACTCAAACTATCTATTAATTCCGGGTTCATTGTAAAATTCCCTCCTTGATTGCTTCCACTACTGGCACTGTGTGTAATCCATACACCCAAACCAGTGTATCTCCCAAATACACTTGGAAGCAAACTATAGCTACTAACACAAATCCTAATCCTAGATATGGCGTTGGTAATTTTTCAGCATTGCTAGAACGAATCACATAACGCCAACCAGTGAGAGCAGCAATGATTCCTGAGAGAGACCAACCAATTAATGTATGTAAATTTAGCACTGGTTGAACTGCTTCATAAGGTTGTGCTAAACCTGCTTCGTATTGACCAAATATTATGGCAATAAAGATAGAAATGGTGGCAAAAAACATATTCCACCAGCTTACTTCATATAAACGGTAATTACGAGTCAAATAACCAATGATGTCGCATAAGAAGGCAAATAATACCATTGCAATCACAAAGTGGACAACTATGGGATGTATTGTATCTGGATAGGGTAAATTGTGTTCATTTAAAGGTGGTAAATACTGCCACATAGTTTTCTCCTTCAATAATATCTGGGTGAAAATTTTGCAAGTTTACCGAATAATTAATAATTAATTATTAATTATTAAATAATGCAGGTTAAAAGCCTCCCCTTTCAAGGGTAAAAAAAGTGCTAGGACATTTCCTTATATTCAATCTGATGGTTTTAACCAGAGGTAATTATCCATTATCCATTATCCATTAATGAAGTTCTACTTGAATTTTAAAAAGATATCTATTTTTTACCGTATCAATACTCACAATTTTTCGAGAAAAATACTCGATTCTTGCTGTTGATATAAAGTTAAAAGTTTATGTATTTAAGGCAATCCATCTTTAATATGAAATTGCATATAATTAAGCTTCAAGAGTGAAGTTGTCAGAAACACTCTATGGAGGAGATATAGCCATCCTAAATAGGTTGTAAGATTTGATCTCCTTTCCCCAAGCGCAAAGGGATTTGGAGACCCAACCCCTACAGTTTTTTCTCACAAATCATTTCTTATGGCTATACTTTCAATTTGGCTTTGAGTCGATAGTGCACCCAATAATAGACTGTGGCATATCTCAGGTGCAGTTGATAATTAACCTTGAGCCACTCGACAATTTCCCCATAACTGTTGAACGCAGGCCCCTTTTCCAATCGTTCTTGTAATCCAGCTAGAGCTTCAGAGGTCAAATGGCGTGATTTTCCTGGTGCTTTTTTGACGGCCAGCAATTCGGATAATCCTCCTTGACGATACTTTTGTAACCACCGAGTTACGGTTGAGCCATTTCGTCCCAAAAGTTGGGCGAGAGTTTGATGCTTAGTAATTTGTCCAGTTTTGATCCACCACAACATTTGCAACCGTTCTTTTTGGCTAGCAGTACGACTATTTTTTAGTTGTTTCTCCAAAGATTCTGCACTTTCTGCGATCGCCAAAATCAGTTGACGTGCCATAACTCATCATTTTTAATTCAACTATTTTTATTCTATGCAACTTCATATAAAAATAGTATTACATAGTTTTTTTTTATATTTGACGCTTTGTGGTAATTAACTTCACTATTTTTCTTCTGAAAAGGTAAAAAAGCTCAAAATCTTAGGTATAAAAATCTTAGGAATTATATATCTTTTCCGTAACACTTATACAGCTTAAATTTAGAGAATTATGAACTTATAAATAAAGGGGATTATAAACCGGATTTTTGCTTCAGAATATTTCTACTTAAATAGTATAAAAGCTAGCTATTTAATTAAAATTTAAAACTGCTCTATTCTCTATCTAGCTAAAATACTGTAACTAAATTTACAGAAAAATTTAATGTTTTTCTATTCAAATTATTTTTGCGTTACAGAGTTTTTTTTATGCTATAATGAAATATCTAAATGTTAGTAATTTATTTCAATTACCCAAGGATATTCTCTCTAAAAGCTGGGAAGTGCCAAGCTAGTAAAGTACGTTACAATAGAAGGCTTTAACCAGCGATCACTGCAGTCACAATAATAACCATATTTACCACCACATAAGAAATCCAGGTGATCCTAAAAATACGACGATAGCGATAGATAGGCAATACCTCTTCATATCCATGCTGTAAGTTAGAATAAATTATTAGTACAGCAGTTACTAAAATATAAATCATTGCCGTGATGTGAATCGTATCAACCAATGTCAGACTTTCAGCTGTACCTAAAAATGACTCTAACACTCGTCGATTAACCACTATAGTAAATAAAGTTCCCGCCAGTAAACTAGCAGCACTGGAAGGTTTTAGAACATATGCTAAAAGTGAAATGGCATAGGTAATATAAACAGGAGCAGTAATTTTGAAAAAGCTAATTAATGAGTTTCGTTCAAGCTTGATCGAAATATACAAACGAGAATATCCAACTGTTCCCGTGTCTTCTAGTAAATTCGGGTCTGCAAAGTTTGTTTTATACTCTTTGTTGTCTTCTGTAACGGTAAAATCAGTAATCTTCCAATCTTCAAAAGTATCTTTGTCTCTTTTTGGCTTTTCTTTGTATGGTTCATATTTAAAATATGAAACTGCTTCACTGGAATGTTCTATTATAATCTGCAATTCGTGACGATCAAATGGCAAGTTGTCTACGTTCCAATTGTGTCGGAAAGTGCCTTTAATTTTTACTAAAGACCAATTATCTTTTGTTTGCAATTCACTACGTTTGACTTCCTTAGCGTTGATAAAATCTATATTTTTTTCTTTTAGTGGCTCTAAATCTGCTGATGGGCAAACGCTCCACAGCCATAAATCAGCATCGAAGGAGTTTTCTTGTAAGTTAAAGTCATGCAGCGACATCAGATATGCACCCATTTGGCAAGTTTTTGGTGTGTTGGTCGTCTCTGCGATCGCTGGTGAAGTTTGACTCAGTAGTAATAAGCTGACAATAGATATTAGTATTATTCTGAATCTACAAGCGAAGAAATACCAGACTGCAAAATTGATTTTTTTTTGCAAAAATCTGACTTTTATAATAAACATAGTGCTATATTAATTCACTAAATATTGACTACAAAATAAATTTCAGGAATTAGGAATATTACCCAATTCCAGACAATTAAATTAGACAGGAATTGCAGTAGTTAATGTTGATGTTTCATGTTGCTTAATCCATTCAAAAACTCTATTTAATGCCCACCAAATATCAGGATCTTGGGCAAGCTTTTGAGATGATTTATTGCTGATGTGAGCCACATGACCACCGTAACGAGTTAAAATCAAATCAATGGCAGAATTATTTTTACAAGCATCTTTTAAATCTGGCACAATTGTGGGGTCAAATAAAGGGTCGTCTTCAGCATAAATAATCAATGTTTTCTTTCTAATATTAGGTAAAAAATATAGGGGACTTGTTGCTTGATAGTAAGCTTCTACTGATGGAAATCCTAATCGATCAATAACAAATTCTTCATCAAATTTCCAGATAGAATTTGCCCGTTCGATTGCCTCTGGATCGATATAATCTGGATGATGTTCGTGAATTAACCAAACTAACTTTTTGAGGTTTTTAGTAATTCCTTTATCCAAATTTCTTCCTAAACGAGAAGTGTTTAAATAAGACAGAGAACGTTGAGATTCTAGACTAGGACAAATAGCTGCACAGCCACCAATATCTGTTTCTGCTAATCCTAATTCTGGAGCCAAATTTTCTGCTAATTTTGCACCCCAAAGCGTTAATTGTCCTCCCAAAGAATATCCAGTAAACCAAAAATTTGGCGGACAACCAATTGCTTTTGCTTGAGCAGCAATATGAACAAAATCTTGCCCTTCATAAATCCCATCTGAAGTTAGAGTTGGTGATAGTAATGCAGTCTTACCATGGGCACGCCAATCAAATAAAATAACGGCATAACCTTGAGCATAAGCTTTGCGTCCTAATAATTTTAAGAACCATTGATTATCTAGTTCTCCTGTAATTCCATAAGTACCAATAATTGTACCTTTTGGGTTTTCTGGAATAGCCATCCAGCTAAAAATTGGCACATCATTTGCACCGATAAAGATTGTATCTTGGTAAGGAGGCTCAGGAAATGTAGTAATCTCTTCCCAAAAACGGGGTATCCAAAAGGCTGCATAAAGAGTCATTGCTAAACCATTTTTTAGGAACCACGGAGGGCTATAAGAAGGATGACCCATAGATAAATGTTAATCTAATAAAATTTAAATTTGTTCGTCCGGTATTATATCATACTGTTTCACATTATCAAAAAGCTTGTTCAACCTGTGTAAATTACTTAATAACTGAATTTTATTTTTTTCTACCCTTTAAAGAGGAGGCTTGAAACCTAATTTTCTGGTAACAGATAATGTATAAGAGGAAAGTTATTAACAACCAAATCAGATAAACAATTTGTAAATTATACCCAAATTCTTTTGGTTTCCAACTGATGCCTAATTGGGAGAAAGTCAAAGGTTCTATACCATATCTAGACAACGCAAATAAAATAGCGGTTAGATGAATTAAGTAAACGTGGATAACATAGAAAAATAATGGTTCCTGACCTAATATAATTAATGGCTTAAAATAACGTATGTTTGATTTTTCAAAATAATAAAGTAATAGGATAGCTAGACCGAGTGTAATTAATAAATATAGCAAAGAAGGCGGATATTTATGACAATCAATAAAAGATAGTACGGTATCAGGAAAACTATACTGGATTGACCAAGGATTCGGGTCGCCATAAATATTAGTTCCTCGAATAATAATAAAAGCAACAATCATCCCTAAACCTATTTTTCTTAATAGCTGAAGTCGCCGATATTTTTCCATTTCAAACAGCGTTCCGAAAGCATAACCTACTGCCATGACTCCGATCCAAGGAATCAGAGGATGGAGGATAAATAAGCGAAACCCAGAAATAGGTTCAATCATTGTGCGCTGGTGAAGTATTGCCCACAACCAACCAATATTTCCTAATTGCTCTACTTGTACATTATCAAAAAGATTATGTCGGACTATTAGCAAAATTCCAATTGTCGCTATTATCCGAGTAGGAAGATAAATTATTGCTGCTAAAAAAATCATCGAACAAGCGATCGCCCACAATACTCCAGCAGCAGAAAAAGTTAAATTCAGGTCAAACCTCCAGCTAAAACGTACTACTGTTAAATCTAGAAACACTAACCACAGTCCTCGGAGCAACAAAAACCGACAAAGTTGTTGCTTGGTTTTGCCACGTTTGAGAGAGAGATAAGCTCCTATTCCTGCTAGAAAAATGAATGTAGGAGCGCAAAGATGGGTTATCCAACGCGTTAGAAATAGAGGAATGTTTGACTCGGTAAGGTCTAAGGGGTTAAAGTTAGCATTGGAGAAAAATGTTCGTACATGGTCTAATGTCATCAGCACCATTACGAGTCCACGCAAAATGTCAATTGATAGAATTCGTGGTGTTCGGTTTTGATTTGGATTTTTCGATTCTAATACCATTTTAATAAAGTTATAAATTTTCAGCCCCCCTTACCAAGGGGGGTTGGGGGGATTGAACTCTTTTGTTTCGATACTGAGGTCTAGTTCAATTAAAACTATCATAATCTAATTTTACTGGATATTCTTGACAGTTCCACAATACTTCATAACATGAAAGTTATAAATTTTCAGCCCCCCTTACCAAGGGGGGTTGGGGGGATTGAACTCTTTTGTTTCGATACTGAGGTCTAGTTCAATTAAAACTATCATAATCTAATTTTACTGGATATTCTTGACAATTCCACGCAGCTTCATAACAGGGTTGTTTTTCTAATGCCTGATTTATTTGATTGATTACTTTTACATACTCTGATTTTTTTGTTTGAATTTGATTGTCAATTTCTGGATTTTGGGGAATATTTTCTAATTCTTGAATAGCGATTTGTAATTCGTCTCTGGCGATTTCTAATTGTTCTTTTTCTGGGGCAGCTTTTGCTTTACTAATAGCTATTTCTGCTTTTTGAATTGCTGCATCTAACATTTCCTGCTCCGTAATTTCTTGGGTAGGGGTGACCGTTGGCGGAGTTTCGTTTTTATTGTTGTAAAAAATGACTGTTGCTGTGCTGATAATGCCGATAATAATGACGATTATTCCAATTTTTAAACACTGATTATTTCCTAGGTTTGGGTCTAGAGATGGTTGGGTTGTGGTAATTTGCAGTTTAGTTTTAGGACTAGAAATAGCTGTTAACATTTCTGTGGCGGTTTGATAGCGATCGCTCCAATTTTCTGCTATAGATTTATCTAAAATATCGGCAAATTCCTGGCTAATATTCGGTACATTTGAACGCCAGGAAAATTTATTTTTGGGGATTTCTCCTGTTAATAGATAAATTGCTGTGGTGCCTAAACTATAGATATCGCTGGCAAAGGTAGGTTTTCCTAATATTTGTTCGGGAGGAGTAAAACCTGGAGTTCCGACGACTGAGTTTCTAGGAATTTGAGAGTTTATGGAAGAGACTATTTCTTTGACAATGCCGAAGTCGATTAACATGGGTAAATTTTCCGAGTTGAGCATAATATTAGTTGGTTTAATATCTCGGTGAATTATGTTGTGTTGGCGATGAATAAATTCGAGGACTGGCAATAATTTTATGAGTATATTTTTGACTTCTGTTTCTGTTAGTTTGCCTTGTTGTTGAAACTTTTGTTCGAGGTTATATCCTGCTATCCATTCTTGAACTAAATAAAGTTGATTATTTTCGGAAAAATAGGCGTATGAATCTGGAATTTGCGGGTGTGTGCCTAAATTTTCCAAGGTTTTTGCTTCTTGTTGAAATCTGGCTTCAAGTTCCTGTTGGAGCTTGGTATTTTGGGGGTGAGTTTTCAGTTGTTTGATGAGACATAGGCGATGGGTAGCAGTTTTGATGTCTTTTCCCTGGAATGTGATACTTAAATTTGTCTCATGTAGTTTTTTGAGAATTTCGTATCGGTTGTCTAGAAGTTGGTTCATTTCAATTATCAGTTATCAGTTCAACTTAATAAAAGTAGGTTGGGTAGAACGACAGTGAAACCCAACAATACCTTGATATTTTGGGTTGATGTTGGGTTTATCCTCTCCCTTTTAGGGAGAAGTAATATCATGTCCGGATGAACAGGTATAAATAAATTAGGAAAAAGTCACGAATCAGGAGATCCCCCCTAACCCCCCTTGAGAAGGGGGGAACTGGAAGTCCCCCTTTTTAAGGGGGATTTAGGGGGATCGATAATTGATGTGTTTCACGCTTACTAAAAACTGCTATATAAGGAGGAGCAAGTTTTTTTTATCACTAATTATCCGGACATAATATAATTATCCATTATCAATTATCAATTATCCATTATCAATGGAATCCTAACCGACAGCTAATCCGCTAAACTGTCGCCGATAGGCAGATTGAAAACCCAAAACTATATCTGTCTCAGGTACCCCTGCTTCTAACAACTCGTCGGCCACCCCGATATCGGTACAATCTTGTTGTACCCAGAATTTCCCATCTTTGATATCCACATGAACTGTAGTGCCATATACTCGTTTGTGGGCATCCCAACCTAGATTAACAACTAAATAGCGATCGCGCACCGTATCGAAAACAGCTTCGACTTCGGTATCTGGAGAGATATCTTCTCCTAAGAAACTTTCGGTCAAAATTTTTTGGATCAGTTCGGGATAATTTAGTTTTTCCATGTGATTATTTCCTCCTTATTAGGTTCAAAAATTAGTAATTTTAATTGATGTTCGGCGACAACATCTTGAACAAACTCCCGACGAAAAAAGCTATCGTAAACCTCAAAGGTAATTGCCAAATATAGTATCCGATTTGGATGAATTTTTCTTAATGCAGAGCGGTAGTTAAGTATTTGTCCGAGGGTTAAATGAAATTCTTTAACCTCGGATTTTCCCACAAAATATTTAACTTCTACCGCTATTTTGCGGTTGTCTTTTTCAGCAGCAATGATTTTTTCTGCACCTAAGTCTATTTGGAAATTAACGTCGCCGACTCTCATAAATAGAGGATCGTGAGTTACGAGCCATCCATCTTTTTCGAGGGCCGAACGTACTGCATCGTGAAAGATGTCTTTTGCTGACATAATAGCCTTTTTTGAGGTTTAATTTTGCTTGAGTTTTGGGTTGTTTGAGAAATTATAGCATTTATTAGTTATCAGCAGCTATTAGTGGTTTGGTTGAGGTAACGCTTTTTGGGGTGTTTAAGTCGATAAAAGTAGGTTGGGTAGAACGAAGTGAAACCCAACTCATACCTTTATGCGTTAGGTTTATGTTGGGTTTCGTTACCTCAACCCAACCTACGAATACTAATTTCCTCGTAATTCTTTGAGTTTATCTAGAGAGTTTTGATACCACTTTTTATCTCCTTCTTGTTTGTGTAACTCGGCAGCTTTTTCAAAGTCTGATATGGCTTTTTCAGTATTCTTGTTACGCTTGTGAATCAGACCCCGGTTATAGTAGGGACTAGAATATTTGGGATTGAGTTGAATAGCTTGGTTATAGTTAGCGAGCGCCTTTTCATATTTTCTCTGGTTATAGTAAACAAGACCCCTGCTATTGTAAGCATGATGATATTTAGGATTGAGTTGAATAGCTTGGTTATAGTCAGCGAGCGCCTTTTCATATTCTCCCTGGTCAGAGTAAACATTACCCCTGCCATTGTAATAATCAGCGTCTTCGGGATTGATTTGAATAGCTTGGTTATAGTCAGCGAGCGCCTTTTCATATTCTCCCTGTTTTTTGTAAACAATACCTCTGTTATTGTAATAATCAGCGTCTTCGGGATTGATTTGAATAGCTTGGTTATAGTCAGCGAGCGCCTTTTCATATTCTCCTAGGTCATCGTAAGCAATACCCCTGTTATAGTAAGCGTAATGATATTCAGGATTGAGTTGAATAGCTTGGCTGTAGTCAGCGAGCGCCTTTTCATATTCTCCCTGTTTTTTGTAAACAATACCTCTGTTATTGTAATAATCAGCGTCTTCGGGATTGATTTGAATAGCTTGGTTATAGTCAGCGATCGCCTTTTCATATTTTCCCTGCTTACGGTAAACAATACCCCTGTCATTATAAGCTTTAGCCAACTTTGGATTGAGTTGAATAGCTTGGTTAAAGTCAGCGAGCGCCTTTTCATATTCTCCCTGTTTATAATGTTTAGCACCTCTATCATAGTAACTTTCAGCATCCTTGATTTGAGATGGAGTCACATTATCAACATTTTCCACAACCTCATTTTCTATAGTCGCAACAGGAGTTCCCCTCACCAAAACCTCCTCAACCTCCGGTGACACCTCCCGCAAAAAAGTCGAAATCAAAACCCCCTCCCCATCTCCACCAACTCTCGTCAACCCCACATGAATACCCACCAACTGCCCCGCCTCATTCAAAACCGCTCCCCCACTCATACCTTGATAAACATCCTCACCAGGTTCAGTAGGTTGATAATTCAAATTATTTCCTGCTCGTGGGTTAGTCACCTTAGCCGGAGTAAACTGAAAACCCTGCCTATTCTCAGCTCCAGGCCAACCCGCCACATAAACTTGATTGTCATCATCTAGCAAACTCGCCTCCCCCACTTCCGCCACCTCATAATCAGTCAGACTAGCAAACGCCACCACTGCCAAATCTTCCCGTGGGTAACGCTTGATAAATTTTAGAGGCAATACTTCTCCTGCTTCCCCTGGTTTTTCACTGCGAATAAACACCGAAAGTCCGTCATCAATATCAGAAATATGATTAGCAGTTAGCACATAATAAGTGGAATCTTTTCTACCAATAATTACTCCCGAACCTTCCGGAATATATTTATCACCTCCCGTCAAAAAACTCTCGCTGACAATCTCAACCACCGTTTGTTTTGCCAATCTATTTAAAGCAAAAGGATTTTTAGAAGTACCTGATTTTGTAGCAGTCAAAATTGGTTGTTCTGGTTGTGATGATTGTCGGTTCTCAACAGTTTTTTCACCGCAACTAACCAGGGTGAATGTTGTTAGTATAATTGTTAGTTTAATGATATATTTCATTATAGTTATTGTTTTGTTTAAAGAACCACTAGGAATCGCCAAAGATTGAAATCCTTATTAGTCGTAAGTTTATATTGGCGATCGCTTATTACTTTCCATAGCAACACCAAAACTTTATCAAAATACTCTAAATAAGTCAGGACTTACGCAAAGATACTATAGAATCCATTTAGTATCTTTTGAGGAAGTTGAGACTTGAAACCTATCATTTGACGTTTGAAACGTCTGAAACGTCTCAGTTGGCCTTTGAAACGTCTCGGTTGAGGTTTGAAACGTCTCGGTTGGCCTTTGAAACGTCTCGGTTGGCCTTTGAAACGTCTCGGTTGAGGTTTGAAACGTCTCGGTTGGCCTTTGAAACGTCTCAGTTGGGCTTTGAAACGTCTCGGTTGGGCTTTGAAAGGTCTCGGTTGGGCTTTGAAACGCCTCAGTTGAGGTTTGAAACGTCTCGGTTGGCCTTTGAAACGTCTCGGTTGAGGTTTGAAACGTCTCAGTTGAGGTTTGAAACGTCTCAGTTGAGGTTTGGGACATCTTGGTTGAGGCCTTCACAACCACTTAAACCTAAAAGTAATAAATTATAGATACCAAATGAGTATATATAATGACAATGCACCACCACCGAAACCCAGTTTCTGCCCAACATTTATTGTTAAAAAACAATTTATTCTAGTAGACTGTTTCATCTTAAATGATGCAATAGGAAATTCTCTAGAGATTGCTTTCCTGACGGAATGCTCCGCAAACACTGTCGTTCGCAATGACAATTCTAATGCACTATTTTAGGTGAAACAGTCCACTACAAATTTTGCCCTAACAATTTCTAACTTCTGATTATTCGCATCCCCAAGCACATTTATTACTTTCTTGAGTGTTAGTTTCTAGAGAATTATCTATCCATTTATTCACATTAATTGCCTGTAAATTTCCATTACTAACCAACACTTCATCTGATGAATGTCTCAGCGCTGCAACTGAGTTATATTGTAGTTCTCCAAGTTTTCTAATCATTTCTTGGGAGTCATCCCCTGGTAAAAGAGTCATCAAAACATTAGGATCGGGACAATCTGCAATATAATTATAATTTTCTTTAGAAGCACATAATACTGGCGAATTATTTGCCTTACCAGAAACAATATATTTCAAATCACCCGTATTTTGATTATCTTGAAATTTTTGAGAAACGAGAGGACAACGCTTTTCAGGAGGATACCCTTTAAAATCATCAATTTCCCAGATAATTAAAGTTCTTAAAGTAGTCTTGCCATTCCTTTGTGGCACTCGTACAATAGTAGCAGGTTTACCCTCATCAGTACCACAGAAAAAACTAGCCTTACCTCCACTTTGTTGGGCCTGACTATTTTGAATTAGACCAGAAATTACAGCTAAACTAAAGCAACCAATAGTCGCCCATTGTTTGATAAATTGAAAATTCATATATAGCACTCCTTTACTCACAAAGATATAGTAATTATATACAATTTTTTCCTCTAACTGCCGGCTCGAATTAGCGGTAGTCCTGCATAGTAATGCTAATAGGATATAGTCATCCTAAATGATTTGTGAAAAAAACTGTAGGGGTTTAGTATCTAAACCCAAGCACATAATGGATATGGAGACCAAACCCCTACGTTCATTAATGGATAATGGATAATTATCTATCCCTAAAAGGGAGAGGATTGACTAAATTACTATAGTACGGGAGCAAGATGCTCCCACTACCACCCCGCTCAAACAGAAGCATTCGCTAATTTAGCACTACTAATTTCCTCCCGAATAGACTCGTTAATTTCATCTACCAAAAACAAGCGATCGCTAATAGATAATTCCCCAATAAACTTAACTAATTCCTGCCAAGATAAACTCCCAAGTACGGGAGCAAGATGCTCCCACTACCACCCCGCTCAAACAGAAGCATTCGCTACTTTAAACACTACTAATTTCCTCCCGAATAGACTCGTTAATTTCATCTACCAAAAACAAGCGATCGCTAATAGATAATTCCCCAATAAACTTAACTAATTCCTGCCAAGATAAACTCCCAAGTACGGGAGCAAGATGCTCCCACTACCACCCCGCTCAAACAGAAGCATTCGCTACTTTAAACACTACTAATTTCCTCCCGAATCGACTTGTTAATTTCATCCACCAAAAATAAGCGATCGCTAATAGATAATTCCCCAATAAACTTAACTAATTCCTGCCAAGATAAACTCCCAAGTACGGGAGCAAGATGCTCCCACTACCACCCCGCTCAAACAGAAGCATTCGCTACTTTAGCACTACTAATTTCCTCCCGAATCGACTTGTTAATTTCATCCACCAAAAATAAGCGATCGCTAATAGATAATTCCCCAATAAACTTAACTAATTCCTGCCAAGATAAACTCCCAAGTACGGGAGCAAGATGCTCCCACTACCACCCCGCTCAAACAGAAGCATTCGCCACTTTAAACACTACTAATTTCCTCCCGAATCGACTTGTTAATTTCATCTACCAAAAACAAGCGATCGCTAATAGATAATTCCCCTATAAATTTAACTAATTCCTGCCAAGATAAACTCCCAAGTACGGGAGCAAGATGCTCCCACTACCACCCCGCTCAAACAGAAGCATTCGCTACTTTAGCACTACTAATTTCCTCCCGAATCGACTTGTTAATTTCATCTACCAAAAACAAGCGATCGCTAATAGATAATTCCCGAATAAATTCAACTAATTCCTGCCAAGATCAACTCCCCAACTCTGACTCAACATTTCCTATTTATTCAGGCAATTTTCCTGACTGCACAGTCTCTAACAAATCATTACGAAGTGCCTCTAAAAAAACACAATCATTGCCAATATCTGATGCCTCATCCTCATTTATATTATCAATTTCATCCAAACGTTTTTGATGGGTAGCAATTTGATTTTCAATTGCCTCAAGAATAAATTGCGTTGCTTTCTAAGATAGTTTTATTGTTAAATTTCCTTTCTTTGTTAATTGGGTAAAATTTAAGCATATTAAAATAATCAAATAGACATCTCCGATAATCAAAAATCAAATCAATTATCTCGCATAAATTATCAATTCTTTCCCCCTACAGAGTAGGGACGTTGCATGCAACGTCCCTACCTAGTACGGACGTTGCATAACAAAAATGCGTTTTCTTATAGGGAATGCTCCGCAAACATGTCGCAATCGCTTGTAGGGGCGAATGGCATTCGCCCTTAGATGTCAGCTATTAGCGGAAAACGTCCCTACTTTATAGTCTGTAAATCTGAAAAGTGCTGTCAAGTTCCATATAATTATGGTAAAATCTAGATTAACTGATAACTGATAACTGATAACTGAAATGACTCACGCCAAAATCAAAATAGACGTACCCCAACCCTTTCTCGATCATACTCAATTACCAGATGAAGACGGCACCTTTGTGAAAAATTTCCAGGAACATCCCCAAAGTATCCTTTTAACTGACTCCATCGGAGCAATTTTACAACAGCGACACCCAGATGGAAACTATGCCATCGGACAAGATAGTGGTATCTATTGGCGACAAACAGAACCCCCCGAAAAAGGTGCAGAAGCACCAGATTGGTTTTACGTTCCCAATGTACCACCACTATTAGACGGTGAATTTCGTCGCTCCTATTGTCTGTGGCAAGAACCCACACCCCCTTTAATTGCTATAGAATTTGCCAGTGGTGATGGAACAGAAGAATTAGACAAAACACCTTTGTCAGTTTCCGAGGATGGTGAAACAATCAAACCAGGAAAATTTTGGGTCTACGAACAGATTATCCAAATAGCTTACTACGGAATATATATCGTGAAAACAGGCAACTTAGAAATGTATCATTTAGAGAATAACTCTTATCGCCAGATGTCTCCTAATGAACGCGGTCACTATTTGATAGAACCCCTAGGAATAGAATTAGGAAAATGGGAAGGTTCCTATCAAAATCAAACTCAATTATGGTTACGCTGGTGGGACTCTGAAGGTAACTTGTTATTAACAGGAGCAGAAGGAAAAGAAATAGAAAAAGCTCGTGGCGATCGCCTTGCCAACCAATTAGAACAAGCAGACCAACGGGCAGAACAAGCAGACCAACGGGCAGAACAAGAACGCCAACGGGCAGAACAAGCAAACCAACGGGTAGAGCAAACAGAACAAAGACTAAGAAATGCTATTCCTCAATTATTAGCAATGGGAATGAGTGTGGAACAAGTAGCACAAACTCTGGGTTTAAATGTTGACGAAGTGATGAATAATGAATAATTAATAATTAATAATTAATAATTAACAGGACTTAGGCAGAACCACCATATATAGTAGGGGCGAACGGCCGTTCGCCCCTACAGATAGTATTTTCTCTGATATTTTGCGTAAGTCCTGAATTAAATAATTCTTGCATTATTAATTGTTAATTGTTAATTATTAATTGTTGAAACATCCAAACCAGAAACCGGGTTTATAATCCTGATGATTGTTTTTCACTCTCACGAAATTTGATGGGATCATTAGTATTCCTGCATCTTGAGCGGAAAGTAATTAATCAGTTTAGTAGGGTGCGTTAGACGGCTAAAATTTCGACTGTGAAAAGCATTTGAAAATCCGTCGTAACGCACCATTTTAGATGGCGCTGCGTTAATGAAATGTAACGCACCCTACTGGTACTTCCTTAATTTAATCTAACTGTTCCTCCCCAATATCGCTAATTGGAGCAGGTGCAGCGAAAGGCGATCGCAACTCTTCTACCATCTCTTGTATTTCCAATGGTGGAGGATCTGTCATCCGAGATACTACGAAAGTCACAACAAAATTCAATAACATTGCTACTGTACCGAACGCTTGATCGGACAACCCCAAAAACCATGTCGGCATTCCATAGAATCTTACACCAACAATATAGATAGTTATGGATACTAAACCAACGATCATACCACTTATGGCTCCTTCCCGGTTAGTTCGCTTATCAAAAATTCCCAAAATAATTGCTGGAAAAAAAGTAGCAGTACTCACACCAATTCCCAAAATTGCTATCTCAATTACAAAACCGGGGGGATTGATGCCGAAATAACCAGCAAAGGCGATCGCCAATACTACCATTATTCTGCCGAGCATTAATCTTTGTGACTCTGATGCTTCTGGGTTAATTAGGCGGTAGTAAATATCGTGAGCAATGGCACTAGAAATTACTAATAACAAACCCGATGCAGTAGACAATGCAGCAGCTAATCCTCCTGTTGCTACTACAGCAATTACCCAAGGAGCGAGTTTTGCTACTTCTGGTGTAGAAAGAGTGATAATATCCGGATCGAGAATGATTTCATTAGTCTCTGTATCTGGAGTCAACTGCAAACTACCGTCATTATTTTTATCACTGAATTCTAACAAACCTGTATTTTGCCACTTTGTCGCCCAGTCTAACTGTTGCACTTCCTCTACAGTTTTGTTGTGTAAACTATCAATTAAGTTGTATCGCGCAGAAACAGCTAAAGTGGGAACGGTTGTCGAAAAAACGGCAATAAACAATAATGCCCAAGCTACAGAATACCTAGCTGCTGTCACGTTAGGCACAGTATAGAAACGAACAATAACGTGGGGTAAACTAGCAACACCAACCATGCCAGAAATACTTATGCATAAAAAATCTAGCATGGTTGTTTTGGTGAAAGCAACAGTATATTCGGGAAAACCTAAGTCAACCTGAACTTGATTGAGTTTTTCTACAATATCACCAAAGGTAAAAGCGAATTGTGGGAGCGGAATATTTGTCAGAATATTGCTAATAGCAATAGCTGGAATCAAATAAGCAACAATAAGTATAAAATATTGAGCAACCTGAGTCCAAGTAATGCCTTTCATCCCTCCTAAGATTGCGAAGAAGGCAACTATAACCATACCGATGACAACACCAACTTCAATGGGGACTCCCAAAAATCGACTGAAGACAATACCTACACCTCGCATTTGTCCGACAACAAAAGTTATAGATATAATCAGGGCAGCAATAACCGCAACGATCCGAGCAATATTAGAGTAGTAGCGATCGCCTATAAAATCTGGTAAAGTATATTTACCAAACTTTCGCAGATATGGAGCAAGCAGTAATCCCAAGAGTATATAACCTCCTGTTGCTGCTAATACATAATAAGAACCATCATAACCTAAAGTTGACAGTGCTCCTGCCATAGAAATAAATGAAATTGCAGACATAAAGTCCGCTGCTGTGGCAGCACCATTAGCAATTGCAGGTACACCTCGATCTGCGACGAAAAAACCTTGACTATCTTGGACGCGCGATCGCCATCCAATGTACAGGTAAAGCATTAAGGAAATTGTTACGAAAATAAATGTCCAAATTTCTGTATTCATCATAAATAGTGGTTGTACGGGTTATAGGAAGAAGGAGTCTGGTAGTGGATTGTTTCACCTAAAATAGTGCATTAGAATTGTCATTGCGAACGGCAGTGTTTGCGGAGCATTCCGTCAGGAAAGCAATCTCAGGCCAATTTCCTATTGCATCATTTAAGATGAAACAGTCCAGTAGGGTGTGTTAGCGTTTGCGCAGCATTCCGCAGGAAAGCGTAACGCACCGTTTTTTGAGGAAAGCGGAACTCACTGCATATAGATTTGCATTTTCAAGTCCCATTATTTATTTCCGATAAAATTTGTACAATTTTCGGTTTTAAGTCTGGTAAGTTATATTCTACTACATTCCAAACTTCGTCCAAGTTTATTCCAGCATAGTTATGAATCAAGACATCTCGAAATCCAGCAATTCTTCGCCAGGGAATATCTGAATAACTTTGTCTTAATTCGGGAGAAAGCAATTTGACTGCTTCTCCTATCACTTCAAAACAGCGAATCACTCCATCTTGAATCAAAGATGATTGTAAAAATTCTGTTTTTCCTCCTTTTGTGTAAACCTCAATGCGACTGAGGCGATCGAGGATATCTTGTAAATACACTTTATCATCTGTCATAGGGGTATCGCCTGGCTCATAATTCTTTCTCGGAAAGACTCGCGTAATCCTTTAACAGTTGCCACATCTACTTTTCGCCCCAAAAGATCTTCTAAATCTTGAATTAAACCAATACGATCTAGTAAACTGCGCTCGCTTTCCATATCCACAAGAAAATCTATATCGCTATCTTCTCGCTCTTCATCTCGTGCAACTGAACCAAATATTCGGATATTCGATGCTCCATGTTGAGCAGCTAGGTTGAGAATTTCTTCCCGCTTTTGTTGTAGAATCTCTCTAATTTTCATAGTTTAAATAGGGATTTGATTTTTCTAGTAATTATACCATATTGAGATTTGCTTGACTCTTTCTGTAATACCAATTTGTTAAAGCTCTCTACTTAGTTATATCCCCCCAACTCCCCTTGGTAAGGGGGACTTAAGAATTAAGATTCATGTTGTAACTTTATTAATTGGACTTACGCAAAGAAACCCGGTTTCTACGCTAAATCATTGTTTCTGACAATAAATATATACGAGAAACCGGGTTTCTGGGTTCCTCTACGTAAGTCCTGATTAAAATGGTATAATATAAAATCGGGATAATTACTATATCCAAGTCATTGCGCCTTACACTCCGTGGAAGGAAGCAATCTCAGGGTTTTAGGAGATTACTTCCTATCGTCGCAATGACGACTATTCAATTGGATTCTATATAATATTCCCTGAGTACACGTGGCACACTATAGAGATTTTCTTGTTTTTCGATGAGGGAACGTCGATACAAAGATTGTAATGTGTTGAGTAAATCTGATGGTGATGTTTGTGTAGTTTCTAGCAGTTGCGCCAGACTAATAGGTTGATTTTTTGTTGCTAAGAGTGACAGAGTTTGTTTTTCTGGTTGGGAGAGGCGATCGCTTTGTTGTTGTAAATTATCTTTTAAATCTTCTGGTAATAAAATTGCATCATCGGGCAATAACTCAATCAAATTTTCTTCCAATTCCTGAATTTGAGTTGCCACACTTTTTAACCATGAAGGGTTGCCTTGATAGAGGTGAATGAGTTTTTCCGAATTGTCAATTTCTGTTAAACCATAATCTCTGAGTATTTCTCTGGCGCTGGCGACATCTAAACCAGTCAGTTGCAAAATAGGAATGGGAATTTTTTTGCTTTTGAGTTGGAGCAGTTTAATGGGTTGTTCCCAACCTATTAATAGCAGGCAACTTTGATGGGATAATTTTTCTATCTGTTTGAAAAAGGAGTCATATTCTTCGTATCCTGGTTTGTACTTTCCAGCTAATTCTCTACTGCTGAAAAGGTGATGAATGTCATCCAAGACAACTAAGCAGCGATGCTTTTGTAAATATTTGATTAGGGGTAATGGTTTTTGTCTGTTTTCCAGTGAGTTTTGTGGTTGAGACTGGGAGAACAAGTGAACTAAGTCAGCTTGAAATTCGGCAAAAGTGGGAGATGTTTCGAGACTGCGCCAAATTACATAGTCAAAATTATCTTTTATTTGTTGAACGAGTTTGACTGCTAATGTGGTTTTGCCGATACCGATGATACCCGTAAGTGCGATGAGGCGACAATGTTGTTCTGAAATCCAGGTGGTTAGGGTTTCAAGTTCGGTGGTGCGGTTGTAGAAGTCGCCTAATTCTGGCATTTCGTCTAAGTCTTGATGTCGCGTTGCGGGTTGTGTGGGGTGAGGTGTTTGTTGGTTAGGTTGGTGTGAGTTTAGTGTGTCTAGGGAGTGTCTTTCTTTTTCACAGATGTTGAAACTACCGCTCACATTTTCTGCAAAGTTTAAAATATTAGAGTTATGAAACCTCTCCATTGCCGAACGAAAATTTGATTTATTGACATCTTCCCCTAATTCCTCCGAAATAATTTTCCATAATTCTGCACCCACACCTCTAATGCAACTTTCAGAGTAGTCAAAATCTTCAGCTATTTGCCTGTATCTTTTGCGTTTTAGAGTTCCTTGCAATACCGCTTTTTGTAAATCATCTAAATGTTGGCCTGTTTTTTCAAAGACTATTTTATCGGCAATTTTTAAGGCTTCTTCTAGACTCATGGGGTTAGGGGATAGGATTTTATTTGTATTATTATTATTGACATTTAAAAACAGTTTAGTACATTTTCAACATTTTTGCACAAAAGTAGATGAAATTAAAACAAAATATGGACAGAGCTAAATAATTTTTCACTAGGCAAAGCGTTAGTATGTGGGTATTAAAAAAAATTCCAACTTGAAATGAAATAAAAGTAAAGTAGTAATTTTATGCTCAACAATTTAACTCGTTTTTTCCAGGCTATTGTGGCCACATTTACAGCTATTTTTAGTTATATTGGGACTGCCAGTGCAGCAGTTACAGGTGTTTTTAGTTTTATTGGTGGTCTTATTAGTAGTCTTATTAGTGGTCTTATTGGTGGTCTTGGGAATGCTGCAACGCAAAACACTGACTTCTTAATAGGTCTAGCTATTATAGGAGGATTTATATATGCTGTTATTGTACTCCGCTCAAAAGAGGGTACTTTAGCAACTAAAGCAACGAATATTGCGATAGTATTTAGTGGTATATTTGCTGGTATTATGACAGGGGCTGAAATTTCAAACAGCAATTCATCAAACGACAATGTTTCCACAATTCTTGTTTATTTGGCAGATATTTATATTTATTAGTAGTCTTGGGGGGTCTGCAATACAAAACTATGAATTGATGATAAATTTAGCTATTATGGCAACATTCATATTTGTTTTGGTATTATGGCAGCGACTCAAATTTCAAGCAGTAGTTTATAGATAAATAGCCTTAGTTTTTTCTAGAAAGTACAAAATGAAAAAGATAGAATTAGTTTCTAGGGTAATAGTATTTTTAGTATTAGTAATTGTTGTTACGTTTTACTTTAGAGAATACAGCTTGGATAGATACAATCAAGGAATACTACTAGATAAAAAAGAATATATTTCAAACTTCGATGAATATAAAAATGAACTATTAAGTTCAAAAGAAAATTTCAGCTTACCTTACTCACTCACTGGCAGTTTTATAGCCTTACTAATCATTGTTGGCGGATATGAATTAATTGTTTTTATTGTTAGCCTTTTTATAAAATTTATGGTTAATAATAGAAATAAAATAGATATTGAAAAAAAATTATAGTGTGTAGGTATTCAGATTGTAGGTTGGGTTAAGCGACAGCGCAACCCAACAAAAACCTACACTGTATATCTATTATGTTGGGTTTATCCGTAGGATAAGCTCCGCTAACGTTCCTCAACCCAACCTAGATGAGTAGCGATCGCTCTTGTAGAGTGCGTTACATTTCATTAACGCACCACCCTTGATTTTGGGTGCGTTACGCTGGCGCTAACACACCCTACTAGACTTCTTCCTTCTCTAACAGGACTTACGAAAATGTCGAACTATACGTTATTTGTAGGGGCGATTCGTGTTTGCGCAGCATTCCGCAGGAAATCGCCCCTACAATATGTGGTGCTTATGCGTAAGTCCTGTCTAAATTAATCTAACTCCTCTTCCCCAATATTGCTAATTGCAGTTGATTTTCGGTGTGTTACTTAATCTGTGCATCCGTGCCATAATCTGTGTGAGCGCCTCAACCCAACCTAGATGAGTAGCGATCGCTCTTTTAGAGTGCGTTACATTTCATTAACGCACCACCCTTAATTTTGGGTGCGTTACGCTGGCGCTTTTCATGTCGCGGAGCAAAACACACCCTACTGGACTATATTGTATTGGATTTCGTTCCTCACAATTTTGCTGCTGAAATGGCAACCGATCGCCCTACCCAAATGAAAACTGCTGCAACAACCAACCCCTACCTGTGCTTGGTCTTCCGTGCGACTGCGACTTAAAGCAGTTTCCAATGTGGCGATACTCAACCCTGATAAAACTAACGACTCTCTAATACGTTTGCTACCATTATTATCGATAATAGCAAAAGCAATAATTTCTGCTTTTTGTACACCCACCACCCAATATTCTGCCACCTGTATTTCCTCATAAAGCAACCTTTTCTGACCAATATCATCAGCTAAAGTAGAGTCAGCAATTTCTATCACTAAATCTGGTGGTGGCGTAGTATCAAGATTAGCAATAGCAGTTCCATTTGGATCTAACCGCGCACGTTCCCCAATATAATAAGAGATATCTGGTTGACATTCTCTGACTCCTACCATCCTATAACTACAATTATCTAAACTATTGAAAGCAAGACTTTTGAGAGTGCAAAAAAGATTAATTGCAAATAGAATAGTTGCATTATCTCTGGAATGATCAGGTCCTATTGGCACAGTTTCAATTCTGATCCGCTCATTATGGTAATAGCACTTAGCTTTTTGATAGACATGGTTTTCCGTCATCTCGATAAACTCATCCCAAGTAGCTATTACCCATGTATTTGTTGGTAGTTTTGTCTGGATCATTAATTCACCGAAGTCATTTCAGTCAGGACTTACGCAAAATACCAAATTATAAACCTTATGTAGGGTGTAGGGGCGAATGGCATTCGCCCTCTACTAGATATAGTGGTTCTGCGTAAGTCCTGTTCAGTTATCAGTTATCAGTTATCAGTAATAAGCGTAGGTTGGGTTTCGGTTCCTCAACCCAACCTAGATTCTAGCTCTACTTATGATAGCTGATAGCCATTTTAATCCAACTCTTCCTCCCCAATATCGCTAATGGGAACAGGTACAGCTACAGGCGATCGCAAATCTTCTACCATTTCTTGTATTTCCAAAGGTGGAGGAGGTGTCATCCGAGACACAACCAAAGTCACAATAAAATTCAGCACCATTCCCACAGTACCAATACCTTCAGCAGAAACGCCGAAAAACCATGTTGGCATTCCGGCAAATTTGACACCTATAATATAGATAGTAGTAAACAATAAACCCACTACCATTCCAGCGATCGCTCCTTCCCGGTTAGTGCGTTTATCAAATACACCTAAAATTATCGCCGGGAAAAAACTAGCAGCAGCTAAACCAAAAGCAAAAGCTACCACCTGAGCAACAAACCCTGGTGGATTCACTCCAAAATAACCAGCAATGGCAATAGCAAACCCTACCATGATCCGCCCTACCATTAACCGTCGCGACTCGGATGCTCCTGGATCTATCATCCGATAATAAACGTCATGGGCAATGGAACTAGAAATTACCAACAACAAACCTGATGCTGTAGACAAAGCAGCAGCTAATCCTCCTGCTGCCACTAACGCAATTACCCAAGGAGCAAGTTTAGCTACTTCGGGAGTAGACAAAACAATAATATCCCGGTCGATCTTAATTTCATTAGTCTCTTTATCTGGGGTTAGTTGAAAGCGACCGTCATTATTTTTATCGCTGAATTCTAACAACCCCGTATTTTCCCATTTAGTCGCCCAGTCTAACTGTTGCACTTCTTCCACAGTTTTGTTGTGCAAACTATCAATTAAGTTGTATCGGGCAAAAGTAGCTAAAGCAGGAGCAGTTGTATACAAAATAGCAATAAACAATAATGCCCAACCAGCAGAATATCTCGCTGCCCTTACATTAGGCACCGTGTAGAAACGAACAATAACATGGGGTAAACCAGCAGTTCCTACCATCAACGCAATAGTGATAAACAAAACATCCAGCATAGTTTTGTTAGTAAAAGCAGCGCTGTATTCTTGGAAACCCAACTCTACCTGAACCTGATTTAATTTTTCGACAATATCGCTGAAAGTAAAAGCAAATTGAGGAATGGGAATACCCGTAATCTTTGTCGCAATAGCAATAGCTGGAATCAGATAAGCAACAATGAGTACAGAATATTGGGCAACCTGAGTCCAAGTGATGCCTTTCATCCCACCTAAGATGGCAAAGAAGGCAACAATAATCATCCCAATAACAACGCCAGTACCAATATCAACTTGCAAAAACCGACTGAAAACAATACCGACACCGCGCATTTGCCCAGCAACGTAAGTCATGGATACAAAGATAGCAGCGATAACTGCAACTATGCGGGCAATATTCGAGTAGTAGCGATCGCCTACAAAGTCGGGTACTGTATATTTACCAAACTTCCGCAGGTACGGAGCAAGTAGTAGTGCTAATAGTACATAACCGCCAGTCCATCCCATCAGATAGATCGAACCATCGTAACCCAAAAAAGAAATTAACCCCGCCATTGAAATAAATGAGGCAGCAGACATCCAGTCAGCTCCAGTAGCAGCACCATTAGCAATAGCAGGTACACCTTGATCGGCGACAAAAAAACCTTTACTATCTTTGACTCGCGATCGCCATCCAATGTACAGATAACCCATGAAGGAAATTGTCACCAGTATAAATGTCCAGACTTCTGCACTCATTTAATCTCTCCCATCAGTATTAGATTTTTTATCAAGTTTGTCCATGTTGTATTTTTTATCAAGTTTATCCATTTGAATGGCATAAGTAAAAATCAAGATTACAAACACATAAATTGAACCTTGTTGTGCCATCCAAAAACCCAAAGGGACACCAAAGAATTGAATAGTATTTAAGGGTTGAACTAATAAAATGCTAAAAACAATTGAAACTAAACCCCAAACTATTAGCAAGTTTCTGATTAGTGCTGTATTAGCACGCCAGTATGCTCGACGTTGTTCTTCGTTCATTTTTTCAGTTTTTGATTGATAATAGATATTTTTATCAGATTTTCTACCCAAAATCTGAATTACAGCGGTTTTCATTTCAGTAAACCACAGTAGGGACGTTCCATGAAACGTCCCTACTAGGTTTGAAATGTGAATATGTGGTTCATCAATCTGAAAAGTGCTGTAATTGGACGATATTGCTAATGTCAGAAGTTATCTGATCAAAAGCTCTATGTTTATAACTTATGACTATTAAATAATGACTTATGACTAATAAATAGCTCTTGCAAAAATCTTTCAATAAGTATATATTTTCTATATCTATATATGTATAGGTATAGCAATCGAAGCAAAGGTTAGGACATTTTTAAGGAAGTCACATTACTGAGGAGTAAGGAGTAAGGAGTCGTAGGGGCGAGCAAGCGAATCGCCCGTACAGGAGTAAGAAAGGAAATGAAAATGCATAAATTTTTAAATTCGTATTCATGCTTAACATATTTTAGTTGAGGAAGTAATTTTGCGATTACTGTATAACCGGATTTTATATTAGACCTAATTATTTTGATAAATGCTCAAATGAGCGTCAGGGATTACTTCTAAATTCTAAATTCTAATGCTATATAAATAACTTAGGGAGGAGTCAGGAGAGAGAAGTTGTGGAAAAAAGAATATATCAGGAGGAGTGGTAGGAGAAAGTTTTTTTATCACGAATTAAGCAGATGATGATATTACTTCTAAATTCTAAAAAATTCTAAATTCTAAATTCTAAATTCTAAATATGTCACTCTATAACCATGATAAACTTAAGTCTGAACTTAACCAAAGAGGTTGGCGTTTAACTCCTCAAAGGGAAACTATCCTGCAAGTGCTTCAAGGTCTTCCTAAAGGCCAACACTTAAGTGCAGAAGAAATATATAATATGTTGGTACATCAACAGGAACAAATTAGTTTATCTACCGTTTATCGAACCCTACATTTGTTGACAAAAGTTGGTATTTTAAGGGAACTAGAATTAGCTGAAGGACATAAACATTATGAGATAAACACCCCCAACCTTCGTAAACATCACCATTTAGTCTGTCTTCAATGTCATAAAACCTTTGAGTTTAATGATGATTCCATACTGAAAATAAGTCATAAGCAAGCTCAAAAAGAAGGTGTTGAAATGTTAGACTGTCAACTAACAGTTCATACTATTTGTATAGAAGCTTTACGAAAAGGTTGGCCTGCTTTAGTAGCTAGCAATTGGTCTTGCCCAAGAACTAACTTAGAAATCAACTCTAACTCAAATCATCAAAAGGCAACTTTGGAGGAGGAGGAGGAACTACCAAACGCTCAACAACAGCTTTATGACTCTCCCGGTTAGTTTGGACTTCTGCAGCGATCGCCTCAAACTTAACTTCCAAACAACCATAAGCAATCTCCAATTCTGTAATTGCCTCTACTTCCCCCATTCCATTCGGAATAAAATCAGTTAACCAACGTGGCCCAGTTACTACTGTTTGAGCTTGGCGATCGTAAACCCAAATCTTAACATAAATCCTCGGCAAACCTTCTGGTAATTTCACCCTAACTTTTACCTCTCGTCCCGCAATGACATCCTTAGCTAGAACTTCTAAATTAGGAACTGGTAATGGTTGTTCATCAGGTAGAATATAACTTTGTGTCGAAATTGATTCATCCTGCTGTTGAGAAATATTTCCTATACCAAAATTCCATTGTTTATTTTGGTTTGAAATTTCTTCTACTGGTTCATCTTCCACCACAAATTCTTGCGCTTCCCAATTAATTTCATCATCATTGTCACTAGCAAATTCCTCATCATCAATCATGACACTTATAGAATCATTATCCTGTAATTTTTCTATTTCAATTTTCTGCTTAGACTCTGATTTATTCTCTAATTCTGTACCCTTATCTTTTTCCTGAATTGGTTGCAAAGCAGAAGCTTTCATCCATTGCAATAATTCAGAATCATTGCTCAAAGAATAAGCCTTTGAAAAGAATCTATCCTCTAATTTCAAAGCCTTAAAATCCTTATTTGCAGGAGTAAATTTTGTGGGAAAAGGTACAAGATTTTGCTTAGTATTAGATGCTTCTTCTTGGTTAACAGTTTCTAACTCTAACTTTTCTATTTCTGCCTGTGAACTTTTGTCTTCTTCAGGCCGATCTGAATCTCTCCAAACATCATCTACCTCATCTGAATTTGTGATAGAATTCGATTTTTTTAACAAATCATCAATCCGATTTGCATTTTTAGCCACATTATCCGGTAGTGGATTTCCAAATGTTGGTAATTTTAATGATTCGGAATCTGAATCACCTGTAATAGGTTTATATATTTGTGGTGGTAAAGGTTGTTCTTGATCTGTTTTTTGCTCTGGTTGAGTCTGATTAATTTTATCAACTAATTCTAGAAAAGAAGGAGTTTTTTGCTCTGACTTTCTTGCTGTCAAACTTATTTTCGGAGGCGCCATTTCCTGATGCTCATCTTCAACAAAATTATCATCAATTGCAGCTAACCAATTCTGAAGTGGAGCTGTAATTGTAAAAGATTTATTAGCTAGAATGTTCTTAATATCTGTGAGAATAATTTCTCCTAATATTAGATTAGTTTTAATTTTTTCCGGCAGATTAATTGTACAGGCAAATATAATAGGTGGTGCTTGATCTGGTAGAGTTTGCTGTACTTCTATTAAAATTTCTGAAGTTTGAGGATTACGCAAACAAATGTTTAAGTTTCCATTGACTATGGAAGTATTATTTCCTTTTAAATTATTATCTAAGGGCAGATTATTCAAACTTTCATTAGATAGAATATTCTGATTTTGATTGTCTAGAATTATCTGCCCAGATATAATTAATGCTTCTCCTGGTTGAGCAATATAAGATGCTCGATCTAATGTTAGCTCTAAAGGAAAATATACAGTATAGTTAGTTTGGGTATTAATATCTATATCTGTTTCTCGAAGTTGCTGAACTTGACCCAATATTAATGAGTTATCGAGCGGAGTTTCAGTTATTTCTGTTAGTTTATTCTCTAGATTTTTGACTTCTTGGTTTTGACTTGAAATATTTGGCTTCTCTTGTTCATCACGACCTAGTAAATCAGTGATATTTTCCTCTTCAGATAATGCTTTTGATTCTTCTTGAATCTCACTATCTAATAATTCTATTTCATCTGATTTAATTTCCTCAATTTTTGACAATTCAGGATTATCTCTTTCTGTATTTTCCTCTCCGTTAACTGTGACTTCATTTGTGTCTACTTGACCAGAAACCAACCATCTATCTTCTAGTTTCTTCTCGAGATTTTTTACGTCTTGGTTTTGACTTTGAATATTTTGCTTCTCTTGTTCATCACGACCTAGTAAATCAGTGATATTTTCCCTCATCTCTGATTCTTCCGATAATGCTTTTGATTCTTCTTGAATCTCACCATCTAATAATTCTCTTTCATCTGATTTAATTTCCTCAATTTTTGACAATTCAGGATTATTTTTTACTATATTTTTCTCTCGGTTAACTGTGACTTCATTTGTGTCTACTTGACCAGAAAAAAGCGATATATTTTCTAGTTTATTCTCTAGATTTTTGACTTCTTGGTTTTGACTTGAAATATTTGGCTTCTCTTGTTCATCACGACCTAGTAAATCAGTTATATTTTCCCTCATCTCTGATTCTTCCGATAATGCTTTTGATTCTTCTTGAATCTCACCATCTAATAATTCTCTTTCATCTGATTTAATTACTTCAATTTTTGGCAATTCAGAATTATTTTTGACTATATTTTCCTCTCGATTAACTATTACTTCACTTGTGTCTACTTGACCAGAAACAAACCATCTATCTTCTAGTTTATTCTCGAGATTTTTGACTTCTTGATTTTGACCTTGAAGATTTGGCTTCTCTTGTTCATCACGACCTAGTAAATCAGTGATATTTTCCTCTTCAGATAATGCTTTTGATTCTTCTTGAATCTCACCATCTAATAATTCTCTTTCATCTGATTTAACTACCTCAATTTTTGACAATTCCGGATTATCTCTTTCTGTATTTTCCTCTCCGTTAACTGTTACTTCATTTGTGTCTACTTGACCAGAAACAAACCATCTATCTTCTAGTTTATTCTCGAGATTTTTGACTTCTTGATTTTGACCTTGAAGATTTGGCTTCTCTTGTTCATCACGACCTAGTAAATCAGTGATATTTTCCTCTTCAGATAATGCTTTTGATTCTTCTTGAATCTCACCATCTAATAATTCTCTTTCATCTGATTTAATTTCCTCAATTTTTGACAATTCAGAATTATTTTTTACTATATTTTTCTCTCGGTTAACTGTTACTTCATTTGTGTCTACTTGACCAGAAACAAACCATCTATCTTCTAGTTTATTCTCGAGATTTTTTACGTCTTGGTTTTGACCTTGAATATTTGGCTTCTCTTGTTCATCACTACTTAGTAAATCAGTGATATTTTCCCTCATCTCTGATTCTTCTTTAATCTCACCATCTAATAATTCTCTTTCATCTGATTTAACTACCTCAATTTTTGACAATTCCGGATTATTTTTGACTATATTTTCCTCTCGGTTAACTGTTACTTCATTTGTGTCTACTTGACCAGAA
>NZ_JAAHHT010000017.1:82673-200216 GCF_010672085.1 Okeania sp. SIO3I5
AATCTCACCATCTAATAATTCTCTTTCATCTGATTTAACTACCTCAATTTTTGACAATTCCGGATTATTTTTGACTATATTTTCCTCTCGGTTAACTGTTACTTCATTTGTGTCTACTTGACCAGAAACAAACCATCTATCTTCTAGTTTATTCTCGAGATTTTTGACTTCTTGATTTTGACCTTGAATATTTGGCTTCTCTTGTTCATCACGACCTAGTAAATCAGTGATATTTTCCCTCATCTCCGATTCTTCAGATAGTGCTTTTGATTCATCTTCAATCTCACCATCTAATAATTCTCTTTCATCTGATTTAACTACCTCAATTTTTGACAATTCCGGATTATTTTTGACTATATTTTCCTCTCGGTTAACTGTTACTTCATTTGTGTCTACTTGACCAGAAACAAACCATCTATCTTCTAGTTTATTCTCGAGATTTTTGACTTCTTGATTTTGACCTTGAATATTTGGCTTCTCTTGTTCATCACGACCTAGTAAATCAGTGATATTTTCCCTCATCTCCGATTCTTCAGATAGTGCTTTTGATTCATCTTCAATCTGACCATCTAATAATTCTCTTTCATCTGATTTAATTTCCTCAATTTTTGACAATTCTGGATTATCTCTTTCTGTATTTTCCTCTCCGTTAACTGTTACTTCATTTGTGTCTACTTGACCAGAAAAAAACGATATATCTTCATTAATAATCAAATCCTTTGGCGGCTCAGGTTGAGAACCTGCTACTGTATATAGTTCGTTATTTTGTGGTTCTAATTGTTGTGAAAAATCTGAAGTATCATACTCAGTGGGCAATACTTCTAGATGGACAATATGTTGCTTTGCTTCCTTTGATGATGTACTTAGTTTAGCTTGACAACGAAATTCCCATTTACCAGGCTTGAGGCGGGTAAATGGGATAATAGAAATAAGACCTTGAGAGTGGGTACGACTAAAACGTTTATGAGCTCGCCTTAAAGGTGGGATTTCTTCAGTAGAATCGTGAATAATCCGAATCTGGACCTCTGTATTGGCTATATGGGTATTAGCCACAATACGATAGCGACCTTCTAGAATTTCCACATCGGCTGATTCTAAAGGTAGCCAGCTTTGGTCTCCCTCTTTCTGTAGCAAAAATTCCCAGTTTGACATCTACGGCTACAGCTTTACTTTACAAAATATATATTCTTAAGTTTATCTCAGATTATTAGTGATCTGAATAATTTTAGGCGATCAAGTCATATTTTTTTAATCTTAATATTTTTTTAATATTTTTATTATCACAAACAAGCATTTTTGTCAAGTGTACTTATACTAAATTAAAATATTTCTCCAAAAGAGTAATCCTACAGATGTATAGATATTATAAAAGTGAGGCGATATACGCAGCAATATCAACTAGACAATAATTCTAGACAATAAATTTTAAGTTTTTCCTACTGAAAAACTTAATATAGCTAAGAAAAAATTGGGTCTAAAACTCTGCCTTTTAAGGTGAAATGTTTTTGGAAAGTTGCTCACCCATCCCCGTTACAAAAACAACTTCTAACTTCTTTAAGAATCCCAACCCAAAGTCGTTTCTATTTCGGTTGCTAGAGACATAGGATCGAACGGTTTAGTAATTACTCCATTTATTCCCAACTCAAAAAATTGACGGCGATCGTCTGAAGTAACTTTCGCTGTCAGAAAAATTACTGGAATTTGCTTAGTAGCAGGATTAGCTCGTAATTCTTGAAAAGTAGCAAATCCATCTAGTTCAGGCATCATTACATCCAAGAGAATAGCATCTGCTTGTTCTAGTTCTGCTTTAGCAATACCTTCCTTACCTGAACTACCAGTAATTACTTGCCAACCAGTAACGATTTCTAAACTCAGTTGGGCGACTTCCCTAATATCATCTTGATCGTCTATTAGTAAAATTTGTTTTTTTGTCATCCGAATCCACTCTTAAAAAGTCTTAACTTTTTTGACACTCTTGTTACAACAGTTGCTGATTTAGAGAATAGACATCTCCAATAAGAAAAAATCAAATTAATTATCGTACAGATCCCTAATCCCTCTTTACAGAAATAATCAATTCGGTAGTCCTGCTCGCGTAATGGCGAAGACTGAATACATAAGTTTTGTAATTTCTTCCCACACCTCCCACACCTCCCACACCTCCCACACCTCCCACACCTCCCACACCTCCCACACCTCCCCCACCTCCCACACCTCCCACACCTCCCACACCTCCCACCCCTCCCACACCCAAACGACTAACCCCTAGCAACCTACTTCTCCGCAACTCNGTAATGAGTAATGAGTAATGAGTAAGGAGTAAGGAGTAAGGAGTAAGGAGTAATATCAAATCCGGTTGAATACAAGAGTGTATTGTTGGGGGAGATGGTCCGATTGTCCGATTTAATAATGAACATATACTATATAACCGGATTCTATATCAACCCTAACAAAACACCATGACCAGAAAGCATTCATGGCTAGAATAGAACCAGACCTATAATGAACCTTCTTAGAACCACTCCAATCTCGCACAGGAACAACTCCCAATATCTTCCGAAACCGCCTCAGACTCAAATCCTTGGTTGTAGGCTTTCCAGAAACTTTCCCTGTAGACACAATAATTTCTGGTCGGTAATCGCTACCAAAGAATTTCTCTATAGGATATATCTGAGATAAAATTATCGCTTGCTGGTTCAGACCAAATTGAAAGTCATCTTGCATCACTGATATATACTCAGAGAATTTATCTTTAGTTAAAGCAGGGTAAATAAATGTACCAGGATTAGAATAATCATTGACCAACAATTGAGCGAAAGTTTCCGCCCATAATCGCCTTGTCACAGTTTTATTCTCAGACAAAAGCTCTTTCAAGGTGTATGCAAAGCTAATCCCTTTCCTTCGGACGACCAAGTCAGGATATTTAGAGCGTATCGTTTCTATTAAAAGTTCTGGTTTTTGATCTAGAACTTCCGGGGTTTCTACTTCAGGGGTAAAATAAAAATAATTTTATATTACCCATTTGGGATCTATTATTGGGAAGTGTGGGAGGTGTGGGAGGTGTGGGAAGTGTGGGAGGTGTGGGAAGTGTGGGAGGTGGGTGTGGGAAGTGTGGGAAGTGTGGGAAGTGTGGGAAGTTTGGTCCGTACAGGACTCAAAAAATGTAGGGTTGTAAATATTCTAGCTCAGACAATGAATGAGTAATGCCTACACAAGCGCTCCCCTACTCCCCTACTCCCCTACTCCCCTACTCCCTCTTTTCTAGAGATACCAAATGGCTTCTATATTACCCGCACACGCATCATCCAAGCCATGAGCAGTATAGGAAAACTCTTCATAACTGGTGTCAGAATCTTTCGGATGATGGAGTCTAAATTTGTCTTTCCCATCAATAGTTTTTGACAAAGCAGCTACATTGCTCCAATCGCTCTCATCAGTTACATTTATCCTTACTAAACGGGGAGCTATGTCTTCCAACTTCCCAGCATCTAATAAATGAGGTTTAATCCTATCGGCAAGTGTTTCAGTACCGTCTGTCTGAGGTTCTGCAAGTGCTTGTTCATCTTGAGGTTTTAAGAGTTCAGTTAGACAAATTGCGATCAACCGCTCCCGCGTCAAACCACGAAAGAACATTTTGTCCGTATCAAAACTCAATAGTTCACCTTGAGAGTCTTCAAAACTACCTATGCAGGAAGTTCCGTGGAAAACTTCCATTAAGGTTGAATTTTCCTTATTGAATGAGTATTTTAATTCTAGCGTGGGATTGATGTTCTTAATCCCCTCCGCTATTGCTTCCACTAATGGTGTAGGAGTAGCTTCTATTAATCCTGGTTGCTCACACCAACCTACTCCCCCCTCCCACAGTCGCTCGGACACCTCAGGTTTTGCAGCTTCCCAAGGATCGGGGAAATGAGCTTGAAAGACAGAATCAAAATAGGATTTTGTCAATGTTTTTCTGCTAATAGATGTTTCTTACTATCCGAGCCAGGGTCTAAATCAATTTTCTCCAAGACTCCCAATACAGGAGCAATAACTTCTGGAGGCGTGTACCAACAATCAGAAGATTTAGATGTGGTAGTTTTTTTGGCTACAGCGATATCCGTAATTTTTGGAGTCTCATCCGGTACAGGAGTCTCTAGTGTAACCCTCACCTCATCAATATTTTCTGGAGTATCATCGGATTCAATCTCAATTCGACGGAAGACATTATTTACCTCTACTGGCTTGAGTCGCTCAATTACCGTTTGCCTGCAATCCTGATTCCTGGAAAAAAAAGCTTCAAGTCGTTTTAGCAAATCTGAACCTTCCTTGTCATCAGATTTAATTTGCTCCATCTGATTCTCTGCTTGAGCTAATTGAACCTTGAGGATGGAAATTAAATTATCCTGTCGTTGAATTTTTGATTCTAGTAACATAATTGGTTGAGTAAAATTCAATGGTTATGGTTAAGGTAAAAAAACTTGATTGCTCCGTACTGGAGCGATGCTGTCAATCTATTAATCATCTGATGATGATTCCAGTCGCTTTGCTTGCCCTGCATTTATTCGTGCTTCAGACCTTTCAATCAACTTCTCCAAATTAATGCAAGCAATATCATCAAGAGAAAAGCCTAATTCGTCAGCCAACGCGGATAAGTAAAATAAGGTGTCTCCCAGTTTCAAAGCTAGCTCTGTTTTAATGTCATCATCTATATCTCCATCAGCAATAAATTTTTTACTTCAAATCTTTTTTTTGATGATATCAGCAGCGTTACCAGCTTCTCTAGGGAGAGCTATAGAGCAATATAATATTGCATCTTCTTTAGGGTAATGCATCAGCTCCATAGCATGAGTATGGTACTTCATAGCATGGTTTTGATAATAATCCAAATCTGACGTTATGTCCGACATAATAAAATTCCTCATGGTTTAGGTTAGCTAGCCTCTTTGGCCTTATTTTGTTCCTCTGTCCGAACCTGAGCAAATATCTCAGCAGCAATCAAGGAGTATCTAGCCCTGTGTTCAAGCTCTAGCTTAAGCTCGGCCTCAGTTAAATCAAAAGCTTCCTTGATATACAATTGCGAAGCTAATTCCGTAAACATTGTGCCCTCAATGCGCTCATTACTTGGTAGAGTAGCAACAAGACTATCCCGCAAATCCTCAGTGTTAAAGTTTGGTAAATCCATAATTCCTCCTAGATTATCACTTTGACGGACGAGTGTTACCGTAATCGCTGAACTTAAAGCGCCGCCTTTCCTGTGAGCTAAATTTAATCCTGAGCTTTTTCTGTTGCTCTGGAATAGTCCAAAGGTAATCAGGGAAAGTTCTGTGGCAAACTTCTAAATAATCAGGAGCTTCCACGAAATCACGGTATCTTTCAGCAGCATCGAAACCTTCACTTTGCTTTAAAAACTGATACTGATCCTGTTGTCCTGGTGTCATTATCCTCAATCCAATTTGACCAATATTTGGTACAACCTAAAGCCTGCTCCATAATAATAAGCATCATGTTCCTCCAGGCCTTCAACCTCAATCATATAAAGGGTGTCGCCTGGTTCGAGAGTCAGCTCAAAGATAGCATTGGATACATTGAGGTTGACATCGAAAATTCTACTTAGCGCCACCACTGCATCCCCGTCCCTGGAACACTGGTAAAAAGTCGCCTCTTATAGCATTGATTTTATTGTCAGATGTTCATCTTTACCTAGCTTAATCAGATCGTCAGCTAAAAGTGATACTTTGAGGTATTGTGTAGATTCATTTTCCAATAAATCCAATAATTTCAGCCAAAAGTTAAAACTTACATATTCTGTCCCCATGGTTTCCTCTCTGGATTATTTTTGATTCACTAGCCACTCTGTGTACGCGATGGTGTCTGCGGGTTCTTTCCTGGAAGCCTTGTAATTAGGTTGCTGGGATAATTGATAGCCATCGCAAATTAGCCACTTATTCATGCTAGCGATAAAACTTTCAATGTCAGATTTATCGCCAATTATGCGGACACTCAAAGTTGGTTTAGCATTCATTTGATTTATGTTGCTCCCATGCCAGCTCAAAGCATTCGGCTGATTCTATGGCTTTTTTAGCACAACGTAATTTCGCTCTCAAGATTGGATAAAGCGCTCACAGTTATCCACCGCATCTAATAGGCAACCGCCTGCTTTGGATACAAAGTTGAATAATCCTTTCAGGAGTTTTGCTACTTTGTTTGTCTCTTGAACTCTTGCCAATAAGTTACGGCAGTTATCTAGTTCGCTCAAAAAGTTTTCTATTTTGTCACTAAGTTTCACTGTTAATCTCCACAAATTCCAATGGGCAATGCCAGACTTACATTTTGGAGAGAAAATTTTGAAAACATTCTCATTTATTACGTTCAACCTTAACGACTTTTTTAACCTGGATTATAAATTTGCATTTATACCTCCATTTAAAAAATAACAAGCCATATGACAAGTTAGAAGTAAAGCACTGTAGCAGTTATCTAGGGTGGCAACTTAAGCAGGATTAACGAGGAAGTCAGTTATGGAAGATTTACTATTCAACTTGTTCTTATTATTAGTCTTTTTAGTAGGAGCAATACTAGGCTTCCTAATAAATAATGAGGATGAAGATTAAGCGCTCGCCTCCCATCAAAGTAATTTAATTATTGGATAAAACAAGATGCTTACCACATTACAACAGCCAGAAATAACAGTCAAAAAATTTAGTGAATTAATATTTTGGCACGAAGAAATTGCCGATTTGATGCACCACGACTCTCAAGCAGGAACGTGTCCTAAAACCATCCAATGATTTGATGATTGGATCACATTTAAGCCCACCTTCTATAGTGTACATTTAGTAAAAATTGACAAGGGAAAAATACAATTCTATGTATTCATCTGCGCCAATAAAATTGTCGGTATAAAAAACAAACTAATGGCTATAGAACCTCCTGGCTTTAAATTAACTGAACACATTAAATACTTAGCAGAAATACCCTTGGTTAACTTCATAGGACAGGCGATAGATAAAGTTGTAAATAAGCAAGATAAGTTCTCTCAATCAGCCGTAAGATTGTTTTTCCTATTTTTACTGCAAAGCATGCATAAAAAATTCCAGACTAACATCCCACAAGCAATATGATTTATTTGAATTTGTTTCAGACGACATTGACAGGAACATAGACCTGTTAGTTGCTTAATTTCCCTGTGAAATTCTTCAATTTTTCATCTGGTTTGAGATTCAAATTCTACATCATCTTTGCTGCATTGGTTCAAGTCATGATATGGCAATATATTCTGTTCTGTTGGTCGAAACAGTTGCCCAGAAAAGCTTGACTTTTTTATCCCTCGGAAAACCTTTGACTTTAATTATTTTCCCCGTTCTTTTTTCTGATTCATTCCAGCTTAATTCAGCAATATTTTTATATTTTTCTACACCACCAGTATCATCTACGTGCGCGATTTACTTTTAAGGGACAATAATAAATTTTTCCTAAATTATCTATCAATGCCATTAATCTTTGTGTTGCATACCAGCTATCCATTAATACAATTTTAAATGGTAATTTCTTGTTACTTATCACATTTAATATTATTTATTCAACATGATCTATTTTAGTTTTGTTGTCAACTTCTGGATCATAAATACGGTAATCTATTATCCAAAAATGTTCGTTTTGTGGATTAAAATAGATACAATTAACTATTCCTATACCCCGAATTACTTGATGTTCATTACCACTATATTGTCGTCGCACAAGTGCCTCTTTCAGAGGAGCTACGCTATCAATTTTTTAGCATATTTTTTTTTATTGATTACTGTATCATCAAAAATTAGATACCCCTCTGTACATTGAACAATTTCCTCTTTCACATTTCGCCATAAGTCTTGTGTTTGCGCAGAATTCCGCAGGAAACTTAAAGACTCTATTTTCAAATAACGATTAATCGTATCATGGCTGATGTTTTTTAAGTGATTTGCGCTTATTAGTTATAGTATAATTTGTAGAAGAACTTAGCAAATATTGATATGGGATCAATATAGTTAAAATTCATATCGTTAGCGGAGCTTTGCGTCAGCAATCACTCTATACAACATTTATAGATAATTATATTATAAGCACGAGTATTTTGATGAAATTTATGAACATGGAGCAACCCTTATCAAACTTAGAGCAGTACACTATATATAGTGTCTTGGCCTAAGTCCTGATAATGATACTTGCCTTGAGGCGCTCGCTTAAAAGATTATAGCGATCGCTTTACTTACTATACACTATATTGGGAATCCGCAATTTCTTGATATATAAAAAACGTCAAATTAAACAGAAAAATATATTATAAACCTGGTACATTATTAGTAATTTATCTTCGTCGGAAAAAATTCATAAAGTATATAGTCAAAGAATGGGAATTGAGGCCATGTTTAAAGATTGTAAAAGTGGAGGTTATAATCTTGAAGAAGTAAAAGCAAATGAAATTAGATGAAATAATTTGATTTTACTAATAGCTATTTCTTACACAATTAGTTCATTTCAAGGACAAAAAATCAAAAATCAAGGGATTCAAAAATATATATCAAGAACGAATGAAAAAGATAGAATAGAGAGAAGAAATAGTAACTTTTGGATTGGATTATCTGGTGTTTCATGGACATTATATTATAATTTCATTCAAGAATGGGTTGAAAATTTAATGATGCTAAATTCTCATAAATTACCCTATTATCGAAAAGGAATTAAAGCTATGTCAAAGATTAATACGCTGTACAATAGTTGATTTTTGATGATTAATTAAAATTAATAAGAGTTACCTTTTTTACAATATTGTTTGCTTTTTAATTTGAACTATTATTCAACCTAGATGGGGGGTGTAGGCGAGCGCTCTGCGCTCGCACTACACCCCTTCCATTCTCAATAAGCTTGACATTTAACTTGAACTATTATTCAGCTTAATCTATAAATTCCTTGATATATCTATCTTCCAGCTTGCTTGTCACCCCGTGAGGCTGCTGATTTATGTTTTTTGGGAAATAACTTGAAAAACGAGTCAGTAATCGTCCCTATCGTTTTTGCTTGGAGTTGAAATATTGCGGAGAAAATCATGATGAAAAATTGACAAAAGAAAAACAGTTTTATTAGTAGAGAAAGAATGATAGTTAGCGATCGCGTTCCTCAAGAAAAACTATCTTCTGCCCATTTTAATAGTTTTTGCTTTTGATGCGCTGCAATAAATATATTTGTCGTTATAAATCCTCCCAACTTTGGGAGGCTTTATAACAGGAACCAGTCTAAAAATTAGGCTCTAATAAGTGCTGACTTGCTGATATAATTTTTTGTACTTCGGGTGCAGATAAACCATCTAAACATTGCATTTTTGAAGTGCTATTAATATCAATTAACCTATCAGAAAATTTTAAGCAATCTGATAATTTCTCTATTGAATCATCATCCTCAGTACGTTCGCGCCAGTGCCATTCTAAGCTGTAGTAATTAGCTGTAGATCCATCAGACAGTCCCTTAGAATGTTTGATGTACTTCGGGCAAAATACACCAATAGCCGGGTTAACTCCCTTTGACTGCAACTGAACAATTAAGCGGTTAAAGTCGTCAAGGGAGCGCGTTTTAATGTAGCTCACCATTACACAATTATCAGGAATTTATTCCGAACTTCCTGGTTCCGCAACCAGAAATAGTTGCCCCCAAAGCTTGTTACTGGTGCTACCCAGGTCGCCGTGGAACTTGCTAAATTTAAGAATACTGCAATGTAGTTTGTTTCCCACTGGTGTTTCTCCAAGTGTCCAGCACCCACTTTGACAGTTATTGCGAATTCCTATTGCCAAGTCCGGTACTAATATAGAGTTTGTTGCTGGTAAACCGAATACTGCATCCATTATCCATTATTGTTGCTGACATAATATAATTATAGTCGCGCCAATGTTTGATGTAACAGTATTTCTGAGTGTTTTTAGCTACCCGACATTGGATGTTATGCTTTTGGGATATCAAGGTCACTAATTGCATCTATTTGTCCTTCACTAAACCCGTGGTACTTTAATTTTTGTGCGTTGCCAGGCCACAAGTCATTGTTGATATCTTCCCACCGGCAAATATAGGATGTGCCGTCTAAAACCTCCATAACCATCTCTTTACCCCTCTTCTCAAATTTCAAGGTTAGGGTAGGATTGATTTTTGCCACCTCACTGGCAGCTAACTCTAGTAATGGTGTCGGAACTACTTCTACTTCTTTAGGCTCCGGTGTAGGTTCAGTTTCAGAACTGAAACTGAGTTCCATTTGCTGTACCTCTACGCTTGGCTTTGATGGCTCGGAGTTTGGTTTGTTTCCATTCGGTGTACCAGTCTGGGGCTTTGGGGCGGGTGCTACTCCTGTGAAAGTATTGGCTGCTATTTCCGGTTCTGAGATGATTTTCTCTAACTGCTCTCGTTCCTCTGGGGATAATGGTTGATGCTTTGCTGGCCTTAAATCAGATTTGTCGCAAATTATCGCTTCTCCTTCTACTAAGATTGCCCGTTTGTCTTCCCCTTGAATCAGTTCGCCGTGTAGGTAATATCCTAGATAAGTTGCCTTGCGCTTAATTTTGGTACCAGGTTCAGTATACTGGAATCGGTGGCCTAATGTTGCTGGTGCTTTTTTTAAGTTGCTTGCTACTCCTAGACACTGGAGATAATTGCGTTCCGGGATAGTGCAAAGCTCCCATAATTCTTTGGTTTTTGCCTCTCCGATTTCTGCCTTGAATGATTCTAGTTCGGTGCGGGTTCGCTTGGAGACTAACTCGGAATGTAAGACCAATAGTTCCTCTGTTGAGTCTGTAGCAGGTTCTGGGTTTTGAGGAGTATTAGTTTCTAAAGCTTGGCTAGGTTTGGTTAAATTTTCTGATTTTGACTCTGAGCTAGTGGTCATTTTTTCTGTGAATTTTTGTTGATTTCTTTCTAATATTTTATTAAATTCTTCATTCAGCTTGGCTATTTCTGCTGCCTCACTAGAGCATGGCGATTCAATTTTTTCTTCAGTTTGGGAGGTGGGTTGAGGTGGTGTTTCGCCATGCAATGAATCGTAGGCTTCGAGTTCCTCTGGACTATAGTTGGATTGTGCCTCTGTTTGTTGCTGTTTGAGATTTTCCTGCTCTTCCATCTCAGCGATCGCCTCTTCTCCCATAATTTCAATTTTCACGGGAGCCGGTTTTGGTTCTGGTTCTTTGTACTTGAGGCGATCGCTTACGACTGATTGATAGTCTGGGTGTTGTTCCAATAAAGTCTCAAGTTCTAATATTGTTGTCTGAAATTTTGAATCAATTTTTTTTAGGTCAGTTAGCCGGGACGTTGCTTGTTCTAACTGATTTTTCAAAATCGAAACTAATTGTTCCTGGTTGTGGATTTCTTCGGATTTTAGTAACATTAGATTTGCCTTGGTTAATTAAATTGTTGGTTAACTGGGAACTTTGGGACATCATCTGGGCTTTCTCAGGGCGTGATGATGTCCTTTTTTGTTGTCTCAAGCTTTAAGCTTATGTAGATAATAGCGAGTTAACTTCAAATCGTAAAGGGTAAAACATGGGAATTTTGAAGTTAACTTGTTATAGTAAAGGTGGACATCTGTTGGTCAACTAGCATGGCTAAATCAAAAACCAAAAACAAAAAATATCCAACGCCAGGCAATCCTGGACTAAATAAATATTATTTTCAAGCTAAAAATCCGGAAAAGGCTAAAAATAAATTACTTGCTGTGAAAGTTGATGAGGATACGTTAGGCAATATCAAAAATCTTCCCAATTGGCAGGACAAAGTAAGAGCAAAATTGGATGAACTTTTGCAGGAGGAAAGGGCGATCGCTCTCACAGAAACATATTCTATAGGTGTTGGGGTGGGTGGTTCTGCTAGTGGCGAGTAAATGTGATTCTAGAGTTTAACTTTCCTGGCGGGAAGTCCCGCGCTCTCCATCCCCCCTAACCCCCCTTTGGAAGCTATGCTTTATAAACATCTTTCTTAACATAAAACTTGACAACATAGACAAGTTATGTTTAAGTCTTGAATCGGCTTTTTCAGGAGAAAAATGTATTGAATTAGACACGCTTGAGTGAAGACTGTAGAAAGAATTCTTCCTCCCCCTCCTCCCCATCCTCCCCATCCTCCCCACCCTCCCACAAGGGTTTCAAGAGTTCCTTATAAGGGATAGCTTTGGAAGGGGGGAGGGGAGCGTCGGGATGAAAGCCAGGGCCAGGATTTGGATACCTTCATAAGCTAAACGTTTATATGCCCTTGACACTTTTAGGAGCATTTTGTTATTATCAATATCAATACAGGGGGAGGACATCACCTCTGTCATGCGCAGCGGTCAGGGTTTCCCAGACTGAAGAATCCCGCGTTGTCCCGTAAGGGCAACGTCGGGAGTATGTCAACGCAGAGGGTTGACATTTTTGCCTATAATTGCTAGGTTCAAATTACAACTCAACAGGCTTTTTACAAGCGGGTCGGGTCGGTATTCGCAATACCTCCCCTCCCCTGGCCTCTAAGTTGGATGTGCAACTCACAGGTTAATAGATCTGGTATATCAGACCAATGTAACGCGTCAAGAGCGACGTGCCGCATTTCATCGCTTAAACATACCCCAGGATTATCCCCAACCACGATTCAATATAGGAGATTTGGTTCACACCGACGACGGAGATGATAGAGAGATTGTCGGTATGATTCTGTACAGAAACAAAACTAAGGCTTGGTGACAATATAAGCTCGATCTGTTCATGGATTCTCCCAACTTCTGGAATAAGCAGGGGAAGTTATTGAATTCTGAGTGGGTTTACGAAGTGATATCATGTCCGGTTGAATAATTATAAATAAGGAGGGAGGAGTCAGGAGTCAGGAGGGTTTCTTCCAGTTGTCACTTAACTCTATACACAAACGATGCTACCGGACATGATATGAGTCCTTCCTCGGATTCCTATAAAGAGTATCAACTGACTGAGCTTTGACTTTATAGTTAGGGAGAAGTTTCTCCCTAACTATTTTGTTGAATTTTATGGGGAGTAGGGGAGCGTCTTTGCGTAAGTCCTAAAATATTAAAAACTTTGATAGTGAATTGGCATAGCATCAATACGTTGAGGAATAGCTTCTCAACCTAATTTTTGCTGTACTTCTCTTACCTTTAACCCAGGAGCTTGCAGTCTTTCATAAGTTCCACAAGGCAGAATATCCATTTCTTCCAATCGAAGACTCATTGCTTGCACGGATACGCCATAGTAATGAGCCAAAGTGAATAAATCAGTTGGTGTAAACTTTTCGTCTTGGTTGTTACGATAAATATTGTTAAACTGCTTTAGTAAACTACTTGTTGGCACCAAAAAATACTTAGGAAAAGCTTGAGCTAATTTGGTTGTTATTGTACCGAGTTAGTTGATTGCAGCTTGTCTTGGTACTCGAATAAAATGCAAATACCCAGAAGCCATAGACCAACGTCTTTTTTCTTCAGGATGATTTGCATTAACTGCCATACAACTACCAAGGTTTTTTTCGTAAATGTACATTTGGTTAATATTTGATGGCATCTTCAAGTAGAAAATATGCACTCCGACATTTTGCCCTAAAACATCTCTAAGTATAGGAATAGGTTTATCTCCAAGCTTTAGTCGCTCACGTTCTTTGTATTTAGTTGGCCGACGCTACAACACTTTGGCGAGTAAAGTGGTGTCGGCTTTTGTCATTTCTAGCGAACTGCTTCCAACATTTCGCTAGATACTTCTTAATTATATAAGATATTTCTTAATTGCTTGCGCCACAGAATCAAGGAAAAATCAGACATTGTATATTGACTATGCAACAAGATTTGATTCTAGCTTGACATCTAAAAGCCAAAATCATCAAGATTACGAGGATTTAGAGGCCGAACAGCATTTACAAGACTAGATAGGATTCGTTCATCGACCGAGTTTTGATTTTATAGTTAGGGAGCTAATCTCCCTAACTATTTTGTTGGATTTTATAGGGAGTAGGGGGGGGTTGGTTGGAGAGCAAGAGAGCAGAAGGGGTAAAAGCTTACCAGAAATTCCCAACAAATGTTTAACCGGTTCTTGATAGGAAAACCTAGAAAAACCTAGGAAAACCCAGGAAAACCTAGGCTAGTTCCTCTAGTAGAAAATCTCGTAGTTAGGGAGCTAATCTCCCTAACTTTTCAATAGAAATTTAATTACGATTTAGCCATGCAATCAATCAGAAAGGCTAGAATCTCGAAAGAACTAGCTTAAGCGGAAGTAGCGCCAATGATGGGGATGGATGTTCCTTACTATTTCAGGTTCGAGAATGATTGGTATATTTACGACCAAGCGACATTAAACAGGGTCAAGAAAATACTCGGTGTTGAAGTTAAACTGATAGAAATCACTCAGCATCAGTATTTCAAATCTTTTTCTGACTACGACTTCAGCCAGAAATTGTACTTTTTCAAAGTTGAAGGAATTAAAAAATCTTCAGATTATTTTGACTCGTGGATTGTCATGCAAAATTATATTGAAGGTGTGATTGATGGGCTGATTGGCACCTTGTTCTGAGCGGGGAGAAATTGTTACAGTCAAATTAGGGAACGAATTAATTATTTGACATCATCCGTGCATCCGTGGCAAAATTCGTGTCTAGCTCTTTTTAATTTTAGGGAAACTCCAGAAATTTTGCCGTCACGCACCTTATTGAAGTCAGAAGTTTGAAGTCAGAAGAGTAAAGTTAAATTCTTGTTGTGACTAATCTTTTGGATGGTGAGTAATTTATATCGAACGCTCGATATATTTTATTCGACTCTAGGAGAAAAACGTAAAACTGAGTGTGGCGATCGCGCTGTGAGATAATCATGATCATTTTCCATCATCGTTGCTAGACACAGATTCGGGCACGGATCAACGGATTAATGATTTGGCAGCATCCGTGCATCCGTGGCAAAATCCTTGTCGAGCAACATCAAGGGGTTCGGGTTTGGAGACCAAATCCCTACGGTTTCTAATTGTTTAGGGGCGATCGCTTTGTGAGATAATCATGATCATTTTCCATCATCATTGCTAGACACAGATTCGGGCACGGATCAACGGATTAATGATTTGGCATCATTCCTGCATCCGTGGCAAAATTCGTGTCGAGCAACATCAAGGGGTTCGGGTTTGGAGACCAAACCCCTACGCTTTCTAATTGTTTAGGGACGGGGCGATCGCTCTGTGAGATAATCATGATCATTTTCCATCATCGTTGCTAGACACAGATTCGGGCACGGATCAACGGATTAATGATTTGACATCATCCGTGCATCCGTGGCAAAATCCTTGTCGAGCAACATCAAGGGGTTCGGGTTTGGAGACCAAACCCCTACGGTTTCTGCTGGTTTAGGGGCGATCGCTCTGTGAGATAATCATGATCATTTTCCATCATCCCTGCTAGACACAGATTCGGGCACGGATCAACGGATTAATTATTTGCCATCATCCGTGCATCCGTGGCAAAATTCGTGTCTAGCTCTTTTTCAGTTATCAGTTATCAGTTATCAGTTATCAGTTATTCAGTTATTCAGTTATCATCGTCCGTACTAGACACAGATTCGGGCACGGATCAACGGATTAATTATTTGACATCATCCGTGCATCCGTGGCAAAATCCGTGTCTAGCTCTTTTCAATTTTCGGGAAACTCTAGAAATTTTGCCGTCACGCACCTTTTTTTGAGATGGTAGATAATTTGACGGTGCGTTACGGCGCCATGTAATCTTTGAGAGTTCAACCATAATTTGTGGTAAGCGCCTAACGCACCCTACTAAACCTACTCTGGGATTGCTTCGTTCCACTCCGTTCCACTCGCAATGACTTGACGGTAATTAAGCTGAAACCCTTAGATGTTAAACTCTACAAGTCTCTACGCGAGAGAAGAGAACCTCCATAAAACCAAATACTTTTCTTTTCTCCAGTATTAACGGGAGATGCCCCACAAAATGCGTACTTATGTCCCATTCTATGTCATCATGCCATTTCCCCTCTTTGCACCATCCTATTTCCTTTCCAAACCTTTCCCATATTTCGGCATTATACTCTTTTGTACCACCCAAACCCTGATAAATTTGCTTCTGAACAGAAAAGCCAAACTTACCATTACTATATCTTACCCACAGTTGGTCTATTTTACGGAGGTCTTCACAAGGAAAATTTTCTAGTTCTGTAAAGGTAAGATATTCACGCTCTTCCTTTCCCGCAGTTTGTAACATTACTCGCCAAGTTTCCCGATCAGCTTCTTGCCACTGTTGATTTTTTAAATAATTTTCGAGTTGCCTAAAGCGCACATTCCTAATATCAGAACTTACCTTTTTAAATACTCGCAAGGTTTCCCGATCAGCTTCTTGCCACTGTTGATTTTTTAAATAATTTTCGAGTTGCCTCAAACGCACATCCTGAACATAAGAACTTAGCTGTTTCACTTCTGCTTCAAAGTCTGGATCAACTTGCCGAGGATATTCTCTCCAGCAGTTATAGGCAAGATCCGCTGCTTTTTGACTGCCATCCTGCAATAACTCATAAACAAACCGACTAAAATGAATAGGTTTTAGTTGTGCTGTACAAAGAATAATAGTTTCCCGCCACCAAGACTTATCCCAGTTTTCTATCAACAAATCTTCCTGCTGTTTTTCCTTAATTTCAACTGCAGCTAAATATCCCTGAAAACTCAAATGAGCAAATTCATAATCCCAGTCGCGCTTAACCAATAATTCGCTCACTTCCTCAACTTGCTGCAAAAAATTTTTCGGAGCGATCGCCTCACCTAAATTACCAATATAAGTCTTCAATTGTGACAAAAGCTCTTTCTTATTAATTTGAGACTGATTAGATTGAACCATATACAGAGCTAATTCTTGTAAAACCTTTTTGCCATCCTCACGGTTTAGCAACATCTCAATTTTTTTCACCAGAGGGCGATCGCCAAGCTGCATCCGGCATATTTCTGCATACAAATCTATTCTACGTTTAGGAAGTTCTTCACCAGAATAAGAACTGTGCAATTTAACAATAATGTTCAGCAATAGAGGATTTTTCGATAGATCGCTCAATTCCGAACTTTCTTGTAACTGAGCCACTAAATTATTTGCTTGGCGATCGGCTTCCTGCTTGACTGATGGGTTATTCGGTTCCACGCTCCGATGACGTTCTAGACTCACATACCAACTCTGAATAAATCTTTCTTGTTGTGACTCACTCAGAGGTTTAACAAATAGAGAATTAAGTTTGCTATCTCTTGCATAACTACGATATCCACTAGGGCGAGAAGTAACAATAAAAAAACATGAGTAATAATCTTTTATAGCTTTTTTTATCCACTCCATCACCGCATCTCGCCACTCCTCCTTCACCTCATCAAGTCCATCCAGCATCACCAGCATCTTACCAGTCTGGAGTTGATTTTTCACCCACTTCGGCGGTAACTTCAGAGTTTTTCGTTTTGGCAAATTAGGGATGTGAAACTCTTCAATTAAAGTAAGTAAATCTATTTGTTTACCATCAGCAGTCGAAATAATTTGGTTTTGGCAACGTCGCAAATAAAGTAAAACAGGAATTAGATCGGGTGCATTCCGAATATTTCTAGTTTTGCTTGCGTAACTATAGGCAATGTGCCGTAGTAGAGTTGTTTTTCCATAACCTCCCCATGCTTGAATTACTAAATGACGGTATCCAGGGTTTCTCTTCCCGTTGCCAAGGACATCCCAAATTTTTAAGCCTTCATCTTTTAGGAGCCTTTTAATAATCTCCTTATCCCATTTGAACCCAGGAAGTCCCGGTAAATCTTCACCATCAGCCCCTCGAAAAAAATCACCGCTCAAACCTAACGGTACAAACACATCTTTCAGTAACGGTTTGAAAGTTTTAGCCACACCTTCAGTCGTATAATGGAGGCAGTCATTTTTCTGATATTCCAAATATTTATTTTTTGTCCCTGCTAGCTGCCAACGCATAGTTTCATCCAGCTTGTTCAGGAACGTCATTAGAGAGTTAGCATCATTTTTGCCTCGTTCCTGATAAACTGCTCCAAGTTGTGTGAGAAAGCCTTCATTATATCTTGCCCAAACAACAGTGACGATAGTAACAGGAAAAGTAATTAAAGCATTCACCCATTCTTGGTTGAGCAAAAAAGAGAACAACAAACCACCACTACCCCCCAATGGCATCCACTGGATAAAAGCCTGGGTTGTACCAGATACAAATTTTTGAGCAATTTTCCGTTCAGCTTCTACAGAAGGGGTTTGTGGTTGAGAAGGTTCCTGAGTCTCGTTTTGTTTTTCGTTGTCAGACATCCTGATTTTTATTCCTTTATCTTTTTTATCTACAACTTCACAATAGATTATCCATTTTCCTGAACCGGATGGAAATGTCTACCTTTTTCTAAAAAACAGGACTTACGCAAAATATTAATTCATACACCATATGTAGGGGCGATTCGCTTGCTCGCCCCTACAGTTCGCTCTTTGCCCCTACGAGATATGGCGCTTCTGCGTAAGTCCTAAAAAAGCTAATACTTTCCCAAAATACTTATCTAATCAGGACTTACGCAAATTCTTAGGTAAAACGCTATCTGTAGAGGGCGAATGGCATTCGCCCCTACTAAATATGGTGGTTTTGCGTAAGTCCTGCTAATATTAAAATATAACAACTTTTTCTGGCTGTCAAGGAGCGATCGCTTATCACAACTGCCGTCATAGTTTCTCAAGCTGAAGAATATTGATAATTAATCAATTTGGTTGAAAGCCTCTCTTTACCAATAGCAGTTCTTTAACATAAGAGGTACAGTTTTAGATCCCCCCCTGCCCCCCTTAGAAAGGAGGAATTTTCAAAGTCCCCCTTTCTAAGGGGGATTTAGGGGGATTTTCAATGTACTTCATAACTATGAGAATTGCTATATCTAATCTGAAAATATAACAACTTTTTCTGGCTGTCAAGGAGCGATCGCTTATTAAAACTGCCGTCATGGTTTTCCAAGCTGAAGAATCCCGCGTTGTCACCTAAGTGCAACAACGTCGGAAGTATAGCCATAAGAAATGATTTGTGAGAAAAAAACTGTACGCGTTTGGTCTCCAAATCCCTTTACGTTTGGATTTGGAGACCAAACCCCTACGATAAAATCTTACAACCTATTTACAGCGCTTTTCAGATTGATGAACCACATCGTCACAAGCAAAACCCCGTAGGGACCTTCCATGGAACGTCCCTACTGTGGTCTACCGGAATGAAAACTGCTGTAGGATTCCTATATCTCAAGCATTCAAACAATATTCAATCCGAACTTGTTCAATCGTCTTTTCACCCGCTTCAGATAAAAATAAATCGCGCCGAACTTCTTCTAATCCTAACTCAATAAACTGGGCAAGTTCCTGATCAGATAAAGGCCAAGGAGGGCCATCAGGTATAGAATCATCTTCCCGTATGCGAGTCATCACCAAAAGTTTACCCTTACTTGCCACTAAAGGAGCAATACAGTTAATAACTTGCGATCGCATCTCTACTGGCAAAGCTTGAATAGTCCGCGATTCTATCACCAAATCAAATTTACCATGCCATTCAGAATCTAACGCCAACAGATCGGCAACCAAATAGTTAACTGAAGAATCAGGAAATCTTTCTTTGCACCAAGCGATCGCATTAGTCGAAATATCAAAAGCTGTCACTTGAAAACCCAACTTTGCCAAAGCTTCTGCATCATCACCCAAACCACATCCGATCACCAAAGCAGTACCTCCTTCTCCTTGTGGTTGAGAAAAATCTAACCACTCTTGTAGATAAGGATGTGTCGTTAAACGCGCCCAAGGTATTTGTCCAGCATCACCCTCAGCTTCAGAATATAAAATATCAAACCATGCAGTGGGATCTGCTTTTTGTGATTCAGTTGCCAACTTCTTGATTTTTTGTTGAATAGCTTCTGGTTTTTCTTCCAACATTTTGTTTGATTTCCTAATTGTTCAGTATTAATTTTATCGTAATACAAAAAACATAGCTTTTTCAGGCAGATAGATATCCCCTATTACCCAAAAAATGAAGGTATAAAGCCTCTCAATTCATGGAGAAAAAAGAAAAAAATTCCTTTTAGCCAATCCTTCTATTACAGAAGAGGTAATTATTAATTATTAATTATTAATTATTAATTATTTCCTCCTACTCCATCTTTATTATGAAATAATACCTGCCGTGACCTAGATCACAAAAATTCACCTTTTCATTTCACTTTACTTTAGTAATTATAATCACTTTACCAAAACTTTATGAATTATTCTTCTCAATAATGTAGAATATAAAAACTATAGAGTTCAAGGTTTATTTTATGCTTCAAGTTAACTTACTCCCTGGCGCTATCAACGAAATTATGGTTTCTGTAGCTGATAATTCTTATCTTACCAAATCAGATTGTTATGGCCTTATGGCCGCCATATTAGATGAATCAATCACACAAGAAGAACGTCGTTCTGTGGACAGGTTGTTACGTTCTGTCGTCCGAGGAAAAGTACAAATGGTATCTCAAATGTAAAAATATTAACTTCATTTTAAATAATATTGAAATGTAAGTAGTTGGTCTTCATCTCGTAATAAAAATAAGCCAATCATGGCTGCCAATGTAGGTACAGCAGCCCAAAATAATTGATTTCCTGGTGCATAAGGATTAAATAATTGTTGGTATGTAGAAAGTACAGAAACTAGGTGCATTCCCAACATAGCTCCATAAGAAAAGGTTTTAAATAATCCCATCAGGAAAATTACAACAATTAAGGTTTGAATAATTCCTATTCCTAGTGCTATAGAATTGGAAATGCTTAAAAAATAAAACTTCTGAAATATTTTTTGAGCTGCTTCAGGAGCAATAATTTTTTCAATTGACCAAACTAAAAAGAATGCAGCAGTGCTAATTCTAATTAATGCTAAACTAATTTGTAACTTTCGTTGATTTGTCATAATTTATAGCAATTGTAATTTGAACAGGGAACATTTGAAATACTCTCCTAAGAGAGTAATAAAAGTTGGATAATTTCAAGTAATTATTACTTATTTTAAATTTCTCGAATTGAGAGAAATTTGTCAACCTTTTATTGCTGTAGGTTACTGAAAAATCAAGGTATAAAGCCTCTCCATTAACTAAGCTCTGGAAAATTTAGAAGAAGCTATTACAGCAGTTTCACGCCCGCGCGTGAGGTACAAATTTTTTTTTTGTTAAAAGCTGGAAACCTATTAGTAATGAGAGGTAACACAACCTTCCAAGTTGTTACAGCCGGCTGTGTTACTAAGGATATAGATTAACCTTTAAGTGTACCTCACCATCCTCATGGATTGCTGTAATTTAGAACCAGGGGTTATATCAAATTCGCATAATTACTATAGCTTACGTCATTGCGACTTACACTCCGTGGAAAGAAGCAACCTCATAGTTTGAGGAGATTGCTTCCTATCGTCGCAATGACAACTATTCAACCAGATTTTATATTAGGGGTGGGTTAACTTCTGTACGGGCGAATGGCCATTCGCCCCTACTGACTTCTGACTTCTGACTTCGTTAAAGATATCTTTCTGGAAAGCGATCGCATACTCAAAATTAGCGATCGCTCTTTTCTTATACCCATATCAAATAATTGTCAACCTTTTTTGTCCCCAATTAACATAAATTAACCCAAAAATTAAGAATACTTAAATAAAACAAAATTTTATTACTTTACTGACAAACTAAGTTCTAGTTGATGGGATAACCTGAAAAAATATTGTTTAAAAATTTTCATTCTAATAAATTAAAGACATCAAAATCTGAGACAATCAAACTAATAAATCCATAATTGTTAACTAAAAAACGGAGAACATTAGATGAAATTAGCTTACTGGATGTATGCAGGTCCCGCTCACATTGGTACATTGCGCGTTGCCAGTTCCTTCAAAAACGTTCACGCTATTATGCACGCTCCTCTTGGTGACGACTACTTTAATGTCATGCGCTCCATGTTGGAAAGAGAACGGAATTATACACCTGTGACTGCCAGTGTAGTCGATCGGAATGTATTGGCGCGGGGTTCCCAAGAAAAAGTAGTAGATAACATTGTCCGCAAAGACAAGGAAGAAACCCCAGATTTAATTGTTCTTACTCCCACTTGCACTTCTAGCATTTTGCAAGAAGACTTGGAGAATTTTGTCGAACGCGCTCAAATAGATGCTAAAGGTGACGTCATGTTGGCAGATGTTAATCATTATCGCGTTAATGAACTACAAGCAGCAGATCGTACTTTGGAGCAAATTGTTAAATATTATATTGAGAAGGCGAAAAAGAAAGGGGAACTTCCAGAAGGAAAAACTGAGAAACCTTCTGTAAATATTATTGGTGTTTCTACCTTGGGTTTCCACAACCAACATGACTGCACCGAATTAAAACGCTTGATGACAGACTTAGGCATCGAAATTAACGAAGTCATTCCCGAAGGTGCGTCAGTTCACAATTTAAAAAATCTGCCTCGCGCTTGGTTTAACCTCACACCTTATCGGGAACTAGGGGTAATGGCAGCTAAATATTTAGAATCGGAGTTTGGTACGCCTTATATTGATATTACGCCTATGGGTGTTGTAGAAACTGCTCGTTGTATTCGGAAAATTCAGCAGGTGGTAAATGCTCAAGGTGCTAATGTTGACTATGAGGAATTTATTGATAATCAAACTTTGCACGTTTCTCAAGCAGCGTGGTTTTCTCGTTCCATTGACTGTCAAAATTTAACTGGTAAAAAAGCGGTGGTGTTTGGGGATAATACTCATGCTGCTGCCATGACAAAAATTTTGGCGCGGGAGATGGGTATTCATGTGGTTTGGGCAGGTACTTATTGTAAATATGATGCTGACTGGTTCCGGGAACAGGTGAGTGAATATTGTGATGAGGTTTTAATTAGTGAGGATAATGGGGAGATTGGGGATGCGATCGCTCGTGTGGAACCTTCGGCAATTTTTGGCACGCAAATGGAGCGTCATGTTGGTAAGCGTTTAGATATTCCGTGTGGTGTTATTGCGGCGCCTATTCATATTCAGAATTTCCCGATTGGTTATAAACCGTTTATGGGTTATGAAGGAACTAATCAAATTGCGGATTTGGTTTATAATTCTTTTACTTTGGGAATGGAAGATCATCTGTTAGAAATATTTGGCGGACACGATACTAAGGAGGTTATTACTAAGGGAATTTCTGCTGATTCTGATTTGAATTGGACGAAAGATGCAAAGGCAGAATTGAATAAGGTGCCTGGTTTTGTCCGGGGTAAAGTGAAGCGAAATACGGAAAAGTTTGCGAGGGAGCGTGGTATTGGTGAGATTTCTTTAGAAGTTATGTATGCTGCAAAAGAAGCTGTAGGTGCTTAGTTGAAGTCAGAAGTTAGAAGTCAGAAGTCAGAAGTTAAATTTTGGCGATGACTAAGTTTGAGAATATTCTAGTAGTAATGGCGACTGCTATAATTGTTGTTAATTTTAGGGTGGGTTTTCCCCACCTTTTTTTATGGGAATTTTTGATAATAATTTTATATCATTGAATTTGGTTTGACGTAATAAAGTCTGATTTCTAGAGAAACTAAAATTTTTAATATAGATAAGATTATGATTGCTCAACTGCAAGATATTATCCCTGCACTAACTGGCTTTTTTTTCGGATTAATAGTTTTAGTGTATTTTGTGTTTAAGAAAAATTCCTTGGGTATGGTAATTTCCAGTATATCTTGTATATTGTTAATGTTTATTTTTCAAATCATATCAGTAAATATTGATAAGCTAAACAGCTTTCTTGAAACATATCAGGATATATTGAAGTTTCCATTAACTGTTTTAGTAACGGCAGCAAGTATCTTTCTAGGTAATACTTTGATTAGGTATTTCACTGATAGAAAAGAAAAAAGGGAATTTGCTATATTATTTATTAATGCTATAGAGTCTCATATCAATATTTTAGAAATAGTTTTTTCCCAAATCAATTTGGGTTGTTTAGGAGAAGATTTAATCATAGACGATAGAGAATATATTGAAGTTTATAAATCAAGTTTGATAGAGAATAAAGGGTATGATATTGCTTTTAACAAAATAGGTATTTTTAATGAAAATGAAATTAATTTAGTTTCTAGATACGATAAAAACCTAAAAGAATCTGTATTTCATATAAATATTTTCTGTTGTACTATGAGTGGAGATACTGAAACATACCACGAAAAGATAAAGGAAATAAGTTTCAAATTAAAATTTCTTACAAACACAGAAAAACACTACCTTATAATGTCTTTTAATGGTGTTAAAATAATTATACCTATTACAATAATTTTAGGATATTTGTGTATCTATCAGTTATCTTTGAACTATTTACGACGAAATCTTGCTAAAGATAGAGGAAATTTCTTAGAAAATTTTGACTCTAAATGGGAAGCACTATGGCGAGTGTTTTGGAGTCAATTTACTAGCTATAAATCTAATAATATAACGTTTCATGTTTTAAAGAGAAGACTATCTGATAATTTAATTGATGAATTAAAGTATATAAGAGAAAGCTACAGAAAAATTGACAAAGCTAAAAACACTAAAAACCGTGAACCAATTTACCTATTTAGAATCTTAATTAATAATTATATTGATTTGACGGGAACGCCAAAAAATGGTGATAAGCACACTCGAATTAAAATTCTCTCAAATCAAGAAGATTTTATAGGCTTAACATCGGAAATACCTACTATTACTTTAATCGATCATGCCAAACCATTTTTAAAACGTTACATAAAAGAAAGTTGTAAAACAGAAAAAATCTTAGAGGAAGATATTGATAAATTCATCGAAAACTGCAAATATGAATCATACATTATTTCACCTTGGGGAGAAGAAATAGAACAAGCATTATAAATATTAATTCGGTTAAAATTAAATTTAGTCAAATTTGAAAGATAATTGAGAAATTATGGAAAGTATCAAGATAAAAACACATATTGGCGAAGATGGAATTTTATCTCTTCGTTTACCAATTACTAATCAAGAAATTGAAGCTATGGTTTTGTATCAACCCATTATCAAACAAAACCATCAAGATTCAAAATTAAAATTTGAACGTTTATTGCAACAATATAAAGGTCAGACTTTTACTAATAGTGGTGAATTATTACGAGAGGATCGCCTAAGTGAGTAAGTTTGTTGTTGATGCCAATGTAGCAATTAAATGGGTTATTCCAGAAATTCAAACTGAGCTTGTTTTGTCATTATTAAACAATCAAGATAACTTGCTATTAGTCCCTGATTTTTTCTTTCCAGAAATTGGTAATATTCTTTGGAAGCGGGTTCGTCGTGGAGAAATGAATATTACTCAAGCTCAATTAAGTTTAGATACTTTAAAGTCTGTGGATATTAAAGTTTTTCCTTCTGAACCTCTAATTAAAAGTGCTTTAGATATTGCTTATAGAATTAATCAAGCTGTTTATGATTGTGTGTATTTGAGTTTAGCAATTAATCATCAATGTTTAATGGTAAAATCAATTCAAAATTAATAATTTTTAATTCAAAATTATAACCTCTGACTGTTTGCACAGCATTCCGCAGGAAAGTCAGAGGCTTGAAATAACGAAAAGATTTTTAATTTTTTCGTTCTGAAGAACGAGGCTTGAATCCTTAATTAAACAATTATTTAAATTAAGTTAGAACCAAAATTTTTGAACTTTGAATTTTGAATTCAAAAAATAGTCAGCCTATCAAAAATTTAGGGCAAAAATAGAACAAGAAGGAATTACTTTTGATGATAATACTTTTAACAACTTACGGGATAAGTCACCAGGAAGAGAGGTTGATTTATGACTTTAAAGTATTTGCTAGACACTAATATAATTTCTGAATTTATCCGTCAACAACTTCTGACTTCTGACTTCTGACTTCTAACTTCGTTAACCCCTTGTGCATTTAGAGTATTTACCAATTTCAACGGCAAAAATATTCTCACTCCTCCTTTGTCGTTGTCGAATTTGACAATACCTTTTTTGAATTTTCTCGCATTAATCTAGCAACGCCACTTTATTTTCTAGCAAAACTTGATTGATTTTTACGATATTAGTCAGTTATAGACAATGACCTAAATTTTCTATAATTTGTAATAATCAAAGTAATATAAGTACACCAAACCAAAATTAGGAATAATTTTATACTAATTACTATGCAATTTCAATAAAAATAACAAAACTAGGGATTTTATTTACAATGTAAAATATAGTATTTTAAAGGGACAAGTAAATTGAAAGAAGTAACAATACCAGAGAATATACCCTCAAAACAACATAGCGATTATATAGATGGTTATACTCAGGGCCAGACTGACAATATAGATGGCCTGACACTTGATTCTGAAGCACAAGAAAATGAAAATAAAATTAATAACACCAAAGAATTTCCAGCTCAAAAAAAGAGAGGAGGATGGCAAGGATTAACTTTTGGTATTGGCATTGGTGTAGTTGCTAGTATGGTGAGTATGCAATTAGTTTCTCAATCAGAAAAAAAGACAGAAGCTAATACCAATTCTACACAAACTATTACAAATCCAGTCGAGACTAATGTTAGTCCCGCTCTCAGCGTAACAGTAGCTAACGTAGAATTAGCAACAGTAGAACGTACCCTTGATGCAACAGGTAGCGTTGTTGCCTTCGATCTATTACCAGTGTTACCGCAGGCGAATGGGTTACAAATTCAACAAGTCTTAGTCGATGAAGGAGAAAAAGTTACTCAAGGTCAGGTAATGGCAATTTTAGATGACTCCGTTTTGAAATCGCAAATTAACCAAGCTAAATCTCAAGTAGCATCAGCTCGAAGTCAAGTAGAGCAAAGAAGAGCTGCTCACAGTAAGACTGAGGTAGAGGTAAAACAAGCAATTGCTGCTTGGGAACAAGCAATTGCAGATCGGGATGGTGTAAAAGCTAATATTGCTCAAGCTAAAGCAGGAAGAGATGAAGCGATCGCTGCTCTCCAACAAACTCAAGCAAGTCGGGATGATGCTATTGCTGCCCTCAAACAAACCCAAGCAAGTCGCAATGATGCTATTGCTGCTCTCCAACAAACTCAAGCAAGTCGCAATGATGCTCTGGCGTCTGTAGCTCAAACTGAAGCTAGGTTAGCAGAAGCTAAGGCGAACCAAGAACAAGCTATGAGAGATTTTGAACGATATCAAACCCTGAGAGCAGAGGGTGTTATTAGTTCTCAAGAATTAGAAACCCGTAGCACTACGGTGAAAACATCAAGGGAAGGGGTACGAGTTGCTGAAGCTAATATTAATAGTGCTAAAGCTAAAGTTGATATTGCTGATGCTAATATTAGTAGCGCTAAAGCGAAGGTTGATATTGCTGATGCTAATATTGATAGTGCGAAAGCTAAAGTTGATATTGCTGGCTCAAATGTTAGGAGTGCAGAAGCTAGAGTGGAGAGTGCAGAAGCAAGTCTCAGTAGTTCAATGGCTCAACTACGGAGTGCGGAAGCCAAAGTTAATAGCGCTCAAGCTAATGTAAGTAGCGCTAGAGCAGAAGTTGAAAGTGCATTATCAAATATTGACAGCGCTATGGCAAATGTTAGTAGTGAGGAAGCTCGCAAAGAAGAGAAACAAACTGAGCTAGCATATACTTTAGTGAAAGCACCTGCAAACGGCATAATAGCTGAACGGATAGCTCGTGTTGGTGATGTAACTTCTAGTAGTAAAATGTTGTTTTCAATTATTAAAAACAATCAATTAGAACTAGAATTAGAAGTACCAGAAACTCAGTTACCCCAAGTTAAAATTGGCACAAAAGTTAGAATTAGTTCTGATGCTGATAGTCGGATAAAAATGTCAGGAAGAGTGAGAGAAATAGCACCATTAGTTAATGAAGAAACTCGCGAAGCAACTGTTAAAATCGACCTACCTAATAGTAATTTATTACGACCAGGAATGTTTTTGCGGGCAACAATTACAACTGCTACAAATCAAGGATTCAAAATTCCAGCCAAAGCAGTATTACCTCAAGCAGATGGGCAGTCTATTGCTTATGTTTTGCAAAGCAATAATCAAGTTAAAGCAGTACCTGTAGAAGTAGGAGAAATCTTGAGTAAAAATAGCGATTTAGCTAATGCTGAAATTGAAATCAAAGAAGGTTTAAAATTAGGCGATCGTATAGTAGTCTCAGGTGCGGGTTACCTCAAAGATGGGGATATAGTTAAAGTTATTGATAAGTAGGGACGTTCCATGGAACGTTCGTACAGAGTAGCCTTTTTCGGCATTTTTTTCTGTTAGTTTTTACCAAATATAAAAAAGTAACATCGGCATTTTTTCTGTTAAATTTTTTCCCAAAATATTTGCAGTAACATCGGCATTTTTTCTGTGAGTTTTTCCTAGATATAAAAAAGTAGCATAGGCATCTTGCCTGTTAATTTAGAAAATAATGTAGGGGTTTGGTCTCCAAACCCAAGTTTAAAGGGATTTGGAAAGCAAACCCCTACGATAAAATTTTACAACTAATTTAGGATTGCTGTAGCCGAATACTATTGTTAATTAACCAAATTGTATCTAATGTAAATCTCAATTTAAACAAAAAAATATACTCCAATTAATTTTTCTCTTTTTTCAATATGTTCTTATACCAAGCGTGAAAAAATCATGTTACAAAACCTATTTATCTATAGAGAATAGGCAATAGGTAACAGAAATTAGTAGATGGTTAAAAGGAGTTAATTTATTATGGTTAATTAATCACACTTTGTCTAAGGAATATTAAATCAGGACTTACGCAACATAAAAAAATATACACCATTTGTATTGTAGGGGCGAATGCCATTCGCCCCCCTACGAATAGCGTTTCATCTAACAATTTGCGTAAGTCCTGTAAATCAAAAAAGCCTAGAAACCGGGTTTATATGAAATCCTTTTATAAATCAGATATATCTCTCATAAACCCCGTTTCTTAGTTGGAATAACTATCGCCTATAAAAAGGTTTTTTAGTAGTTCTGTAGATGTAGTGATATTTATAACTAAAGCTCTTTCACTTTCAGGAGCATTACTACAAAAATCACTACTTGTACACCATTACCCACAAGTTAACCTCTGTCGCAAAACTCCATTTTCAGATACAGTTGTTCCTTTCCTAAAACCATATTTAGTTTCACTACCATTTATTGATTTATACAAATCATTGCCACCCCATGTATGCTTTCCATTTCTAGATTTAGCGTAAAAATAGAAAGTACGACTTGTAGCAGTAACAAGGGTTGATCTACTATTGCTTCCTACACTAAACCAACTTCTTGTTATGCGGTCACCATCTATATCTTTGTAGTTTATAGCGACCCTAACAGTATTGTAACATTTGTTATGAAATTGAATGGTATATGTACTTTGTTGCGCATTTAGTGATTGTGGAGCGGATGAAAATAAAAATAATAAGCTCCCAGAAGAGATAATTAGATTGAAAAAAGAAGAAAGCTTGGCCATACTGATCAACCCTTTTAAAATTGACAGTAATAGTATAGCTGAAAATGAACTTTTAACTACACTTAAGGAAAATTTACAGAACTTATTATGTTATTAAATAACTACTTTTCTGGGCTTTGCTAACTTGTTTATTGTATACTTGAAAATAGTATATAAACAGGGCTTACACTTTCCGAACTAAGAAACCGGGTTTATTGTCGGGATATTGTTGTTAAAACCAGGAAATTTCCGTAATAAACCCGGTTTCTGCATATAAAAAAGTAACATCGGCAAAATCCCTATTAATTATTAATACCAAGTTGCATGAATTAAACACCAATATCCATTAGAAATAGAGCCATCTTTAGATGATTGAAAGAGGTAATTATCAATTATCCATTAGAAATAGAGCCATTTTTAGATGATTGAAAGAGGTAATTATCAATTATCAATTATCCATTATCAATTAGAAATAGAGCCGTCTTTAGATGATTGAAAGAGGTAATTATCAATTATCAATTATCCATTATCCATTATCAATTATCCATTATCCATTAATAAAAATGTCATTTCAATTATCAGCTTGGTCAATTAAAAAACCAGTTCCTACTCTGGTCATGTTTCTAGTCTTAACAGTAGTAGGATTAATGTCTTTTTTGCAATTAGGGATAGACAATCTACCTAATGTTGATATTCCTCTAGTATCAGTAACAGTAAGACAACAAGGAGCAGGTCCGACAGAATTAGAAACTCAAGTGACAAAAAAAGTTGAAGATGCTGTAGCAGGTTTGGGAAATATCGAAAAACTAACTTCAGAAGTAGATGATGGAGTGTCTACAACTAGAATTGAGTTTGACTTAGCAGTAGATATCGATCGCGCCACCAATGATGTGCGTAATGCCGTTGCTGAAATTCGCCAAGACTTACCCCGAGACGTTGATGATCCCATCGTTAAAAGAATAGAGTTTGCTGGAGGCGGACCAATAATGACCTACGCCGTCACCTCCGACAAACGTTCTGTAGAAGAATTAAGCGAATTAGTAGACAAAGAAATTAGTCGTGCTATCCTCAATGTTACAGGTGTTTCTCAAATCTATCGTATTGGTGGAGTTGACCGAGAAATACTTATCAAGCTGAGTCCTGAAAGATTAGAGAGTCTGGGTATTACTGCTACTCAAGTTAACGATCAAATTCGTGCCTTGAATGCGAACATACCAGGAGGACGTTCTCAAATAGGAGGTACAGAAAAAAGTATTCGGACTTTAGGTAGTGCTGACACAGTAGAAGCATTGAAAGAATATCAAATCATTCTACCCTCTGGTGGTGCAGTCCCCCTTTCCAGTGTAGCTCAAGTTATTGATGGTCATGGAGAAACTAGACAAGCAGCTTGGTTATTAGAAAAAAATAGTTTCAACCAAGACTCAGGAACAAATAATATTGGTAAACCTATTGTTGCTTTTGAGGTACTCCGCAGCACGGGAAGTACCCTTGTCACTGTAGAAAGAAAGGTGCGGGAAACAGTTACTGAACTAGAAAAAACATTGCCAGCAGATGTAGACTTGCAACTAATTTTCACCAAGGCAACAGATATTAAGGAATCATATCAAGCATCTATAGATGCCTTAATTATTGGTTCCATACTCACTGTCATAATTGTTGGTATATTTTTACGAGACTGGCGCCCAACTCTTGTGACAGCAGTAGCATTACCATTATCAATACTACCTACTTTTTTGGTAATGAGAATCCTCAATTACACTCTAAATCAGATGAGTCTATTAGCACTAGCATTGGCAATGGGGAACTTAGTAGATGATGCTATTTGTATGATAGAGAATATTGACCAACATATTAAGAAGGGGAAAAAACCATTCCAAGCCGCTTTAGATGGGTCAGCAGAAATTGGTTTTGCGGTGGTTGCAACAACTGCAACTATTGTAGCAGTCTTTTTACCCGTAGCATTTATGGGTGGGATACCGGGTCAATTTTTTAAACCATTCGGCATTACCGTAGCAGTTGCAACCATGTTTTCTACATTGGTTGCTTGTACAATGACACCAATGTTAGGGGCACGGTTATTGAAACATAGACGACTAAGAACATCTCCTTCTTTTCCAGAACAAAATCAAAAACAAAGAAAAATTCGCCCCTACAGTCAGTTATTAACTTGGGCATTACGGCATAAAATTATTACTTTAGCTACGGCGATCGCCTTCTTTATTGGTAGCTTGCAACTGGTGCCACTGCTGCCGAAAGGATTAACGGATGCTGGTAATGGGGGTGTAAGTATAGTTAATCTAGCATTACCTCCTGGTTCGACAATAGCAGAAACTGAACAAGCTACACAACAAACAATGCAACTGTTACAGGAAAATCCACTTGTCACCAGTGTATTTGCTGATGTGGGTAGTGGACTTCTGAACAAAAGTAAATTATACGTTACGATCTTACCCAGGCAAGAGCGAAATATTTCTCAAAAAGAATTTGAACAAGAGGTACGACCCTTGTTTCAGAAGATTCCAGGAGCGCGAATTAATTTTGTTAGCACGGGTCCAGGTGGTGGTGGTAAAGATTTAAAAATTGTTCTGAACAGCGACAATGCAGTTGCTTTACAACAGGCATCAGATGCTTTAGAACGACAAATGCGAGAAGTTCCAGGGTTGGTAGACGTGAGTTCCACTGCTAGTTTGGTGAAACCAGAGATTTTGATTAAACCATTACCTGCAAGAGCAGGAGATTTGGGAGTTTCAGTACAGGCGATCGCTCGTACCGCGTCATTAGCTACTATAGGAGATATTGAGAGTAATTTAGCTAAATTCGATCTGGTAGATCGGCAAATTCCTATTCGGGTACAGTTAGCAGAAGAATTTAGAAATGACTTAGATGTAATTAAAAATTTACGCATTCCCAGTCAAAATGGTGGGTTAGTACCATTGTCAGCGGTGGCTGAAATTACAATAGGTAGCGGACCTTCAGAAATACACCGTTTTAACCGTCTTCGCGAGGTTTCCTTTGAGGCAAATTTACAGGGCATTTCTCTGGGAGATGCACTAACAGCAGTGAAAGCATTACCAGCAATGAATCCACTGCCTCCTGATGTCACAGAACAGTCTGACGGTGATGCCAAAATTATGATGGATATCTTTAATGGATTTTTGGGTGCGTTAGGTTTGGCAATATTGTGTATTTATGCAATTTTAGTGTTGCTATATAATAACTTCCTTTACCCAATGGTGATTTTGGTGGCATTACCTTTATCTATTGGTGGTGCATTGTTAGGGTTGATAATCTTCCAGAAGGAGTTAGGTATGTTTGCTTTAATTGGAATTGTACTACTGATGGGTTTGGTGACCAAAAATGCGATTTTGTTAGTAGACTCTTCCTTAGCAAATGAAAAAGAAGGAATGTCTCAGTTTCATGCAGTCCGCGAAGCTGGTATTTCCCGGTTACGACCAATTTTGATGACCACATTTTCAACTATTGGCGGAATGTTGCCTATTGCTCTCGAATTAGGAGCAGGAGGAGCAGAAAGAAGTCCGATGGCGATCGCTGTTATTGGTGGGTTAACTACTTCCACATTGTTAACATTAGTGGTGGTCCCTGTGTGGTTTACTTACATTGATAATTTTATCCACTGGTTGAATAAATTATTCGGTGGTAAGGAGAGTCGTCCGCATTTGGATGTATCTGTTAATGGTGATGGTATGAATGTATTGAAAAAAGATTCTGTTACTAGAGTCTAGTTTTGTGTTTGTTTAGCTAACTTATACAGGACTTACACAGGCAAACCCAGAAACCCGGTTTCTCTTAGAAGTTTACTGTTCAAAACAACGATTTATCGTAGAAACCGGGTTTCTTTGCCTAAGTCCTATTATAGCAGTTTTCATTTTTTTCCATTAAAGTAGGGACGTTCTATGAAACGTCCCTACAAGGTTTTAGAAAAAGAATATTTATAGCGCTTTTCATTAACATAAAATACAGAGATTTTGGCTTAAAGGCAGAAGGCAGAAGTTTTGTAGTCTACCTTTGTTAAAACCGCTATAAACTTCAAAAATACTTATATTTTGTCTGTAGTCTACCTTTGTGAAAACCGCTATAAAATGCAAAATTTTATTTTTTTATCCCCCTAAAAAAGGAGACATAAAACCTTATTGTTTTTGTCAGTAACTACTCGCTAAATCTCTCCAACAATTCTTCCCTCGAAGCATTTAATAACAAAGAAGTCAACTCCTCTGGAGACAACTGGGACATTGGCTCAATAATGGCCAATAGTTCTGGATCTAGGGAACCAAACCTGACATTGAGGAAATTTTCAATCATTTGCCTTATCTTCTGTTGGCCTTCCTGAAGACCTTCTTGGCGACCTTCTTGGCGACCTTGTTCCAAGGTATCCTCACGCCAACGTAAATAAACAGGTGATAGTCTCATAATTAACTCCTGGTCATCTTCATCTATATTTTCTCTGAATTGAATTGTGACGTGCCAGTTGGCCAGAAGCTCTGTCAGATTTTCCCGAAGTGGGTTACCTCTGGGTAGAGCTTCTAATTCTAAAATAGCTTGGTCTTGTGTTTGTCCTTTTCCCAATACTCGTAACCAAAGAGTATCCTGCTTAACGGGCAGTTGATTAATTGCTACTATTGCTGTGCCTTGAAATTCTGGCAAAAAATAAATACCTGTAGGCCATTGACCACTTGGATCTAGTTTAGCGCCAAAAGCATCAATTATTCTGGGTGAACAAGAGGGAGTTCAATAATTAATAATTAATAATTAATAATTAATAATTAGTTATTACCGAAAAATTTTGGTTTAAAGCCTCCCCTTTTAAGGGGATAATAAATAAAAATTTTCCTTCGAGTCAATCCTCTTCTTTTCAAGGAGAGGTAATTATTCATTATTCATTATTCATTGTTGAACTCTTCTTTTCAAGGAGAGGATTGACTAATCATGAAAATTTTTTCTTGTTTCTCTTTTAAAGGAGAGGCTTTAAACCTTAATTATTCCGTAAATAGAAGCGGTTGCTGCCATTTGGCCTAATAACCCTAAAATTTTGGGGTCGTTTGGCGGTGGAATGACGGGGATAAAATATACGTCTATTTCCCGGACTTCGCTGGCAACATCGCGACTGGTTTCTACTTGACCTAATAAAGTTAGTAATTCTTCTAAATATTGTTTGGCAAATTGGTCGTGGGGAGTTCTTGTCATTGAGATTTTCTATTAGTCTCAGGGTACTATACCATGACCGATTAATGTTATAAATATGGGAATATAAAATGATTCGTGAAAAAAACTGTAGGGGTTTGGTCTCCAAACCCGATTAGATAAAATATTACAACCTATTTTATGGGTAATTAAGAGTATAGTTTAAGATATAAAATTATTTGTAATTAATCGGAAAATTCTGATTGAGGAAATCAGGAATAGGTAAAATGTCATATAGTGATTTTGATTTAAAAAAAGTCAAAGCTGAGTTTAATTTGAAAATTATAGAAACAGAAGATTTATTTTCTGAAGTTGAACCTGTAGAAATTAGTAATCTTTTGGCTGAGATGTTAAAGCAAAATGTACCTATTGCCTTAGCGATCGCTACTGAAAAAGCTAGTTCTGAGCTAATAATTATTAATATTTTGCTGGAGATTAAGAGACAACTTCAAATCAGTTTTTTTTCGGGTATAGATTTCTCAGTTGATAAAGATAAGGGGTTGAATGGATTTTGTGATTTTATTATTAGTCAATCTCCCGAACAATTATATTTAGATACTCCTGTAGTTGTTCTTGTAGAAGCTAAAAATGAAAAGATAGTTAGTGGTTTAGGAGAATGTATTGCAGAAATGGTTGCGGCTGAAATATATAATCAAAAAGATGGTAAAGATGTTCCTTTTATTTATGGTGTGGTTACGACAGGTTATGCCTGGAAATTTTTGAAATTGGAAAAGAATTTAGTGTTTATTGATGTAGAGAATTACTATATTAAAGATTCGAGAAAGATAATAGGAATTTTGGTGGAAATGATTAGTTCGATTAAATGTTTGTGAGGATGGCGATCGCTTTTGGGATAAAATTAATAGTTAGGGTTTGCTGAAAAAGTATTTTTGCTGTTTCTAGTAGTCAGTAGTCAGTAGTCAGTAGTCAGGAGAAATAGGAATTTTAGAGGAGATAGTCGGAAAAATTGAGGGACAATTTTTCTGTCATAATCATCCCAAAATACTAGCTTTTTGGCGCTCAAAGCTCAAAAAGCTGGTACTTTTTAAGGACTCAAAAATGCTATAACCTTTACCTGTCAATCCTTTTATATTTAATCAGCAAGCCCTAGTTAAGCAGCTTTCGAGCAACTAATAATATGACTGATATACTTTAGAGTTGTTGGGAAATAAGGTAAAATGATTCAAGCAGAAATTGGCCAGAAAAATGCTAAATATTGAACGAGTCTTAAAACAAGATAGGTTACTCAGAACATTAACAGGATTAAACCGTAAAGCATTTGAATCTTTGTTGGAGTTCTTTAATCAAATGTATGAGCAAACATTGCTGGACAAACCTCGTAAACGCTATAAATTAGCTTCATCGGCCCTGGTTGCAACGTTTTTTAGTTTTTGCCCAGTGAATTCCAACTCCTTTTGTATCTGTTCGAGGCAACTCTCCACTGCCTTTTTCTTTTTGCTATCCCGTAGATTTAAGAAGATCGGGTATGCGATCGCTGCAACAAATGCTGTCCCCAGTATTTGCCTCAAAATGGCTTCTCTTAACCATGTTAGAATCAAGATTAGAGCGAGCGCCCAAGCAATTACTATGACTTCAGAAAGACGGAATCTAGGCAAGCTAAAATTAAAAGCTATGTTGTTACTTAAGCGCAGTTCTTCAAGTGCAGCTTGAAATTCTTCACCTAACGATGGATGTTTCCGCTTCAAGTTTCCTAACCATGCACCATTATAGTGAGTGCCGATTGACCAGTTATTTACTTGCGAATGAATGATAGAGTTAATAAGTTCTGAATCTAACTTTTTATTTCTATCTATTTCTCGACGAATGCACGTCTCCACAACATCTAAAAATATTTTCCACTGAGATTCAAATTCTGATTCCCAACTCATTTGATAACCTCCTTTTTAAGATTGTAGATCGCCTTTTGAAATTCCTGACACCAGTAAAATAAGTTACTATAGTCGATCTGGTACTTGATTTCTACGCTAGTCCTTAGCAGTTAATCCTTTCATCAAAAGGTTATTAAATTCATTCATTTCTTGAGGAGTGGCTTCTTTTCCAAAAACATCGACATTAACGCGGTTATACAATTCAATCAACTTGTTACCAATCTTGTCTAGACGCTCTTTCTCTTTCTCTGCTGAAAAAGTGGCATCCTGTTTTCGGCGAATTATCTTTTCTTGTTGGGTGCAAGTCTCATCAATTTGTTGTTGAAGTATTTTAGTAGTGCGTTGAGCGAGTTGCTTGAATTGAGAGCTAACCTGTTGACGAATTTCCTCTTCCTTATCAGATATGATTTGAGGAAGCTTTTCCTGCACCTTATTACCGATAGCTTCCCGGAGGCGCTTTTGAAATAAGTTCCCTTCCCATCCGATATGCATTATATCTGCAACGATCATGAAAATCAGACTACCGAGCGGACCACCAAATAAGAATCCACCGACAATAGAAAGAATTTGAAACCCAATATGTCTTAGGAGACCCTGCCAATTTCCTGCACCTATCAGACCAGTAACCAAACCACTAGGATCGAAGGTTGCTACCCCTAAGGCTAATTGAGCAATTTTAATGGCATTAGTTTTCTCGACGTCTAATTTTTCACCTGTAATTTTCACTCCTGAGAACATACTTTTGAGCAGAGCTAATTCTAGCTGAAAATCTCCAATGTCTTCCTCAATATTCTTTTTCATTGTTTCGATATCGTCCTCAAGAATCGTCGGTAACTTCTCTGCCCATTCAGTAAATTTTGCTTGCAGATATTTTTGAGTTTCACGCTGAACTAAATTTTTGATTTTCTCTCGATGTTGTTTACTTGGAATAGCTTTGAGAATTTCACCTATCGATAATTCCTCAAAATTTAAAGAATCTTGTAAATCTTTTTTTCTTTGGGCAAGCTCGTTAGTGTAGCGCAGCAAATTATTATATACTTTGCCACTAATAATTTCTCCCTGTTGACTTATACTTCTTTCGATCTTATCTTTTTGCTTTTCTAATTTGCTTAATTGTGTCTCTACTTCGCGCCGATTTTTTTCCAGTTTGTCTAACCCTAAATTCAGGGTAGCTTTCTGGTTAAAAATTTCTGGACAAACCTTACGAATGACCTGTTGTAATCCCTGAACATCAGGATCAAAAGCTGCCACGAACTTTTCATCACTGGTTAAAAATCGCTCTAGTTCCTCCTCTAAAGCCAAAACGCCGGATTCTTCGAGCATTGCCGTATTGGGAGAGTCTTGTGTCCGAGCATCTAAAGCTCCCTTAGCATTAACGAAAAAAACCCTGCGGTTGTAGAAATTCTCATCAAACTGACCATTATCGTTCAGAAAATAATTCTTGAGTTTCCCTAGATACCAAGCTTTGATGTCATCGACCTCATCTTGATCAACTTGATTGATACGATTAATAACAAAGAATACGTTCTTCAACTGCTGCCCTTGTTCTCCAAAATCGGCTATAATTTTGTTCTCAGTTTCACTCAAAGGCTGAATCGCATTTAAAACGAAGATAATAGCCTGGCAGCGTTTGAGCCAATTAAAAGTCAAGTCCGTGCGGACTTGACTCTCTTCTAGTCCGGGAGAGTCAATGAGCTTGACTCCTTTGGCACAAATAGGATGCTGGCACTCTAACTGAGCATAATTAATCTTTGCAAATCTGTTAACAGATCCCGTCTGCTTAATAGTCTCTACATCTTTCTCATTCAGTCTAAATTCTTCTTTGAAAGACTCCCAACTAACGAAGCGAGGATGCTCGCGATCTTTTTCGTAAATGGCCACATCCTGTCTCTCACCGTACACCAGAACAGTAATGATAGCAGTAGTAGGAATTGCCTTTGCTGGAAGGGTTTTACTTCCCAAAAGAGCGTTGATCAAGGTACTTTTACCGTTCTTAAACTCACCAAACACTAGCAGATTAAAAATCCCTTTTTGAATATCCTCGCTTCGTTTTTGTAAGATATCAGCTTCAGTTTCCAGACCTAAACCCGGCTCAATTGTGCCTCCCGTCTCTAACTTCACCGGATTCTGTTCGTGCTTGCCAATAAGCGTTGAGACATCTTGCAAAATAGAAGATACCCTGGTGGTTTTTTGCTTGGCTGAAGCAAATCCATAAATGTTCATAAATCTCCCTCCTGTAAACTTAGTAATTTTGTTATTTCTTGGTGAGAAGTTGAAATTTCTGTAACAGGACTTACGCAGGAGAACCCAGAAACCCGGTTTCTCGTAGACTTCTATTGCTCAAAACAACGATTTATCGTAGAAACCGGGTTTCTTTGCGTAAGTCCTATGTAAGAGATACTCTCTCTGTTAACCTAATTTACCCAAAAGCCTTCTTAATTCAGGAATAGTTTCGCCAATCAATTCCTCGATCTCACCTTTTCTAGCAACCAACTCTTGATGAGATTCCACTGCCTTAGTCAGAACTTGATTAATCTTATTGACTTCCTCTGTATACAAATCATCAATTGCTTGCTTCAGTTCTTTGGTGAGTTCAGCGAACTGACTCTCAACTTGTTGCTGAATTGATTTCTCTAACTTCGGAAACTCCTTAATCGCTGACTCTAAGATGGCTTGTTTATCACTTTGCCCGATCGCTGTCTTACCGAACTGACTAAACAATCCTCCAACCATACCAATAGCCTTGTCTATGAATGGAACACTAGCGATGGGTACAATTAATTTGCTAAATTTTGCGAATAACTGAACCCCTAATCCGCCTGCTAGAACACTGTAACCAACTACACTGGTGCTTTTTTGGGGCATCCAATATTTTCCTAGGTTAGTAGCAGTCGGATCGAATTCACCTACAAGGTTCTGGAAGTGAGTCACTTTATCCCCCAGCAATTCTTTGAGATCATCCTCGAACATCTCGCCAATCAGCTTGATTTCATCACTCAGCTTGCTTCTTATTTCTTCCAATTCAAGGTTGAAGAAATCAGCCCAGATTCTCTCAAGATAGCCAGGAAGATACCGCCTAACTTGAGTCACATCTTTAATTGGCATTACTTCACTGGGAAGTTGTTGCTCAAGGGCAAGGCTAAATCCTTCAATTTTCACGAAAAATTCCTCCTTGATTAGGGTATTAATGAAGCTTTCTGTTTGTTTCTGCGCCCTTTGAATGCGGCTTTTAAGCCATTGACTTTGTAAGTCACTTTTGTCTCGTAGTTCCTCAAGTTCAGTTTCTTTTGTCACAATCAGAGCGTTCTGACGAGTTGCTCTTTCCTCAACCTCAGTCAGACAAATTTCTGCTGCCTGAAAAATAGCTATTGACTTCAGGAAACTGTGTTGCTCAACTAAGTCAATTTTCACTAGCTGACTCAATACAGCATATCCACTATCTGTAGATGTATTACCAGAGCTAATTTCGTTGCTAGCCTGAAGTGCAGAAAATTCTATTAATACTGGCTGGCTCTCAAAAGGTCCAAGAAATGCCCGAACCAGTTCAGAAATTGATGAACGTTCCTCTTCTGAGACGCGATCAATCTGATTCAGCAGAATAGCAACCCTTTCTAGTCCTAAATTAGGTTTCAGGATATCCCTGATAAATTTCTTTTCCTGTTCGGACAAAATAGCAGTTGCATTGAGAACCAAAACCGCATACTCGGTTCCAGCCAAAAGTTCTTTCCACTGAGCTTCAGACTTTTTATTGTCAAGACTCTCGATTCTGAGAGCGCAGGTTTTCAGTAGGTTACAGTTTGTCTTTACCTCAATTCCCAGGTACTCCCTTGCTTCTATGTCAGGACTGGTTAGAAAAGTTTTCAAGTTTTCTACAGGAATTACTGTTCTGATACCGTTTTGGGCAAAAACTTCGACAGGACTCGGTTCTCCATAGCTAACACTCAAGCTAATAGGTGCTTTAGGTATAGATGATGTTGGTAGCAGATTTGGCTGTTCTAAGAGAACATTGGCAACTGAGAACCGTCCTGAAACAGTTGCTCCAACTATTAAGAGTCGCAATTTAGATGCATGGGACTGATTTTTGACGGCTTCGATCAATTCAATCACATCTGGCTCTCTAAGTACAGTCACCGCCTCTTTGACTCGATCTAGAAATGATTGGACTGTTTCTGACATGATGACCTCGATTGCAATAGTTAAAGGTTTCTTCTCCACGACTAGAGCTGAATAAGCTGGTTAACTTGGCGATCTAATTCCTCTCGACTCAGCAGATTTTGACCATGTGGTTCTGGTAGATTGATTAACTTATAGTAAAGTTCAGAATTAGCAAAAAGCCTAAGTGCTTTAATTCGCTTTGGTATTGAAAGTTGGCTTTTAACAATACTATTCAATTTGGCTGGATAGAGATACTCTTCCATTGCTTCAGACTGACTGAGATAGCGATCGATGTCAATCTGCTTAATATCTGCCATACCTGTTGCAATTTTCAGTAAAGCGGTTTCAGCGATATTAATGTCACTACAGCATATCAGTCCAGCGCGATCGGCCGTTAGTTCTGAACGCCGAGACCAAGCCATTAAGGCGACACCGGCAACCTTCAGCAAGGTGTCTACAGGGAGACCGAATGGCTGGATATCTTCATAAACACCTGTCAGGAATGATACCAGAGTGCGGTAAAGTATTTGGCCTGTGGCAATGTGTCCGCATTCGCACCCGATAACAAAATTTGCCTCTGGGGTGGAGAATGATTGGAGCAAGTCAGGCGAAACATAGATGAATACATAACTATCTGTTCCTGCTGAATATGTAATATTTATGTCTTGTTTGAGAACTGTATGAGGGATCGGGATCGCTAAAGTCTTTGCACAGTGATGTAAGATTTGAAAGAGTTCGGGGTATGATTTGGAGTTAATAGGAACCATGCTAATAAGATCGGCTCCAAACTTAACGCTGACTAAAAAGTCTATAGCCTTTTCTATCAGTGGTTTAGCTATATTGGAATTCAAGGTACGAATTATCCACTCGTCCATCGGATGACCATAAGGTATTATTTTTCCCCTTTCAGTATCCTGAATGTATTCCTGAAAGCTTATGAACTTATGGTCAGAGTATTTGATAGCCATCTTCTTTTTACTTTACTTTAATTAAGCGACAAGTTTAATAGACATCTCCGAAAATTAAAAATATAATCAATTCTTATCCAGAAATTCTCAATTACTTCTCACTATTGCCTGTTATATGTTCCCTGTTCCCTCTTTTCTGGAGATGTGTAATAGATTGGGTGGGTAAATCTCACAATATTTACCCACCCCACTATTTTAGGAATACAATCTAGCTACAGAAACAGTAAGTTCTCCCTCATTATCATCAGGATAACTATCAAAGAAAAGGGCACAAAGAGTAACCGTTTCCAGAACTTCCAATGTTAATGTTTCATTATATCCATTCAAAGTTGACCAAGTTTGCTCGACTGGAATCTTCGTCTTTTTATTCTTCATTTTTCCACCGTAAATCCAAAGTAATACAAATGGCTCGCCAGATGGAGAAACATTAGAACCATAGCCAAATGTACCACTCTTAATCCGCACAATATAAATTCCTGGTTCAAGAGTTTTAGATACACCAGTTTCCTGCAACTGCCTCATCTGTTCATCATTTAGTAAATAGCAATTGTTACGACTATGAACAGTCAGATGTTGAATTTCACAGTTACCAGGGGTAATCTTACTTGTTTCTGTCGTTGTTTCCTCTTTGCTTTCCGAGCGTTGAGAAATTGCACCCGCACCAATAGCAGTTACACCAGGAAGAATTGTTTCTGCTGCGTCAAGATGATCAATTTGAGTCGAAACAGCTATTCGTAGAGGATTAGAACGAGCAATACTCAACCACTGCAAATTATCAGTTACATAACCAATTTCTGCTAAATAATCAACATACCCAAGAGAACTCACATTGATTGGTATTTCTTGTTTCTGGCTAGATTCATCACAATTGTACTCTTGTACATTTTGAACATTCTGTGAGTCTATGTCAATGTCTGTAACATCGAAAATCCGCAATTGGTATTGCTGTCCACCTTGTTGTTTGGCTGCATCTTTAGCAGTTTGAGAAACTCCCCAATGAACATAAGCATTCTGACTACCACGAGGAACTATAGTAATCCAACATGATTTTAATGCTGACTCTGGAATCACTGCTGTAGTGGGAGTTACATCTGGCTCTGTAGTTTTGATATCATCAATTTCGATGGCGGATATGCGGATACGATTAGAACGAGCTAACTTCAACCATTCCCCATCATCAGTAACATAACCTATTTCCGCTTGATATTCGCGATCGCTGGCAAAAACAGGTACTTGCATTTCCTGAGTTGATTCTTGACAATCATAAGCTTGTACATTGTAGGCCGGTTTTGTCTCTAGATCAATATCTGTCACATCATAAACTCGCAACTGATATTGCTCTCCCCCCTGTTCTTTTAAAGCATTGTGTGCTGCTTCGGGAACTTCCCAAGCTACCATCATGTTTTCTGCATCATCAGGAGTAATAGTAATTTTACAAGGAGGTAATGCCCATTTTACTCCTCCTACCTTCACTAAATCTGGTTCTTTTGCTACCACGAACTCTGTATTGTTCTCATCTTCTAGCATTCTAACCCGGTTAGAACGAGACAATGGTAACCATCGCTCGTCATCGGTAACATAGCCAATTTCCGCTTGATATTCGCGATCGAACAGTAAGTTTCCTATTTGCCACTGCTGATTCGACTCTTCAGAATCATAATATTTGACACTATGAGCAGGTTGTGAGTCTAGGTCTATATCTGTCACATCATAAACCCGCAGTTGATATTGTTTACCTCCATGCAATTTAGCTGCTTCTTTATCAGCTTCTGGTACTGACCAAGTTGCTGATGCTGTTTGAGCTACCCCAGAGGTAAGAGTTATTCTACTATTTTTGGCAAGGTTTGCCCATGCTGCTAATAATCCTGCTACTCCTGCTACTCCTACTAATCCTGCCATACCTATACCAGGAGTCCTCTGTTCTGGTTCTACTTCTTTCGTTGGAATTTCTATCTGTGTTTCTGGAGTTACTACTGCTACTTCTGGCGCTTTGATTTTTACTTGGTTAGAACGAGCTAACTTTAACCATTCGCCATCATGCGTCACATAACCTATTTGGGCACTATAATCGCGCTCACTCTCCAGATTTTCTATGAGCTTTTCTGTAGTTGATTCATCACAATCATACTCTTGTATACTTTGCTCCGGTTCTGCATCAGGATCAATATCTGTTACATCATAAACCCGCAGTTGATATTGCTCACCTCCATGAGATTTGGCTGCTTCTTTGTCAACTTCTGGTACTAACCAAGTTGCTGATGCTGTTTGAGCTACCCCAGAGGTAAGAGTTATTCGACTATTTTTTTCAGTGTTTGCCCATGCTGCTAATAATCCTGCTACTCCTGCTAATCCTGCTATTCCTGCTATTGGTGCTATACCTATACCAGGAGTCCTCTGTTCTGACTCTATTTCTGTAATTGGAACTTCTAGAGTTGTTTCTGGAGTTACTACTGCTACTTCTGGCGCTTTGATTTTGATCTGGTTTGAGAGAGCTAATTTCAACCATTCACCATCATTCGTCACATAACCTATTTCCGCAGTATAGTCGCGCTCACTCTCCAGATTTTCTATAAGCTTTTCTGTAGTTGATTCATCACAATCATACTCTTGTATACTTTGATCCGGTTCTGAATCTGGCTCAATATCTGTTACATCATAAACCCGCAGTTGATATTGCTCACCTCCATGGGATTTAGCTGCTTCTTTGTCAGCTTCTGGTACTAACCAAGTTGCTAATGCTGTTTGATTTTCCCCTGAACTTAGACTTATTCGACTATTTTTTTCTTGAGTTGCCCACGCTGCTAATAATCCTGCTACTCCTGCTAATCCTGCTATTCCTGCTACTCCTGCTCCTATACCAGGAGTCCTCTGTTCTGACTCTATTTCTGTAATTGGAACTTCTAGAGTTGTTTCTGGAGTTACTACTGCTACTTCTGGTGCTTTAATTTTGATTTGGTTTGAGAGAGCTAATTTTAACCATTCACCATCATGCGTCACATAACCTATTTCCGCACTATAGTCTCGCTCACTCTCCAGATTTTCGATCACCCTTTCTGTAGTTGATTCCTCACAATCATACTCTTGTACACTTTGAGCCGGTTCTGCACCTAGCTCAATATCTGTTACATCATAAACCCGCAGTTGATATTTCTCACCTCCATGAGATTTGGCTGCTTCTTTGTCCGCTTCTGGTACTAACCAAGTTGCTGATGCTGTTTGATTTTCCCCAGGAGTTAGACTTATTTGACTATTTTTTTCAGTATTTGCCCAACCTGCTAATAATCCCGCGAATCCTACTAATCCTGCTACCCCTGCTAAACCTATACCCGAACTGCTTTGTTCTGGTTCTACTTCTGTAATTGGAGTTTCTATCTCTGTTTCTGTAGTTGGGGTTTCTATACTTGTTTCTGGAGTTACTTCTGGCGCTTTAATTCTGAGTGGGTTTGAACGAGCTAATTTCAACCATTCGCCACCCCTTGTTACATAACCTATTTCCGCAGTATAGTCGCGCTCACTCTCTAGATTTTCTATCACCCTTTCTGTGGTTGATTCATCACAATCATACTCTTGTACACTTTGAGTTAGTTCCGCATCTGGATCAAGCTCTGTGACATCATAAACCCGCAGTTGATATTTCTCACCTCCATGAGATTTGGCTGCTTCTTTGTCCGCTTCTGGTACTAACCAAGTTGCTGATGCTGTTTGATTTTCCCCAGGACTTAGACTTATTTGACTATTTTTAGTTTGGTTCGCCCACGCTGCTAATAATCCCGCGAATCCTACTAATCCTGCTATTGGTGCTATATTTCCCAAACTGGTTTGTTCCGACTCTACTGCTTTTGTAGTTGGAGTTTCTATCTCTACTTCTGTAGTTGGGGTTTCTATATCTAGTTCTGTCGTTGGAATTTCTATCTGTGTTTCTGGAGTTACTACTGCTACTTCTGGCGCTTTAATTCTGATAGAGTTTGAACGAGCTAACTTTAACCATTCGCCACCCCTTGTTACATAACCTATTTCCGCAGTATAGTCGCGCTCACTCTCTAGATTTTCTATCACCCTTTCTGTGGTTGATTCATCACAATCATACTCTTGTACACTTTGAGTTAGTTCCGCATCTGGATCAAGCTCTGTGACATCATAAACCCGCAGTTGATATTGCTCTCCTCCATGAGATTTAGCTGCTTCTTTGTCCGCTTCTGGTACTAACCAAGTTGCTGATGCTGTTTGATTTTCCCCAACACTTAGACTTATTTGACTATTTTTTTCAGTATTTGCCCAACCTGCTAATAATCCCGCGAATCCTACTAATCCTGCTACCCCTGCTACACCTATACCCGAACTGCTTTGTTCTGGTTCTACTTCTTTCGTTGGAATTTCTATCTGTGTTTCTGAAGTTACTGCTGCTAGTTCTGGCGCTTTAATTCTGATAGAGTTTGAACGAGCTAACTTTAACCATTCGCCACCCCTTGTTACATAACCTATTTCCGCAGTATAGTCGCGCTCACTCTCCAGATTTTCTATCACCCTTTCTGTGGTTGATTCATCACAATCATACTCTTGTATACTTTGAGTTAGTTCTGCATCTGGTTTAAGCTCTGTCACATCATAAACCCGCAGTTGATATTGCTCACCTCCGTGTGATTTCGCTGCTTCTTTGTCCGCTTCTGGTACTAACCAAGTTGCTGATGCTGTTTGATTTTCCCCAGGACTTAGACTTATTTGACTATTTTTTTCAGTATTTGCCCAACCTGCTAATAATCCCGCGAATCCTACTAATCCTGCTAATGTTTCCACTCCCAGACAAAAACCACCAACACCACCTAACAAAAAGAAAAAACCTATACTCGCAAAAAACTCTAATAAATTAGGTTGACTTTGACTCACCACAATAAACTCTAAAAATAACTTGGGAAATATATTTAATTGCTCCAAACTAACAAAAACTATCGCAGTCAAACCAGCAACCCACAAAGCATAAATCGAACCATGCTTTCTTAAACCCAAACCCAAAGTCATTACACCAGTCGCCACCCCCACAGACAACTTACCCATAATTTCCAGAATAATTAAATCCTCCGATGTCGTGTAGAAATTCGTAGCAACTTGGGAAAATTGCCAACATAATCCACCTAAAATATAACCAATCGTTCCCATAAATGCAGTCCGAAAATAACGACGACGCTGACCCAAACCCCCCACATCAGTTAAACCGACTCCCGTTCCCAAACCTGCTAAAGCAAAAACAATTATCTCCGGACCGATAGTCAAACGAACACCCGACATCATCAACAAAAGGTTAGTAAAAAAACTCAAACTAGCAAAGCGATCGCCTACTACTGACCAATAAGCAAAAATTAATCCGAATATCGCTCCAATACTTCCCCCGACTCCTCCCAGTATCATTTCCCAAGTTGTATCGACACAACCTGCAACTGTTTGATTAACTATTTGAGATGCAAAATGAGACAGTCTACTAATATTCTCAGCAAAATTCCTCAATTGAGTTGCCAAGAAATTTTTTATCCTTGTGCGAAAAGCAGATATTCCCAGAGACCTCTTTTGCAGTCGATAAATTTTAGCTAAACGGACTTGTACTTCTGCTGCTGTAGCTGGTCGTTGAGCTGCATCTAAATTAACCATATCATCCAATAACTTAGCCAAACTTGGATTAATAGGTTTCAACTGTCGCCACCTCAATTTACCAGTAGAGGGGTCTTCCAAGTCTGCCGGATATTGACCAGTTAGTAAATGAATGCAAGTCCGACCTAAAGCATAAAAATCTGTAAAAGGACCTATTTCACCTCCAGCAATTTGTTCTGGGGGAGTATATCCAGGGGAAACTAACCGAGTTGTACTGCGTTTTGCCACAGTTTCTTTAGGTTTGATTCTATAATTATTCATTTGTTTCACTCCCCCAAAGTCAATAATTACCAGTTGACCTCTCTTTTTTCTTTGATGATGAGAAAAACTGCGGGAGAATTTTGTCAGGGAGGAAACTTCCACTCCTCGCAACATTAAATTAGATGGTTTAATGTCCCTGTGAATAATTTTTCGGCGGTGCAGTTCCAATAAAATTTCTATTGCTTGAGAAAGCCAGTTGATGACATAAATATCGGGACATCCTTGGGGATGTTGCTCAACAATTTCCTCCAGGGTACAACCATCAATTTTTTCCATGACCAAACATGGCAAAAACCATTGGCTCGAATGGCCAACTTCTGACTGACTAATTCGCTTGCGGAGGTGAAAATAGTCTTCTGGTTCGACTTGGGGAATACCAGAATGACGTAAATTGGCTAAGACCAAAGCTTCCTGGTCAAATAGTTCGAGAGCTTTAGGGGATGTTTCAAGTAATACTTTGAGAATACGTTCGGTTTGAGTTTTTTGGTCCCAAACAATGTAGATTTTTGCAAATCCACCTGTACTTATTCTTCGCAGGGGAATGTAGCGATCGTTGAGTAGGAGTGGGGTGCCACAACTTTGACAAAATTTATTGCCCCATGGCTGGATTGGATTTGGACAATGGGGGTTTATACAATGGATTTTCGGTAATCGGGACTGATTTACAGTCATCGGCAGAATTCAGAATTTAGAATTTAGAATTTAGAATTTGTAACGGGGATTTTGAATAACCCTCCAAAAACATTTCGCAAATCAAGGTGTAGTTTTATACCCAGTTTTTGAGATTGAACTTATAGCGCGTAGCGCTAGGGAATAGGGAATAGGGAATAGGGAATAGTAAACTGTCAAAGGGTTTTCCTACGGAATGCTGCGCAAACAGGATTTAGAAATGTCCTAATTTTTCCTTCGACTGCTATAGTTGTACAAAACTAATATAGCGTTTCATTAGAGAATATAACGAGTATTTAATACCAAATCCGGTTATCAAAAGGTACTCTTTCAAAATCCTCTCTAACTTTCTCCACATCTCCCCACACTTCCCACACCTCCCACACCTCCCACACTCCCCACACCTCCCACACTCCCCACACCTCCCACACTCCTTACTCATTACTCATTACTCATTACTCATTACTCCACACTTTCCCCATCTAATTTGCTTACTGCCAGTCAAATTATTGAGCCAGAATTGAACCTGACTACAAAAGTGAGGTCTTATTGCTGATAACTAATAGTTGAATGCTTACGTTATTTGTATTTTTGTCGTCAAAAAATGCAAATTAAATGTAGGATAATTTAGTATTTTCAGAGGATAGTTATTAATAGATAGATGTTAAATAATTAGCCCTCTATGAAAATTAATTTACCGATTTTTTGCTGTACTAGCTGGTAATTTTTTCTAGAAAAAAACAACTATTTTCTTTAATCTTTAAGCATACTTGTTACAGAACATCAGAGTAAAATTGCTTAGATTAGTTAATCGTAAAAGTCTTAGCTTCTCCTAAGTATGTGATTTTTTTTAACGATCCCCTATAGTTTACTGAACATTTTATCCTTCAATCAGAAGTTGTTTTTATTCTGCATATCTATGTTTTTTTGTCAATAAGTAATTATGCACTTGATTTATTTCCAACCATTATAAAAATAAAATTAATAAATGTAACGAAAGGATTAATAAAAGTTATTAATAAATAAATAATCTTTTAAGTAGAAAAGTTCTAATTCTTGATATTATCTAAAATAGTCTGTGAAATATACAGAAACAGTAAAGAGATTCTTAGGAAATAAGATATGAGTTACGCTAAAACACAAACTCAGTCTAAGTCTGGGTATCAGGCCGGAGTAAAAGACTATAAACTGACTTATTACACCCCTGATTACATACCAAAAGATACAGATATTTTGGCAGCTTTCCGTATGACTCCTCAGCCTGGAGTTCCTCCAGAAGAAGCTGGCGCAGCGGTAGCAGCTGAATCTTCTACTGGTACTTGGACAACAGTATGGACTGACTTATTGACAGACCTCGATCGCTACAAAGGTCGTTGTTATGATATTGAATCTGTTCCTGGTGAAGATAATCAATATATTTGCTATGTAGCTTATCCTCTAGATTTGTTTGAGGAAGGTTCTGTAACTAATATGTTAACCTCCATTGTAGGTAACGTATTTGGTTTCAAAGCACTACGGGCACTACGTCTGGAAGATATGCGGATTCCAGTAGCTTATTTGAAGACTTTTGAAGGTCCTCCTCACGGTATTACTGTTGAGCGTGACAAATTAAATAAGTATGGTCGTCCTTTATTAGGTTGTACTATTAAGCCTAAGTTGGGTCTATCTGCTAAGAACTACGGTAGAGCAGTTTATGAGTGCTTACGTGGAGGCTTAGACTTCACCAAAGATGACGAAAATATTAACTCTCAACCTTTCATGCGCTGGCGCGATCGCTTCCTCTTCGTTCAAGAAGCTATTGAAAAGGCCCAAGCTGAAACTGGTGAAATTAAAGGCCACTACCTCAACGTAACGGCCCCCACAGTTGAACAAATGATGGAGCGTGCTGAGTTTGCTAAGGAAATTGGCACTCCAATCATCATGCACGACTACCTAACTGGTGGTTTTACAGCTAACACAACTTTGGCCAAATGGTGTCGTCGTAATGGTGTGTTATTACACATCCACCGCGCAATGCACGCTGTGATTGACCGTCAGAAAATCCACGGTATTCACTTCCGCGTTCTAGCTAAGTGCTTAAGAATGTCTGGTGGTGACCACCTCCACTCTGGTACTGTGGTTGGTAAGCTCGAAGGTGAAAAAGGTATCACAATGGGCTTTGTGGACCTCATGCGTGAAGACCATGTTGAGCAAGACCGCGAGCGTGGTATCTACTTTACTCAAGATTGGGCTTCCATGCCTGGTGTAATGCCAGTTGCTTCTGGTGGTATTCACGTTTGGCACATGCCAGCTCTAGTAGAAATCTTCGGTGATGATTCCTGCTTACAATTCGGTGGTGGTACTTTAGGCCACCCTTGGGGTAATGCTCCTGGTGCAACAGCTAACCGTGTAGCTTTAGAAGCTTGTATTCAAGCTCGTAACGAAGGTCGCAACTTGTTCCGTGAAGGTGGCGATGTAATTCGTGAAGCTGCTAAGTGGTCTCCTGACTTGGCCGTTGCTTGCGAACTCTGGAAAGAAATCAAGTTCGAGTTCGAGGCTATTGATACCGTTTGATCTATCTGAACATGGAAGATTTTAGATTTTAGATGGCAAGAGATAAATAGATATGTCACACTTGACTGCTAAGGATTTAAAAAGCGTTCAGCGTTCAGCGTTTAGCATTCAGCTTTTTATAAGGGGATTTTAACCCCTCCTAAAATTAAACGACAAGCTAGAAGTTGGGGATTTAAACCCAAGCTAGAGCGTGTCTTTATTTATGTGGACTATCCACGCTGACTGCTAGTAGCTGATAGCTAATAGCTAATTAATCAATCCTTAATCTAAAATCTAAAGTCTAACCATAGATTCAGGCTAGGGTCAAAAATGGATATAAAAAAAGTTGCTAAAGATACTGCAAAGGTACTGACGAGCTACCTAACCTATCAAGCTGTGCGGACTGTAACGAATCAGTTACGAGAGACGAACCCGCCCTTAGCGATTTGGTTAAGTGGTTTTTCCTCAACAGGCAAAATTCAAGATGGAGAAGCTTACCTACAAGAGCTACTTCAGGAAAATCAAGAATTAGCATTTAGAGTGATGACTGTTCGAGGACATTTGGCAGAGGAAGTAGCTGATTATTTACCAGAAATGCTTCGTACTGGCATTCAAAAAGCTAATATGGAACATCGCCGTGGGTATCTCGAGAAGATAACGCAACTAGAAATAGCTGACCCTAGTCTAGATCCTGAGCAACGAACTGACTAGCTACGAAAATTTCCAATACATTTTTCTCTACGGGTAAATCCGGAGATGAGTTTCCAAAGTCTTTTTGCTAAAAGCTTTGGGAAAAGTTGTACATTGATTAGACAGTAAAAAAAACATGAGAACATTACCAAAAGAGCGTCGTTACGAGACCCTTTCCTATTTACCTCCTCTGAGTGATCTTCAAATTCGCAAACAACTTGGGTATATTTTGGAGCAAGGTTTCATTGCTGGTGTAGAATTCAGTGAATCTTCTGCACCAGAAATGCACTACTGGACTTTGTGGAAGTTACCTCTGTTTCATGCCAAAACAGTTGATGAAGTTTTAGTAGAAATTGATGCTTGTCGTAGTGAAAATCCTGATTGCTTTATTCGGGTGATGGGTTTTGATAACGTGAAGCAATGTCAAGTATTGAGCTTTATCGTACACAAACCTAGTCAAAGAAGATACTAATTTAGTAATATAGAAAACAGTGGGATAGGCAATAGTCTGTCCCACTGTTTTTTTGTATCATGTTTGTTGACATCATCTCCGGCCTGTTAGCGAAGTTCCTGTTTTTTATCTACTTTCCTTTGAGAATAAGAGCTGTCACAAGTAAAGAAGGTGGTGGTGCTGAGGAATGGTAGAGAGAGTGTGGGAGGTGTGGGAGGTGTGGGAAGTGTGGGAAGTGTGGGAAGTGTGGGAAGTGTGGGAAGTGTGGGAAGTGTGGGAAGTGTGGGAAGTGTGGGAAAAAATTACAAAACTTATGTATCTTCGCCATTCCTCAGCAGGACTACCGTAAAGAAATCAAAAAAAGATAAAGAGGATAGCTAAGGTGTACAGTAGCTCCTGGTTTTGATTTTAATGATTTTGAGTTGGGCAAGGGAGAGGAATTAACTAAGTTTTATCCCCAATATCAGTCTTTGATTGAGAAAATGACACGAATTTAACAGAATTTAGGCAACGGCAAGCGATCGCTCCACTCTGAAACTAGATTTTCTACTTTTCTCGTCTTCTAAATTAGAGCGATCGCGACAGGTATCAATTACGGCAAAATGTTATAGCAATCGAAGCAAAAGTTAGGACATTTATAAATCCGAAAACCCTTTGAAAGCTTACTATTCCTTATTCCCTAGCGCGTAGCGCTATAAAATTTATTTGTACTATAAATTTCTCAATTTCAAATTGAAATGATATCAAATCCGTTTAATTGGACATAAAAAAAATCTCCTATCTTCATAACTACACTTATCTTTATAATTCTTTCTCCTCCTGACTCCTGACTCCTGACTCCTTCTGAGTTAAGCAATCTATAACTGTTTAACCGGATTTGATATAGCGTTTCTCAAATTGGTGAGATACAGTTTTAGATCCCCCCTGCCCCCCTTAAAAAGGGGGGAGTCTTCAAAGTCCCCCTTTTCAAGGGGGATTTAGGGGGATCGTAACTGTACCTCATCTTTATGAGAAATGCTATATGATACCACAAAAAGTTAAAATTAGCAACCAAAATATCTCTTACAGACTTTTGAGCGCAAACCATAATTATGGTTTGCTAAATTCCCTATTCCCTTAGCTTCAAAGCATTCATAGCTGCCTTAATTAAATTAAAAAAACGAGGTTGAGAAACATCGACTTCTCGAGCATTATTCCGACTTTTGCCTAATAAACCAATTCTTTTTCCCTGTTGAATTGCTAAGACTTCGCCACGGGAATTTCTGATTCTTAATTCTGGTTTATCTCCTATTTGATAAAGACTGCAAGTATAGAGGCGATCGCTGTAATAAAATTCTGCTTTTTGAGGCAAGTTTGAAGAGTTTTGATTAGCAGAAACTTTTGTAGGTAAACGTACACCAACTAATTCTAATTCAATCGAAGTTTGACCATTAAAAGTATTTTCGCGCAATTTATAAGCAATATCAACTAATTGAGGTAGAGGAAAATAATCTCCCCAACGCCAAGCGATCGCCTTGATTATTTCTGATTTAATTAAAGTTAATTTTATATGTCCTGCACCAACAATTCTCTGTTCAGCAACTCGTACATTGGGAGTCCAAAAAATAGGAGATTTATTTTCAATTCCACAGGGATGAAGTAAATCTATTTGATGATAAAGGTCAAAATTTAGTTCCTTAAAATCTGCTTCAGCATCAATAGTAACTAAAGGTTTTAAGTGATGAATTTCTAAACATTGATGAGCAAATTCACTCAAACGGGAGCGAAATTTATCTAAATTTTCTCCAAGCAAAGAAAAACCCCCTGCTGCTTTATGACCACCATATTTTCCTAATAGGTTGTCACAAAATTGTAGCGCCTCAAAAACATGAAATTCTGGAATGCCACGAGCAGAACCGCGAATTGTGGAAGCTAACATCATCCGTGTATCCGTGGCCAAATCCGTGTGTGCCGTGGCCAAATCCGTGTGTGCCGTGGCCAAATCTGTGTCTTGCTCTTGCTCTTCCCGAATAGTAGAGGTTGGAGTTGTGGATGTAGGGTGTGCAGGCGTCATCCCTGCATCCATCCCTGCATCCATCCGTGCATCCGTGGCCAAATCCGTGTGTGCCGTGGCCAAATCTGTGTCTTGCTCTTGCTCTTCCCGAATAGTAGAGGTTGGAGTTGTGGATGCAGAGTGTGGAAACATCATCCGTGCATCCATCCCTGCATCCATCCGTGTATCCGTGGCCAAATCCGTGTGTGCCGTGGCCAAATCCGTGTGTGCCGTGGCCAAATCTGTGTCTTGCTCTTGCTCTTCTTCATAACTACCGATAAAAACAGGCACCCCATAACGTTCCACCAACCGGGAAGCAACAATACCAATAACCCCATGATGCCATCCTGGTTGCACAACTACTAACACTCTTTCCTCCTGTAAATTTATCTGACTTTCCTCGCACCAAGCGATCGCCTCTTGTTCAATTTCTGCACACAATTCCTGCCGTGTTTGATTAATTTCTTGACACTGTTTTGCCCTTGCTTCCGCCACTTCTTTGTCATCTGTCGTTAAAAGTTCAATGACAATTTGTGGATCGGCAATACGTCCGACAGCATTAATGCGCGGACCTAGACGAAACCCGATATCATCTGGTTTCAGAGATTTTTGATTATTGGTTTGTTTCAAGTTTCCCTGTTCTTGTGCTTTGACATTAGATACTTGAATTAATGCTCGTACTCCCGCTAACTGGGAGCGAGGTAAAAGTTGCAACCCTCGTTTAACCCAGCGACGGTTGACTCCAGTTAAGGGTGCTAAGTCAGCGATCGTACCCAGGGTGAATAATTCTAACAGTGGGTTGCTTAAACCTGGAAGTTTGTCGAGACGTTTTGCCAGACATAATGCCAAAATATAGGCAACTCCCACACCTGCAACACTTCGATAAGGAGAAGTTTCAGAAATTAGTTTGGGGTTGAGAATAGCGTTAGCGGGTGGAAGGTTTGGTGGAATATCGTGGTGATCGGTAATAATAACGTTTAAACCTAGTTCCCGCGCTTTGGCAATAGGTTGATAAGCAGCGATACCATTGTCTACAGTAAGAATGAGACTCACTCCTTCTTGATGAAATTCTTCGACAATGCGTTCGTTGATACCATAACCTTCTTGCATCCGACTGGGGATAGCGTAGTCAACTTTTGCTCCCAGGTGTTTGCAGGTGCGCAATAATAAGGCAGTGCTAGTCATACCATCTGCATCGTAGTCGCCACAGATAGCAATTTTTTGGTTTTGGGAAATTGTGGTTTGTAATAAGTTGAGAGCGATCTCTAAGTCGGGAAATTCTTGTATTGGAGAGGGTAGTTTGATTGACTCAGGATCTAAAAATGCTTGCGCTTGTTCGATAGTAGATAGATCGCGGTTAATGAGACTTTGAGCTATTAAAGGTGATATTTCTAGGGTTTTGGCTAATTTTTTAGTAATTTCTGGTTGTTCTGGATGTATCAACCACCTTTGGTTAGGTAGTTTTTGTTGTTGGGTTTGGGAGTGAGATTTATTTTGCATTATTAATTAATTTACTACTTATATTATTAATGATTAAGTATATGGCATTTCTAAGATGTAAACCAAGAAACAAGAAATTGAGTTTATTGCCCTGATTATTTTTAAATCACCAGGTTTCCCCAATAAACCCGGTTTCTGCTGGACTCCCTCCCCACACTTCTCACTCCCTACTCCCTTACTCTCCCATTTCTTACTTATTAATTAAATATCTTAGTTAAAATTATCCCCTTTTAAGGGAAAAAATAATATTTCTTTATATCCATTTCGTTAAGGTTTTAACCAGAGTTAATTATCAATTATCCATTATCAATTATCTATTATCCATTATTGAATGCCTCTTTTCTATAAACAACAGGCAATTCAATCACAAATTCTGTACTGTCCCCTACTACAGAATTACAATAAAAATTTCCCCCATGCTTTTCAACTATAATTTGATAACTCAGGGATAACCCTAAACCAGTCCCTTTTCCCACAGGTTTAGTTGTATAAAAGGGGTCAAATATTCTATTTTTTACTTCTTCTGGTATTCCTATTCCATTATCAATAATATAGATAGATATATAGTCTTTATTTATAACTTTTGTCTGAATTTTGATCTGGGGTTTAATAGAACAAAATTTAGATTTTAATCTTTCCCATGACATTTCTAAAGCATCAATAGCATTAGCCAAAATATTCATAAAAACTTGATTAACTTGACTAGCTAAACATTCGACTAATGGCAAATTACCATACTCTTTAATTATCTTAATTTCTGGATATCCAGGTTTGGGTTTAAGGCGACTTTGCAAAATTACCAGGGTACTATCTATACCTTCGTGAATATTAACTTGTTTTTGGCTAGATTCATCAAGTCGAGAAAAGTTGCGTAAGGATAAAACTATTTCTTGAATTCTTCTACTACCTTCTTCCATAGAATTCAGCAAACTAGGAAAATCTGCTTTAATAAAATCTAGGTCTATTATGTCTTGTCTATCTTGGATTTCATCTACCGGTTCTAGATAATATTGCTGATAAAGGTTGAGTAAATCTAATAAATCTTCTGCATAATCTCTGGCAGGTTTAATGTTGCCATAAATAAAGCTAACAGGGTTGTTAATTTCATGGGCAACCCCGGCAACTAACTGACCTAAACCTACCATTTTTTCATTCTGAATTAATTGAGCTTGAGTTTGTTTTAACTTCTGAAGTGTTTGTTCTAAATCTGTATTTTTTTCTTTTAATTCTTGGGTTCTTTCATCAACTTTTACTTCGAGAATATGATTGTAATTAGATAGTTCCTGATATGAGCAGTTTAACTGTTGAATCATTTGATTGAAACTTTGGGCCAGGAAACCAATTTCGTTTTTAGTTAATACTGGTACTTTTTGAGTTAGATCGCCTTGACTTACTAATTTAGCTGTCTGAGCGATCGCTAAAATTGGTCCTACAATTTGACGGCCTAATAACAACATAGCTACTGCCATTACTAATGCTAATATTAAGCCAATTAGCAAAATTGAACTAGCAAGATGACGAGCCGGTGCAAATGCTTCTGTTTGCTCTATTTCTGCTAATAATGCTAAGTCTTGATATTCCAACCACCGATAAACACCAATGACTGGTACTCCTCTATAATTTTTATACAACCCTTTGCCATTCTTGCCATTAATAGCACTATTAATACCTTGACTTTTAATCCCATTAGGAAATTCATCTGAACCAAATTTTGTGCCTGAAACAAATACATTTTTCCTTGACAAGCTACTACCGATATTACCTACTAAATAAGTTTCGGATGTTTCTCCTAAACCCCCTTTTTTTCTAATTATAGAATCAATTCTTTCTAGGTTAAGGTGAGCAGCTAACATTCCTAATTTATTACCATTTTCATTGAGAATAGGAATAGCAAAGGTAATCATGGGTTGACCTGTTTGAGCAGATCGGTAAAAGTTTGATATTAATTTATCTGTGGGAGACTTTGTTACTTCACTATACTGTACTAGAGGTTTATATTTGCCTACTTTATTAGAATCACTGGAAACTAAAGTTCTACTACTTCTGCTTAAAATAAAAATTTCTTGTAAGCTGCTAATATTAGTAGGAAAAGATGTTAAAGAGGTCTGTAGTGAAGCTTGAGCTGATTTATATTCTGGTGTAGAATTTTTGCTTGTTAATATAATTTTTGCTTGGTTATTAATTTCTGGTAGCTCGGCGATCGCTAAGATATTTTGACGTTGATCTAATACCCAATTATTCAGTTCATTTTCTTTGAGTTTAACAGCAAAGTTCAAGCGATCAAATACTGATTCTTTCAAAGATGTTCGTGCTTGACTAAAAGTCGTATATCCGACAATTGATATTGTCACCAACGACAAGATTAAAAAAGAACCTACAATCTGAATTAGGAGGCTTTTTTTCCAAAAGTACATGATTCAATATCCTTATTTTTTACTTTCTAAAATCATCTTTTAATCTGAGTTTTCCACTGAGAAAATATTTCTTTAATCCTGTTAATAGCTAAATCTGTTGCTTCAGTTGGCGATTTACCTTCAATTAAAATTTGTTGCATCGCTTTTCCCCAAATATTTTCTGAATCTATCTGAGAATAAGCAGGGTTAATTGAATTATTAAATAAACGAATCTGATCTTTAGTAAATTGTTGAGATGCCACAGAAATATGGGGGTCTTTTGTATTCTTCCAAAAGGGGTCTTCCCATAATTGAGGCATAATCGGAAAATAGCGACCTTTTGCACCTTTAATATAAGCTCCTAAATTCTCTGGTTGTACTAAGTATGATAAAAATTCTTTTGCCAATTTGGGATGAGCAGAAGATGTAAAAACTACAAGTTGTTTGACAGATACTAAATATTTAGACTTTGTTCCATTAGGATTATGGGGAAACTCTATAGTTCTCATTTTATTCAAGTAAATTTCTTCATCTTCTTGTTGAGAACCAGGAATTGACATAGTTGGATTAATTGTCATTAAAGTCTTGCGGTTGAGGAAATTAGTATTATTATCTGAATTGATCCAATTAACTGCATTAGGTGGTACATAGCCATTTTTATAAAAGCTTGTATACCAGTCTAAAACTTCAATAATTTTTTGTCTAACTCCTGGTTTATCTATTTGTAATTTGCCCCGTTCATCTACTATTTGTAAATTATTAGCTTCCAATATTTGTTCAAATATAAAGTAAGTATCTGAACCATAAATAGACATAGGCAAACCCAAGGCATAAATATCATCTTGACCTTGTTGACGCAGAACTTTTTGTGCCTTTTGCCAAAACTGCCAAAACTCATCCCACTTTTGAGGTATTTCCTCTCCTAAACCAGCTTGACGAATTAAATCATACCAGTAGTGAACATGAATACCTCGTTGCATTATTGGTACAGCATAATTAGAAAATTTTGACTCAACATTGTTGTACCAATAAACAGACTTCAGCGCAGTATTATTGTATAAATTCTTTACAGGTGCAATTACATCTGAAACATCTAGTAATTTACCCTGCCAAACCCATTGGGGAATTAAAGTATATTCTGCTCTATAAGAAAAAAATATATCAGGTGGTTTACCTGTCGCTAAAGCATCAATAACTACTTGTAAAATGTCATCTGGACTAAAAAATAAAAGTTCAACTTTGTTGTCAGTTTTTTCTTGCCATTCAGTAACAACTTTTTCTAGAGACTGATCTTCTTCTAGATAGTATCCCCGATTCCACCAAATTGTTAGTACTTTCTCTGATTGAGGTTCTTGGAAGGAATTTTGAGTTTGATTTGAGCTACAAGTAAGTAATACTAAACTGAGTATAAATAACGAAATTAAACTAAATAATTTACGTCTCATATAAATTGATATTTGAACAACAGTAATTAGGGAAATAAACTTGGTTTCTCCATACAGCGCTTTTCAGATTGATGACCTCACGTCACAAGCAAAACCCCGTAGGGACGTTCCATGGAACGTCCCTACTGTGGTCTACCGGAATGAAAACTGCTGTAAATCTGAAAAATTATGTTTGCGCAGTATTAAGCAAGAAATGAAATTGATCATTACCAATGGATAATTGATAATGAAAGAATAATACAATTTTTTTCGTATAGACATAAAGCTTTTACCTTCTAGTATAGGTTGTCATTAATAAATTATTATCCATTAATTAAATTATCCATTAATTAAATTAGCTGATAGTTTACTACCATTGAGCAAATATTTCTTGTATTTTAGCAATTGCTTCATCAGTAGCATCTGCTGTTGATAATCCATCAATAATTACCCTTTCAATTGCTTTGCCCCAAACATTTTCTGATAATACTTGAGAGTAAGCAGGATTAACTACATAATTAAATGGTCTAGTTGCACTTTCTTGATATTGTTTAACTGCCACAGAAATATGAGGTTCAGTTTGATCTTGCCAAAATTCATCTAATAATAATTGTGGCATTACTGGGAAATATCTTCCTCCTGAAAGTTTCAGATATTTACCGATGTTTTCTGGGCGAATAAAAAAGGATAAAAAATTCTTAGCTTGCTCCAAATTAGAGGATGATTTAAAAGTAAGTATGTGTTTAACAGATACTAGATATTTTGTTGGTTCTCCATCCGGTTCATCAGGAAATTCAATTGTTTTAATTTGATTCTGATAAATTTCTGTTTCTTGTCGTTGAGAAGCAGGAATTGATAAGGTAGGATTAACTACCATTAACAAATTTTGATTCAGAAAACTAACATTATTATCTACTGCTGCCCATTGAACTGAATCTGGGGGTATATATCCATTTTTATAAAGATTAGTAATCCAATTTAAGACTGTAATTATTCCTTGGCGGACTTTGGGTTTATCTACTAGCAGTTTTCCATTTTTATCTAATAAATTAACATCATAGACTTCTAACATTTGTTCAAATTCATAAAAGTTATCTTCAGAAGCAGCAGACATAGTTAAACCAATGCCATAAATTTCTGATTGATCTTTTTGACGAATTGTCTTTTGAGCATTTTGCCAAAATTGCCAAAACTTATTCCATTCATTAGGTATATCTGAGTTTTTTAAATTAATTTTTTCGAGCAAATCTTGCCAATAATGAATATGTACAGTTTGTTGCTGAATTGGCACTGCATAATAACTACGTTTTTTAGCTACATTATTGTTTAGATAAACAGATGCAAGAGCCGTTTGAGTGTAAAGAGATTTAACAGGTTCAATCACATCAGAAACATCTGCTAATTTGTCTTCCCATGCTAGGCGAGGAGTTATGGCATATTCTATCCTGGGATTATAAACAATATCTGGAGGTTTTCCCATTTTCGTCGCCTCCAAAGTGATGTCTAAATTTTTATCATCGTTTAATAAAAGAAGTTGAGCTGGATAACCACTTTTTTTCTCCCACTGAGCAACTATTTGTTTAATGGCTTCATCTTCTTCAGGATAGAAACCTTTTACCCACCAAATTGTTAATGGAGTTGTTTCTAGTAAAGATGTTTTTTGAGAGTCTAATTTAGCAGATTGATTGGCGCAGGTTACTATAAATAAGCTAACTAAAAAAAAGAGCAATACAAACAATTTTTTGTTCATTTTTTTTGATGAATTATTAGGCTTTTGGTAGAATTTGGCAACAGATAATATGTAAAAAATTAGCCGTCAGCATTCAGCTATTAGCTATGAATTATTAACTTATTTCCGCTCCACCTAATTGTATAGGTTCACAACTAAAGTGAGTCTTTCTTGTGCTCCAATACTCTGGTTAAAAATGTAGTAGAAGTTAAAATAAAGCTGGCTTCATTCATTCAAAAACTGAGAGCTGACTGCTAATAGCTGAATGCTTACGAGAATATACCCCTAAGCAGAAGGCAAAAGGGAAAAGTTGATGACAATAACTTTTTATTTTGTACAAATTTCATAACATATAGTAATCCTATTTCAGTTGTAATATTTTGGTGGTAGGGGCGAACGGCCGTTCGCCCGTACAGGAGTCAGGAGTCAGAATTTTCTAGGTTTTTAGCTCAAATTAAGTATCATAAAAATTCTCACAAATCATTCCGGATTGCTATATTTGTATAGTCTGATAAAGAATAGGGAACAGAAAAGAAAAGTTTGTGAGACAGGAAGGAAAAAATATTTATAGAAGTTTTCACATCGATAAACTACACAGTAAAAAATACAACTTTTTTTGTGGAAGTTCTATGGCATTTCCCTACTATTTTCGTAAGCATTCAGCATATCGCGTATCAGCTATATTACCTTTAAGGAATAAAAAAGCAATTGAGAAATTTCCAAGAATGAGCATGAAAATTTAGTAGAAGTTAAATGAATAAAGCAAGCATTCATTTTTATTGCTGAGAGCTAACCGCTAATAGCTGAATCCTTACCTGTTTTCTAGTATGAAGTAGATGATTTTATTTTAACCATAAAGTTATTTTTGTTAATCCTCCTCCTACAACTAATAGTGGTGTTAACCAATCACCTAATTTTACATATAAAGTCTGAGTATTTCGCCGATAAATTGTGGTTTTATAAGTTTCATAAGTATTAATTTCCGAGCGCCAAATTGTTCTACCGTGGGGGTCTACAATTCCAGAATAACCTGTATTAGTTGCTCGTACTGTCCATCTATCATTTTCTATTGCCCGCATTACATCTTGAGCATGGTGTTGAGCTGGCATTATAGAACTATAATGAGCGTTATTTGCAGCAGTTAAAATAAATTCTCCTCCTGCTAATGTTTGTCTTTGAAATACTTCGGAAAAGGCTGAGTCATAACAAATTCCAACTATGGCTTTGCCAAAGGGTGTATCAAATATTTGGTGTGTTTTTCCTGGTACTAAATGAGCATCTAAAGGTGAGAGTCTATCTATTAGTTTTCCTAGCACTTCATTAAAGGGAATATATTCTCCTAAAGGTACTAATTTTATTTTGTCGTAACGACTGAAAATTTCTCCGGTCTTGTCAATAGTAAATAGACTATTTGTCAAATTATTTTCTTGTTTGCCATAACCACCTACCCAAGCTACTACTCCTTTCTCTAAAATTGCTTTGTAAAAGGAAAGAAATCTACGATTATTTTGATTTGTCCACAAAAAAGGTAAAGCTGTTTCTGGAGTTAATATAGCATCAACATTTTCCTCTGCTAATTTTTTATATCCTTGAGTATAACCTTCTAAAGCAAGATACCAACCTTGGGAGTTTAACTTAATTTCATTAGGAATATTTCCTTGAATAATTCCAACTTTTAAAGCTGCTTCTGCTTCTGAATTTAAAGGAGTATTATATAGACTAAACCCTATGATGTGGAAAAATATTAAAGTTATGATTGCCAGAAAGAATAAGTAAGAAGAAAAAAGTGAGAAAGTAAATTTCACCAATAAATTTAATTGCTCTGAATTATTTGGTTTCTGACAAAATCTAATTTGTTGAAAATTTCCTGGATTTTGCTGTAATTTTGCTTTAATAAAAGCTTCCCCAAATAAAGCATTTACTGTGACAATAGCTGCTGTAATTGTAATTGGTCCTGATAATTGACCAAGGTGTAAAATTGCTAAATTATTAGGACTCTGAGTAAAAGCTAGAGACGTCCACCAAAGATTTCCTAAACTCCAGATTTTTTCCAAGCAACACCATAAAGTTATGCCTAATAAAATTCTGGCAAATGAGGATATTTTATCTGAGAAAGATAGAGGAGTTAAAAATCCAAATAAATAAGCCCAAATAGCAACTAAAATTGCTCCCCAAAGGGTGATGAAAATCCAACAAAATAGAGCGATCGCTACACTAGCTAACCAAGGAATTCCTAACCAAGTCATCGGATGAATTCCGGTTATCCAAAACAAAGCTAAACCGTGATAACCTATCCCCCAAGTTAAACCCAATAAAAATTTATCAAAGGATTTTTTCTGTTGAATTACTAATATCCAGAGAGGAGCTAAAGCTACCCATCCAAGAAATGATGCACCTATTGGTGCTGTTGTCATTCCCATTAAAATGCCACTAATAAATGTTATAAATAAGCTCATTTCAGTTATCAGTTATCAGTTATTCGTTAACAGTATTTTCTACTTCAGTACGCTGCTTTAAATAGTGATTTTTCTTGGAAATAGGAAGTAGAATTGAAAGATTGATCAAAAATTTGAAGTTATTCCGATATTATATCAAGTCCGGTAGCATCGGTATAAATAAAGCAGAGAAACCGGGTTTATATAAATGCCCATTATATTGACATCTATACCCCCATAAACCCGGTTTCTTATAACACTTTCATTGCCAACGGATTTGATATTAGCTATTCTAAATTGGTTGTAAAATTTTATTGTAGGGGTTTGGTTTCCAAAACCCTTTATTATTTAGGGTTTGCTGATTAATTCTCGCGCTTATTGATATATGAAGACTTTAATCTTTTTTTAGTCGAAAAAATTACCAGGTAAAGAATCTAATATAGAATCCGGGTAATTAGTTATCGTATTACTGAGGAGTAAGAAGGTAGGGACGTATCGCTGCGCGACATGTAACGCATTTTTGTTATGCAACGTCCCTACGGAGTAAGAAAGGATTTGAATAGCATAAATTTTTAAATTCCTACTCATGCTTAACATTTGTAAGTTGAGGCAGTAATTTTGCGATTACTGTATAACCGGATTTTATATAAAACGCTCAAAAAGTTAGTATTTTTGACAAACAAAGGCAAAAAAATTACTCCCCTACTCCCCTACTCCCCTACTCCCCCACTCCTTAAAAAAGACTTTTTCAGCAAACCTAAATAAGGTTTGGAGACCAAACCCCTACATTTTTTTCACATATAAGTCTACTTTTTTTAAATTAATCTTCTTCCTTATTTTGTTGATATTTACATTGTTTTTTTGCAAATTTTGTAAGTCTTGTAAGCATTGATAAATTTCTGTAGCACTTAATATTTTTGTCTTGTGAATATTAATTTATTGCACTAAGAATAAGGAAGAATAAATAAGGAAAGAGGATGAATAAAACTCCATAAATCATACTTATACGAAATCCAGTTATTATCGGGTAGTTACTTCAATGTTTAAATCTTTAATCAGGCAAGGGTATTAATCCAGCAAAAGACTAATGTCAAGCTAGTAGTTGTGCCTTAGCACAAAAGATGTATCTGAGCGCTAAAACACAACTACAAACAAATATTTATTCTTCTTCCATACCTTCTTCTGTTTCTGCTACTTCTTCTTCCATCTCTTCCTCTGTATCTACTACTTCTTCTTCTGTTATTTCTTCTTCTTCTATTTCTATTGTCTCTTCATTTTCCGTTGCCGGAACTAAAGCAACTTCTGCTATAGCATCTGCATCATCAAGTCTTTGTACCCTGACCCCTGTAGCACTACGAGATTGAATAGAAATAGCATCAATTGCTTGACGAATAATAATTCCTTTTGCAGTAATTATCATCAATTCTTCTGCCTCATTTACTACTCGTAAAGCAGCTACTTGGTCTTGTTTCTTTTTCTTCTGTTTAAACTTAGTAGCAATGCGACCTTTTCCACCTCGGTTTTGTAGAGTAAATTGAGAAACTGGTACTCGTTTTCCATAACCATTTATAGTAATTACTAATACCCAAGGTCCAATATCGTTAGTGGTAGAAGTTTCATCAGTTTCTCCCTCTTCTATTTCCTCAGTTTCTATTTCTAACTCTTCCTCTTCTAGTTCTAAATTTTCTTCATCTATATCAGCAATTTTTTCCACTATTGAACTGGGTAAAATATCCATACTAATTAACTCGTCGTCTTTGATAAGTTTCATAGATTTTACTCCTCTAGTGTTTCGACCTAAAGGACGCAATTGTTTATCATCTGTTCTAAAGTGAATTGCCATACCAGAACTAGAACCAATAATCACACTATCGTCAACTCTAGCTCTCCTTACCCATCTTAAACTATCGCCTTCGGCAAGAGAAATAGCAATTAATCCATTAGAGCGAATATTAGAAAATGCGGATAAAGCTGTTTTTTTGATATATCCACCCTTAGTCAACATGACTAAATATTCGTCATCGGTAAATTCGGAAACAGGTACAATAGAAGTAACTTTTTCATCTCTAGGAATTGGTAACATTTGTACTATTGGTACTCCCCGCGCGACGCGAGAACCAATAGGAATTTGATAAGCATTTAGACAGTAAACAACACCCCTTTGACTAAAGAACAAAATACTATCATGGTCATAACAACTGAGAAAATGTTCGACTACATCATCTTCTTTCATTTTAGTGCCAGATTTACCACGAGTTGCCCGACTTTGAGCCTCAAAAGAATTAATTGGCATCCGTTTAATATAGCCTTGTTCTGTTAATAAAATAATTGCTTTTTCATTGGCAATTAAATCTGTATCATCTAGCTCTCCTTCTGCTAATTCAATCACAGTTCGTCTGGGAGTTGCATGACGTTCTTTAATTTCTAAAGCTTCAGTTTCGATGATTTCTAAAATCCGTTCCCGTTTAGCTAATATATCTTGCAAGTCAGCAATTCTTAGCAGTAATTCTTCATGTTCTTTTTCAATTTTTTGCGCTTCTAATGCCGTTAATCTTCTCAACTGCATTTGTAAAATTGCATCGGATTGAACTTCAGATAAACCATAATTTTCCATTAACTCTTGTTTAGCAGTAGGAGTATCAGCAGCACTTCTAATTAATTGAATAATTTCATCTAAGTTATCTAAAGCAATTAGTAAACCCTGTAATAAATGGTCTCTTTCTTCTGCCTTTCGCAGCTCATATTCGGTTCTCCTGGTAATAGTTTCTACCCGAAATTCTAGGAAAACTTCCAGATATTTTTTCAGAGTTAATAACTGGGGTTCCGAATTTACCAATCCTAAAATATTAGCTCCGAAATTTGCTTGTAGGGGAGTTTGTTTGTAGAGATTATTCAGTACAACTCTCGGATAAGCATCTCGTTTCAATTCGATAACAATGCGCATTCCAGTCCGATCGCTCTCATCCCGGATATCAGAAATACCTTCAATTTTTTTGTCATTAACCAGTTCCGCAATTTTTTCAATTAATGCTGCTTTGTTCGTTTGGTATGGTAACTCAGTGACAATAATAGCTTCCTTGTCAGGACGACCCCGTTGTTCAATAGTTTCTATGTTAGCGACACCCCGCATGGTGATGGAACCGCGACCGAGGGTGTAAGCATCCCTAATCCCCGACTTACCTAGTATTTGAGCACCTGTCGGAAAATCAGGACCCGGAATAAGTTGCATTAATTCGTTCTCATTGATTTCTGAATTGTGAATTAGTGCCACCAAACCATCAATTAACTCTCCCAAATTATGGGGAGGAATATTAGTTGCCATCCCCACGGCAATTCCAGAAGAACCGTTCAGGAATAGTTGGGGAACGCGAGAAGGAAGTACCAACGGTTCCTGTTGAGAACCATCAAAGTTATCAGCAAAATCTACCGTTTCCGAGTCAATATCCCGCAACATAGCATCAGTAGTTAGCAGTTGCAGACGACATTCCGTGTAACGCATCGCAGCAGGGGGGTCATTGTCTACAGAACCAAAATTACCGTGACCTTGAATAAGAGGCGATCGCATCGAAAAATCTTGCGCCATTCGTACCAAAGCATCATACACTGCCGTATCGCCGTGGGGGTGGTATTTACCCAGCACCTCTCCAACTACACGAGCGCATTTTCGGAAAGGGCGATCTGGAGTCAAACCTAATTCGTGCATAGCATAAAGTATCCGACGATGCACAGGTTTGAGACCATCTTTAGCATCTGGCAACGCCCTACCTACGATTACACTCATGGCGTATTCCAGGTATGATTGGGACATTTCGTTGCGCAGATCGGTTGGTACAATTCGCGACTCAGCAGTAGTCATATAATGAAAAACTCCATTAAATTTATAATTCACTAGCAACAAACCAAAAAAAATCGGATTTCCTCCAATTAACTTCGGTATAATTAAAAAATTATGCTGTTTATATCTAAAATTATAGCACGTTTTGTTTAAAGATTTGCCTAAAATCAATCCGATATAGGAAGATATTTTTAGTTGGATGAAAAGTTCAAATATTGGTATAATTTTAGTTAAAATTTTGAGTCAATTGGACAACCTCTAATCTTTATATTTGTAATATGGTTTCTGTTATTTACTCCGATGAATTTCTCGAACACAAAACTGGTATACGACACCCAGAACGACCAGAACGTTTAACTGCTATTGTCGAAACTCTCAAAGCTTTTCCTTTTGAAAATGGCCAACTCCAATGGGAGTCACCTACTCCGGTAGAACAGCGCAATCCATCATTGAAGAAACTGCTAAGAAAAGTTCATTCTCGTACTCAGATTGGATTAGTAGCAGGAATAGCTAAACAAGGTGGTGGTTATCTAGATGGGGATACACCAGTTTCTGCTAAAAGTTATGATGTGGCATTGTTAGCAGTAAGTGCTTGGTTAGATGGGGTTGATTTAGTGTTAGCAAATGGGAAACCTGCTTTTGTCTTGGCAAGACCTCCCGGACATCATGCTGAAAGTGAACGGAGTATGGGATTTTGCTTGTTTTCCAATGCAGCGATCGCCGCTCATTACGCCCTAGAAAAACCAGACATTAACAAAGTTGCCATTCTCGACTGGGATGTACATCATGGTAATGGCACTCAGGAAATTGTAGAAACTAATGAAAATATAGTCTACTGTTCTCTGCATCAATCTCCCTGTTATCCAGGAACAGGATCTGCTAACGAACGTGGTGCGTACAATAATGTACTAAATATACCTATGTCACCAGGTAGCACAATGGCTATTTATCAACCTATTTTCGAGGAAAAAGTCATACCCTTTTTAGCTAACTTTCAACCAGATTTATTAATTGTTAGTGCTGGTTATGATGCTAACCATGACGATCCATTAGCAGGTATTTCTTTACAACCAAAAGACTATGGATTATTTACAAAATATTGTTTGCAAATAACCCGCAAAATATTATTTGGTCTAGAAGGAGGTTATGACTTACCTAGTTTATCTCAGTCAGTATTAGCAACAATTGAAGCTTGTCTGTAAATCTGTTCAATAATTAATAATTATTAATTACCTCTCCCTTTTTTTGCTCTGCTTTATCAACATCTTTATTAACATAAAACTTGACAAAAATGAGAAGTTATGTGGAGGTAGTTTGAGTGGCTTTTTCATCAGAAAAGTGTATTGAAAAATACGTTTTTTTGAAGATTATTACTCCCCACACCTCCCCATCCTCCCCATTCTCCCCACCCTCCCCACAAGGTTTTCAGGAGTTCCTTATAAGGGATAGCTTTTAGGGAGAGGTAAGGCTAAAAAAAAAATTCTGTTTTCTCCATGAATGGAGAGGCTTTATACCTTGATTTTTCGGTAAATCGTCAAAAAAATCTTCACATTTTTAATTCAGAACAATTACTAACTAAATTATTACTTAAATTAGTCTATTTACAGCAATTTCGGAGGCACGTGAGGTACAAAATTTCATTTAGTAATTTTAGTAACACAAGCATCTTGCTTCTTACAGACAAGATGCCTGAACTGCAAAGATAGAAATTAATCCTTAAAAGTGCTGTAATTGCCAAATTATTAATCATAAAAATGTAAGTTTTAGTTAGTAATTTTTTAATTTATGCAAATTGTAAATATAGCTGAGAAAGAGTTGCTTAGGACATGGACTGATGATGAACCTTAGACTGGGAAATGTTTTTCTAACTGTTCCCTGTTCCCTGTTCCCTGTTCCCTGCTATAATACAAAAATAAAAGATTTATACAAACATTTTTACTTTCTATATGGAAAAAGATGTGAAAACTTGTAGCTGACAATTTGCGAACTATGGAAAAGTTGGGAATTTCAAGCATGATGGAGGCGATCAGAGATTAATGCATGACTTTTGCCTTTTGACTTTTACAGCAATGCATGAGGATACTGACTTACAGTTGGTAACACAGGCACCTTGCCTGTAAAAAGATTGGTAACACAGGCATCTTGCCTGTAACAAGCAGGATGCTTGTGTTACCAAAACTATTAACCGGCTTCCAGTAACAAAATTTTGTACCTCACGCGCCTCCGAAATTGCTGTAAGATCAAATCCGCTTGGCAACGGAAGCGTTATCAGAAACAGGGTGTGTAGGAGATTACAGCGCTTTTCAGACGAGTGAACCACATCGTCATAACCAAAACCTTGTGAGGGCAAATACCATTTGCCCCTACTGTGGTTTATCAATTTGAAAAGCGCTGTAATGTCAGCAATTGTAGGGCATTTGATACTTTTCCCGGTTTCTCTGCTTTTTGATATCGATACTACCGGATTTGATATAACTTGGACGTAGAGATTTAATATAGCACTACGCATTACAGCGGTTTTCATTTCAGTAGACCACAGTAGGGACCTTCCATGGAACGTCCCTACGGGGTTTTGGTTGTGACGATGTGGTTCATCAATCCGAAAAGCGCTGTAAGGTTAGGATATTTCTAATACCATGTCCGGATAATTAGTGATAAAACCATTTCTTTCTCCTGGTACATTCTTTTCTCCTGTCTCCTGTCTCCTGTCTCCTGACTCCTCCATTTTTATTTATAAGTATTCAACCGGACATGATATAAATCCTGTTTGCGGAGCATTTCCCTATAAGAAAAAGCCTTTAAAAGTCTGCTGTTCCCAGTTAAATCTTCCCAGTTAAATGTTCCCTAGCGCTATACCAGTGACAAACATCACCAAGCAACACAAATACACTCACATCGAACCTATGATATTAACTAGAAATTCAATTGATAACAATCATTAACTAACTATTACTCAAATCACTCCGTATAATTACAAAAACCCTAATAATAAAAGTATCAGATCGAATCCGCTTGCTTTGGATTTCGGAGATTCTCAAAGAGGCCAAAATTCCCAAGCAAGGTTTGGTCAGCAAAACCGAACCTTGACAGGAATTGAATTATAGCAATACTACCGGATTTGATATCAGCTTTAGTTAATCATTAGTTAATAACTTATATGAGCTTACTCAATATGCAACCAACCAAAAATGTACTTGAAAAAGTATTCAGTAAAGTGATGTCCTCCAATGTTATTACTAGCGATGAACGCCAACAGATTCGCCGTGTATTATTGACTGGTTATCTAGATGATGATGAATATGCTATTATGAAAAAGTTGGTTGATCGTGTTAGCCGTGGAACGGTAAAATTTGTTGAATGAAATTGACCTACTTCTATACTATGCTGAGTACCATTTCAGTTATCAGTTATCAGCACCTTTGTCTGCCTGAAGTTGGAGAATTGAAACCTTATTTTTTGGCCAATTCAAGAATAAACAATTACAATATTCAGGTACAACTCTAGATATACTCATAACTATCGTATCAGCAGTTTTAATAGAGAACCTTCAAACAAGTCATACTTCCTCTTTTGCCTGTTACCTTTTGCCTCAGCTAACTTTATGTGATGTTTTACAACCGGATTTAATACCGATGACATACATCACTAACAAACACAGATACACTCACATTAAAACTTATGATCTTAACTACAAACCAATGGGAAAGGGTTTGATATCTAGTCCAGATAATTAGTTATGGGAAAACTTCTGCCTTTTAACTTGACTCCTTCCCTTGTGCCTTCTGCCCTCTGCCTTCGCTTCACAGATATGATAAGTATTTAACCGGATTCTATATTACAAGCTCTTTGTGTCCAACCTGAGTTGGAAGCGATATAGTTGACGCCACACTTCGCGATCGCTCTTTGGCCAAAAACTAGACACCTAGCTGTAGGAGGAAGGAGAAAAGCGCGATTGTCAGAGGCCAAAGACAAGTTAAATGATTATTAAAATCACCCAATCTAATTACAAAAGGATAATATAATGAGTTTTCAGTTTTAGTTATTCCTTAGTTAATAATTTACATGAGATTACTCAATATATCACCAGCAAAAAGTGTACTTCCAGCAAAAACTGTACTTGAGGAAGTATTTACTCAAGTGATGTCCTCTAGTGTTATGACTACCAATGAACATCAACTGATTCAGAGTGTGTTATCCGGTGACGATCTGGATGATGATGAATATGCTATCATTAACAGACTTGCTTATTGTATTCGCCGTGGATGGGTAAAACTTGTTGAATGAGATTTACCTACTTCTAGGTTCTGCTAAGTGCAATTTCAGTTATCAGTTATTAGCACCTCTTTTGGCCTGAAGGCGGAGACTTAAAACCTTATTTATTGGTCAAATCAATAGACATCTCCAATCATAAAAAATTAAATCAATTATCGTAGAGCAATTATCAATTATTTCCCCATATTCCTTATTCCATCTTTTCTGCAGAGGTCTAAGATCAAATCCGGTTGAATAGTTATTGTATAGTTGGGAGTAGGGTAGAGACGTTGCATAAGGGCGTCCGTACGGGAGATTCAATACTGAAAATTATAGAATTATCAACATATACTATATAACCGGATTCTATATAATAATAAACAATTACAATATTCACAGACAACCCTGAATATACTAATAACTATAGCACCAGCAGTTTTAATAGAAAGCCGGCAAATATGCTTCACCTCTTGCCTGCTGTCTTTTACCTCAGCTAATTTTATGTGCCGGTTCGCAACCAGATTTAAGATCAGTGACGAACATCACCAAAAAAACAGAACATACTCACATCAAACCTATGACATCAACTACAAATTAAGTTGACAAGAATCATTAACTAATCATTACTCAAATCACCCTATCTAATTATAAAAACCCTAATAATATAAAGTATCAGTTTTAATTAATCATTAGTTAATAATTTATATGAGCTTATTCAATATATCACCAGCAAAAACTCTACTTGAGGAAGTATTCAGTCAAGTAATGTCCTCTAGTGTTATTACTAGCGGTGAACGCCAACAGATTCGGCGTGTATTATTGACTGGTTATCTAAATGATGATGAATATGCCATGATGGAAATGTTGGTTGATCGTGTTAGCCATGGAACGGTAAAATCTGTTGAATAAAATTGACCTACTTCTGTACTATGCTGTCATTAATTACCTATATAGCAAAAGACATTTATGCTCAGAGCATCCCCCCTACCCCCCTTTGAGAGGGAGGCAGAAGGAAAAATCTGGCTTTGTCTGGGTTTTAGGCTTTTGATGCGTCCTAATCTTTGCTTCGACTGCTATAATAAAAATGTTCTCCTCAGGGTAAGTTTAGTAGAACGGAAAATTATCAATATGTCAATAATACCATTTCTGAAGAGTAATACTATAATTTTTGTTCTTATCTCCCCACCTCCCCACTATTACAAGAATATATAGCAAACTTTTTAAGATTTGGTCAGGACTTAGGCAAAATGTTAAATTATATCATGTCCGCTGGCCTATTCCACACAGGCAAGATGCCTACTGGACTGTTTCATCTTAAATGGTGCATTACTTTTTGATTGGAAGACAAGGAAGACAAGGGAGACAAGGGAGACAAGGGAGACAAGGGAGACAAGGGAGACAAGGGAGACAAGGAAGACAAGGGAGACAAGGGAGACAAGGAAGACAAGGGAGACAAGGGAGACAAGGGAGAGAATCTAGTGCACAGTTTTAGCTGAAACAGTCCACTACGATGAATTAACGGCTTGAATGAATTTAAAATTTAGAATTCAGAATTCAGAAGTTAAATTATTACTGTGACTAAATTTACAGTAGTTTCGGAGGCGCGTGAGGTACAAAGCTTTACTATTTGTTAAAAGCTGGAAACCTGTTAGTAATTTTGGCAGTTCAACCTTCCAGGTTGTTACAGCCTTGAAGGCTGTGTTACACTGTACCTCACTAACCTCATGCATTGCTGTAAGAATTGAAAAATTTCCTATTTGTTAATTTTTAATTCTGTTTCCTGACTACTGACTCATTCTCACAATTCTAATTTTCCAATTTTCCCCAAATCGCTAATCCTCCTCCTCTTCCTCTAGCAGCAATAAATTTTTCTTGAATCAAAAAGTAGGCAAAAAATGCTTGCTTACCTACACTTTCTGTGGCAAATTTATTTTCGCTTTCTTTTCCTCCTCGAATATATCCAGAATAGAGTTTTCCCCCGAATAATTTGACTGTAATTTTTGTAAAGTCAAAAGCTAGAATATTTTTTTTGTCTATAAATTTTGTGGGTCCCGAAAGAGATAATTTTAAACCAGCAAATTCGACGGTATTTTCCACGGTACCTGTTTCTATTTGTTGGGGAATTTCAGAAGTATTGATAGGAGCAGAATAGGAGAGTGTAATTTTTACCCAATTGGGAATATAACGTCCTGCTCCTAATACAATACCTGCTTTTTCTCTGGTTTTTTTCGTGCCAGTAACAAAGCATAATTGCCAATTTCCTGATAGTTGCTGAAGTTGATAGGTTTGTTTCTCTTTTTTTGACTGTTTTTCAATTTCAATAAGTGCTAAGATAACGGAATCTGGAGATGGTTTATTAGCGGATTTTTTGACAATTGAATTTGCGGCTGTTTCTATTGTTGATAAATTTTCCATGATATGGCAATTCTAATTTTTGTTTAGTTGTAATATTTTGGTTGTAGGGGCGATTCGCGTTTGCGGAGCATTCCGTAGGAAATCGCCCCTACAGGAATCTGGAGATGAAGTAAGTGGTTGTTGGGTTGAGGCGCTCACACAGATTATGCCACGGATGTACGGATTAGTTAAGTGGTTGTTGGGTTAACTTTCCTGGCGGGAAGTCCCGCGCTCTCCATCCCCCCTAACCCCCCGTGCATAGGGGGGAGGGGGAGCGTCGGGATGAAAGCCAGGGCCAGGATTCGGATACCTTCATAAGCTAAACGTTCATATGCCCTTGACAAGCTAAGAGCATTTTGTTATTGTAAAAGTCAAAACAGGGGGAGGACATCACCTCTGTCTAAACAGCGGTCAGGGTTTCCCAGACTGAAGAATCCCTATAAGTCCCGTAAGGGCAACGTCGGGAGTATGTCAAGGCGCTCACACAGATTATGCCACGGATGCACAGATTAATAGGAATTACGCATAAACGCTATTGGTACGTCTAATAACTGATAACTAATTTCAGTAGGAGGTACTGAAAACTAAAAACTAAAAGCTGATAAATGATAATTGATAAAAAGGAATATTAAAAATTGATTTTTTCGTCCACTTGACAGGGATGAAAAGTACAGGTTAGTATATTTACAGTTTAGAACCTCGAAAAATAAATAGTAATATGTTTTTAGTCATTTCTTAGTCTTTAAGGGTGGCTGAAGGGTGGTTTTTCATCTTTGCATAGACCCCCATCGACGCACTTGGCAAAATCGCTGAAATGCTGATTATTTCGTTCAACTGCGTCGATGCCATGCTAGGAGCGGGTTTGAGGCTCGTAATTTTGGCAAAATTAGCCTTGTTGATGATAAAATCAAAGGAATTGGTATTCTTGGGTATCTGAAACCCTTGCTACGTCGTAGTTCTGGATCGGAACTCTCTGGAAACCCTAATCCCTATTTAGGGATTGAAACACAAACGTTTGCCAGTTATTATCACCACCACCGATGGCTCTGGAAACCCTAATCCCTATTTAGGGATTGAAACTGCTATTTATTATATATAGCACATATGGCAATATCATTAACTCCGGAAACCCTAATCCCTATTTAGGGATTGAAACATTCTGCCTTCTCTTTTTATTTTTACCAGATCTTCGACTCTGGAAACCCTAATCCCTATTTAGGGATTGAAACATAAAGGATATAACGCTAAAATAGCTGCTAGTTCCTCTGGAAACCCTAATCCCTATTTAGGGATTGAAACCTGTCTGAAAACTCAATTATACTTCTCTTACCATCTTTGTCTCTGGAAACCCTAATCCCTATTTAGGGATTGAAACTTAGACCAAAATAATTCTTCAAGACAGCCAGCTACAAAAAACTCTGGAAACCCTAATCCCTATTTAGGGATTGAAACTTTAGTATGACGGTTAATTTTTAATCCCTTAAATAGCTCTGGAAACCCTAATCCCTATTTAGGGATTGAAACGAAAAAGTCTGATACAGCTTGAAACAATTTTTTTCTCCGCTCTGGAAACCCTAATCCCTATTTAGGGATTGAAACGAAAAGATAGAGATTTCGTTCTTGGAGATAGACATAACTCTGGAAACCCTAATCCCTATTTAGGGATTGAAACCAACTTTGCTTACTCCACTGGAATTGGAAAAACTGACTCTGGAAACCCTAATCCCTATTTAGGGATTGAAACCCAATTGTTGTCGCCGCCTCCTATAGAGATATCGAATCTCTGGAAACCCTAATCCCTATTTAGGGATTGAAACGATTTTGTGCCTGTAAAAATGTACTTACTGGTTCCTCTGGAAACCCTAATCCCTATTTAGGGATTGAAACAAATCGTCTATCATATCTTTTATGTTAGACTTTTCACTCTGGAAACCCTAATCCCTATTTAGGGATTGAAACCTGTTCAGGCTTTTTATTTCCAAATTGGTTAACTACAAAATCTAATGGTGCGTTACGACGGATTGCCAAATTCCTTTCATAGTTTGAATTTAAACCTTCTAACGCACCCTACAATAATGAACCTGAGCTGAAAGCTGAAAGCTGAAAGCTGAAAGCTTAACTAAAACGCCACCAACATCTCCATCTCATTCGTCAAATCATCAGACCAACTTGACGTCACCCCAATACCCCGAATAGAATTCAAAATTGCCTTCAAGTCCGATGGTATTACCACATTCGCAAACGGATAACGATTTACCCAAACCATCGTCCGCTCCATATCCAAATAAAAATAACCCTGATTCGACTCTGGCAAAGTCCCCGTAATTTGCTCAAAACCTTCACTCCCAATCAAGCGATCGCCAGACATATTAACTATCCCCTCCATCAAAGGTTCTCCTAATACCACAAATAAAGAATTGTCATCCAACCACCCATACCCCAAAAATGCACCAATACCTGCTACCTGCCACTGAGTCACCGACTGCCGTCCCACCTGTATTTCCCTTAATGCTAACCCCGCATTTTCTGTCGCCATCAAATTTAACTTCTCGATCAACTTCTCAGCAGTAGAGCGATCGCTCGTCTCAAAAACCATGGCTCCCCCAAACCCAGTAGTTGCCAAAACTCCCTGGTTAGATGCAATCAAACCTAAAGCAAACTCTCCATCCATCCAACCAAACACCTCTCGATCTACATCCAAACCAAAATCCACAAATAGACTTCTCACTTCCTCCACAACATCTTGCAAATCTTCATTATTCTCTGCTTGACTGGTAAACTCTGCCCAAGCTTGACTAATACCCATCCCACTCATCAACATCATCGTCTCCGCAGGAAACCGTTGCAAAATTTTCCCAGACACAGGTTTAGTCTGTTCTGGAGACAACGGAGAAACGAACTTAGTCAGCGCTCGTAACCGTACCCCCCCATCATCAACCCCTATTCCCATCACCATCGAATCTATTGCCTCGAACTGCTCTAAACTCGCAGCAGACAACTTTTGATTTTCCGGCAACTCATCAGCAAACTCTCTGACAAACTGACCATAATTAGGAATAAAAACAGTAGCAATAGCATTTTCCACCCCCGCACTTTCCTGCAAACTCTTAGCAGTATTCTCTCTCATCGCCAAAGAACTTTCACCCCGAAACGTATCAATAGCAGCTTCAACTGCTCCTGCCATGGGAGCGATCGCCAAATAATCTCCTAAAATTGCCAAATTAAAAGTTTTCCCAGTCTCATCGGTAACTTCTCGAATAGTCACCCCCTGATATTCTCTCTTTATTACCTGACTCTCATCTTCCCCTTGTAACTTAGTAGCAAATCTCAAAGCTTGGAATTTATTTTTAATTCCCACCACCATCAAAATATTCACAGGATCGGTACCTTGCCCCTCCTCAGCAGGAACAAAAGCCAACATTATCCCTCCCACCCAAGGTTTAATATCTTTTTCCCAATCAATATTAGTCTCAGCTAAATTTTCTTGCTGAAATTCTGCATAACTCCGACTAATCAATTCTTTAGCTTCAGGAGTACCAAATTGTTGTAATTTAGTTATGGCTTTTTGATTAGGGTGGAAAAAGGTGGCCATAATTGCCGATTCTGGCACAACTTGAGCGGTTTTGAGGGGACTAGAGACCTTCGCTGTTACACTTCTAAAGTAAAGATATGTGGTAATACTGCCTGCTACAATAAGGGCTGCACCAGCAATTAAAAAGTTTGATTTTTTCACCATGGATTTTTTTGTGAGCTAATATTTTACAATGTCAAAAATACCAAATGGGTTCTATCATATCAAATTCTGTAGTATGGGTATAATTATTACTCCGTAGGGGTTTGGTCTCCAAACCCCCTACCAAACTAGGAGCTTTAGCCTTTTTGAGAATCTGACTCTCTAAAGCAGTAGTATGGGTATAATTATTACTCCGTAGGGGTTTGGTCTCCAAACCCCCTACCAAACTAGGAGCTTTAGCCTTTTTGAGAATCTGACTCTCTAAAGCAGTAGTATGGGTATAATTATTACTCCGTAGGGGTTTGGTCTCCAAACCCCCTACCAAACTAGGAGCTTTAGCCTTTTTGAGAATCTGACTCTCTAAAGCAGTAGTATGGGTATAATTATTACTCCGTAGGGGTTTGGTCTCCAAACCCCCTACCAAACTAGGAGCTTTAGCCTTTTTGAGAATCTGACTCTCTAAAGCAGTAGTATGAGTATAATTAGGGGTTGCTGATTAAATCAGAAAGTATTTACAGATCAAGGTTTTAGCCTGTAATGGTATTTAAAAAGTGCCAGCTTTTAGGTAACTCAGGCTCAAAAAGTTAGTATTAAAGGCTCACACTTGACAGAAAAAATAACGGACATTCTTCCGACTCCCTCCTCTAAACTTCCCGTAAATTCTGAGGACTGAGGACTGAGGACTGACTCCTCCCCCTACCAAAAAANATATAGAAATATCGTTGAAAGTTGATTTAAGGTAGAGAGTAAAATTCAGTGATAAATTTTCTAATATCTAGTTCAGAAAGACAAAACTTTATTTTGCTCAAACAGATACAGCAATCTTCAATAATTTGTCAAAAAAAACTGTAGGGGTTGGGTCAGATAAATCTCATTTTCGTCTGGGGAAAGTCGAGAAAATCCCTACCCAAAAATCTGACAACCTATCCAAGATTGCTATATAGAAATATCGTTGCAAGTTTATTTAAAGTGGAGGGTAAAATTCAGTGACAAATTTTCTTCTATCTAGTTCAGAAATACAAAAGTTTCTTGTGCTGAAACAGATACAGCAATCTTCAATAATTTGTCAAAAAAAACTGTAGGGGTTGGGTCAGATAAATCTCATTTTAGTCTGGGGAAAGGAGAAAAAATCCCTACCCAAAAATCTGACAATCTATCCAAGATTGCTATATAGAAATATAGTTGCAAGTTTATTTAAAGTGGAGGGTAAAATTCAGTGACAAATTTTCTTCTATCTAGTTCAGAAAGACCAAAGTTTCTTGTGCTGAAACAGATACAGCAATCTGAAATAATTTGTCAAAAAAAACTGTAGGGGTTTGGTCAGATAAATCCCATTTTAGTCTGGGTTGGGAGACCAAACCCCTACCCAAAAATATTACAACCTATTGAGGATTGCTATATAGAAATATCGTTGCAAGTTGATTTGAAGTGTCGGGTAAAATTCAGTGACAAATTTTCTTCCATCTAGTTCAGAAAAACCAAAGTTTCTATGGAAAAATTGCCAATAATATGATGATCAATAAACCAGTAAATGCACTTATAATAATCATCCAATTAGTCTTACCATTAAAAAGTCCCACTGCAACCATTATGCATAATATCCATCCTATTACACCAAGTATTGTTCTTATAACAGAATTTGTTACTATCCAGATTATTATTCCAGGGATAACTATGAACCCTAAAGTAAATGCTGCAACAGAAATTACATAGAAAATAGTAGAAATAATTGGGGGAGGAGACATAGATTGCTCCAAACTATGCTTAGGTTCTTCTTTCTTTTCTATTCCTATTTGCTTTCCTGCATTTATTTGCTTTCCTGCATTTATGAATCCTATTTGTTCATTTGTAATTCCTGTTTGTTTTCCTTCATTTATAGAAGATTCTTCAAATAGAGAAATTGGCTTAGTTTCCACCAATTGCAATTGGATAGAGTCTACATCTATTGAACCATTCTCATCTACCTTGAAATTTAATTGGAATTGTTTTTCTGTAGAAGTAGATGATTCTTCTAGTAATAATTTTTGAGGTAATATTTTGTTAATTAAACCCCAAAATAGAGTTTCTTCTTGTTTTGTCAATCCTTGAATTGTTGAATTATTCATTTTATTGTACCTGATAAAAAATTTATACAGTAACTACAAAAAATTGCTGCTATTGCACAAGCAATTGAAGCAATAGCATATAATTCTTCATTTTTTATTTTGCCTATTTTGTTTTCGTCAAGTTTTATGAATCTACCGAAGCCAAATAAAGAAGTAGAAAATATGAGCGTTAAAAGAAGAATACAAAATATTAAATTTCCTAAAGAATTATCTAAAGTACCTTGAAAAAAAGTAACCCCAATAGCAGAAGCAGAGATTGTAGTAGAAAAAATGAATAACTCGCCACCTGTTAGAATTTGATACCACTTCTTATCACTGCCCATTATCCTAATAAAAATAAAATTAATTACTATAGGCATTAAAGGTAAAACTATTTTAACAAATATCCACAGAAGGTTTGAACTCATAATCCTGACAATAGAGACAATGCTAAAGAAAGATAGGGTTGGGAAAATATTAGTTTCATCGTACCAATGGTTAACTCTTTTAAGGTTTACCTACAACATTATACCATTGAGACAAATATTGGCTGTAGATATTTCTGACTTCCTGTCTCTCAACTCAGCTCCATCAGATTTTTTCATATCTCAAAATAATTAGTGAACGATACTGATAAATGATAACTGATAACTAAAAATACCTCTTGCTTCCTACCTCTAAATTCAGCTCCATCAAATTTTTTCATATTTCCAAATAATGAGTGAAAGATACTGATAAATGATGACTGATAACTGAAAATACCTCTTGCTTCCTACCTCTCAACTCAGCTCCATCAGATTTTTTCATATCTCAAAATAATTAGCGATCGCTACTGATAACTGATAACTAAAAATACCTCTTGCTTCCTACCTCTCAACTCAGCTCCATCAAATTTTTTCATATTTCCAAATAATGAGTGAAAGATACTGATAAATGATAACTGATAACTAAAAATACCTCTCCAAGAATAAAAAATAAAACCAATTATCGTACATAAATTATAAATTATTTACCGAAACTAAAGCTTTTAAATCTCTACTTTTAAGGAGAAAAAATAAAAAAAAATCTTTTAAACCAATCCTTTTATTTTTCAGAAGAGGTAATTATTAATTATTAATTATTAATTATTAATTATTGAATCCTATTCCCTTGAAAAATACTTAAGGTTTTATAAATTTTTTGGGTAATTGAGAGTTTGAGGATATATTCTAACTAAATAATCTTTATCGTAACTTTATTACAACTGTTTAATGAAACAAAAATTGAGGCAATTTACTTTAGGAATAATTTTGACAACTTTGTTGATAAGTGTAATTGCCTGTAAATCAACTTCGTCTGTGAAAAAAACTAAAGTTAGTGCTGCCCATAGTAATTGGATTGAAGAACATTTCCAAACCGAAATTGTAAATATTGGTCTGGAAAAACTTGGTTATCAGATTGAAAAACCGATAGAAATTGACTACCCTGCTATTTATTTATCTGTTGCTAATGGTGACATAGATTATAGTGTTACCGACTTTGAAAAAACACGCCAAGAATATTTTAATAATGTTGGGGGTGAAAAAAAGTTAGAGCAATTAGGAGTTCTGGTTCCTAATACAATACATGGGTATCAAATTGATAAAAAAACTGCCGATAAATATAACATTACTAATATTGAACAATTAAAAGATCCAAAAATTGCTCAACTATTTGATTCCGATGGTAATGGTAAAGCTAATTTAGTAGGTTGTAATCCTGGTTGGTTTTGTGAAATAATAATCGACCATCACATCAAAGCTTATGGATTAGAAGATACAGTTGAACAAGATCGAGGACAATACACTATTTTACTTGCAGATGTTATTACTCGCTACCAGCAAGGGAAAAGCGTTCTCTACTTAGCTTATAATCCTCACTGGGTATCTACAGTCTTAAAACCAGATCAAGATATAATTTGGTTGGAAGTTCCGTTTACCTCTCTTCCAGAATCTCTGAAAAATATCACAGTAAAAGACACCACTATAGAAGGTAAAAATCTTGGATTTATTGTTGATAACCAGCAAATTTTTGCCAATAAAAAATTTTTAGCAGCTAACCCAGTTGCCAAACATTGGTTTGAATTGGTGCAAATTCCTGCTGAGGATATGAATGTTGAAAGTCTATATATTAAAGATGGTGAAAATTCTCCAGAGGATATCCGTCGCCATGCTAAAGAGTGGGTTGAAAAGAATCAAGAGTTGTTTGATAGTTGGTTAGAAGAAGCAAAAAAGGCGGCAGATATTTGAATTAAAATCAAGTAGTTACTTTCTATAGTTTTTTTATATCTTGATGATAATTACTTTTTAAATATTTGATAATTATAGCAACTGTTTCATCTAAAAAACTTCAGAGACTGAGAAATCTAAAATAGTGGGTTACGACGGATTATTGAATCCCTTTCATAGTCTGAATTTTTTGCAGTCTAACGCACCCTACAATTTTGCTGATAACTGATAACTGATAACTGATAACTGAATTAATCCCACTTAATTTTTTTCCCAGATTCCAAAGCATAGTAAAGTTCTAATCTATCCTGATTATTCAAAGTCATTTGAAAAGTAGAACCATCTTCTATGTTTCTAAAGAAGAGGATAAACTCACTATCTTTTTGAAATAATTTAACTTCGTAATCTTTAGCTGTTCCGCGATCGAGCAACTGAGCATTTTGAGGTTCATAAACTTTGACCATACCTCCAAATTTCTTACCTATTTTAGTGTCTGATAGTGCCGTAAATTTTTCTATACCTCGACCTAAAAATGGAGTTTTATATGTTTCAATTTTAGGCATTGGATACTTATTTTTCAGTTCGGGAGAGGACCATTTATAGTAGTCAAAAAATGACAGTGGAATGTAAGAATCAGCCGCATATTTCAGCTCTGATGAAGTTGAACGAACTTCGGAAGATACATATACAACCATTCCCATATTAACTAAACTTTCAAGAAGTGGTTTAAAATCCTTATCTCCAGATAGTAAAACTGCTTTTGTCATATTGTTGCGAATAGCGTGATTCATCATGTCTACTGTGAGGAGAATGCTAGCTTCTTTTTGACCTTTTTTTGTTTTTGTAAAATTTCCTAGCTTAACGTGATATTCTTCTAGAGAACGAATGTAATTAAAATAATCTTTTTGTTGAGATACACGATCTTCAAAATCTATTTTTTCCTCATCCTTACGTTGAATCCGATTTATATAGTCATAATAGAAAACTTTCCGAGCATCAAAAAAATTTTTGATGGCATTAAAATCAATGTTAATATTGTCATTTTCGACTTCATTTCCAAACCATTTATAAGTGGTATCTATATAACTTTCTCTTAGATAACTTCCATCAATAAATAAATAAGTTACGTTTGAAGGTTGTATATTAGTAGAATTATAAGTATTTGACATTTTTGATAATAAATCTATATTTTATACTTGAGCTTTAGATTATATCAAATCCCGATAATTTAGTTATTGTAGGTCTGGAGCGGATTAGAAGGAAGCAATATCAGAGGTAGCACGAGATTACCTCCTATCATCCCCTTTTTTTACTCAAACTTTTGTAGAGACTTTCCATAGAAAGTCTCTACATTTTTTTCCAAGATTATAATATTAAATCTGGTTCCAGAACATCACAACCAATAAACCAAAATAATGATTATGAACTAACTGAATCTATGTACAATCAAGCAGGTTTTTAATAATTCGTTTTTTGAGCAAACTTGTCCATAAATTCAATCAAATTTTTAACTGCATCTATAGTAACAGCATTATAAAGACTGACACGACATCCTCCCTGAGTACGATGTCCAGCTACACCCACAAGTCCAGATTCAAATGCTTCCTGAATGAACTGTTGTTCCAAGCTTTTTGTCGGCAACTTAAAAACTACATTCATGCGCGATCGCGACTCAACTTCGACAGGACAATCAAATAAAGGCGTTGCATCAATAAAATCATAGAGAGCGGAAGATTTTTGCCAGTTAATCTTCTCCATTGCTTCTACACCCCCAATATCTTCTTCTATCCAGCGCAAAATCTGCCACATAACGGAGACAATATCTTCACTGGCAAAATTTCCTGCTACAGTGCATGACTGAAAGCAATTTTGAGGTACATATCTATCAGGGTAGACATTTTTAGGAAGTGCCAGACATCTTTTAAACCAGGAATGCTAGAAGCTTCCAGCCTTTGCCTATTACGAATATTGAGACATGGAACAAGTGTCCGTTTACTGTCAAATATTATCATCTACCTTCTGTTTCCCAATCAAAATAAATAATAACTTGAAGTTATGAATTATTCTTGCTGAATAGAAGATTTACTGGATAAAGCTAAATAAATACCCAGTAGAACTAATACAAAAGCAATCCAGTCCAATAAACTTAATCTTTCGGAGAAAATTATCCATGCTTCAATAGCTGTCAGAACTGGATCCAGAAGTAAAAATAGGGCAACAAACCCGGCAGATAATTTATCGAGGCTATAAGTGACAAGTCCCTGTCCTAAAACCTGGGAGATAACAGCTAAACAAATCACGGCTAACCACCCGTTCCATGAGTAAGGAAAAATTTTTTCCCCAGTAACTATCAGGATAGGTAAAATTAAAATAGCTCCAGTTAAGGAACTCCACATTAATATTTTGGTAGCACTTAATTTGCTTCGTAATTGTTCTATTATCAGTAAGTATCCTGCATAGAAAACTGCAGATAATAAGGCAGCTGCATCACCTAACATTTTATTAGTTGTACCATTAGCTATTTGTATATCTCCGATACCAATAAAAACTATTCCTACAATGGTTATTACCATCCCTATCAAAAATTTTTCTTCAAAACGCTGACCGAAAAAAATCCATGCGCTCAAAGTTGTAAATATGGGAGTAAAATTATGCAAGACAGTAGAAATACCAATACTTGTTTGAGTTATAGACCAAGCCCAAAGTGATTGAAATCCCAGATAACTAAAACCTAATCCTAACAATAGTAAAATAACAGTTTTTGTGTAAGGCCTATCTTCTACAGACTGTAGATTTAATTGTCTATTAGATAGTTTTAGATAAACAAAATTAAGAGTATTCCCAAAACCGAGAACTACAGTCGCAATCCATAAACGATTAAAAACTGTTGCATTTGGACTAATTTCTATTTCACTCCATTTAATAAATATTGCTGCAAAAGATAGCCCAACTGCAGCTATGAATAATAATGCGATCGCGATTAATTTTTGTCTATCAAATAACTTTGATTCTTCTGATAATAGCAATTGATTTTTCATTACATTTAGATAAATAGTGGAGTGTTTAAATCACTGTTTTTTCTGTGAAAATTTCTCTCTATATAGTAGGGGTTAATTGCCTTACAATTGGTGTATTATTTCATATCGATGTGTAAGTCCCGATCAAATATATTGTAGCTATTTTAAATAGGCTTTAGCTAAATAATCTCTTATTTAAGATTAATTTAACAAGATACTATAAATGTCTAGTATCAATCAACATATTTTATTAATTATTAAACAGAGTAATCTTAAATTATTAAGACAATAAATGAATAAAATTAAGTTAAAATTTAGTTATGAGCAAGTTTAAACAAGGTAAATTTGAACAATAATTAAATAGCAATGAGTGAAAGTTTATATTTAGAAACAAGTGTTATTGGCTATTTAACCGCCAGACCAAGCCAAAATCTAATTGTTGCTGCTAATATGGCAGTAACCAGAGAATGGTGGGATAATTGCCGAAGCAATTTTGAAATATATGTCTCTCCAGTAGTCTTGGATGAGGCAGGTAGGGGCGACCCAGAAATGGCTCAAAAGAGAATAGAGGTTATTACAGACCTTCCCTTTCTCTTTGATAATGAAACTGTTACAAACTTGACTCAAGAGTTTCTTCAACAAACTAATCTTCCCCTTAAAGCTAGTGATGATGCGTTGCATATTGCCCTAGCAACTGTTTATAGTTTAGACTATCTTTTAACATGGAATTGTCGCCATATTGCCAACCCTAATATTCAGAAAAAACTATCTGAAATTAGCACTAACTTTGGGTATGAATTACCAATAGTTTGTACGCCGTATCAATTACTTGAAAAAAATATGATGTTACCTGATGAAATTTTAGAAGAAATTTACAAAATTCGAGAAGAACACGCCAAAGCTTTTAACTACGATCCGGAATTAATATTAGCTGATTGGTTAGAAAGACAAAAGCAATTCGAGAAAGAATGGAAAGGGAAAATCAAGTTCATTAAAACTCCTTTGAAAAAAAGAAAAGAAGGTGTTTCTGAAGAGCGGGTATAATTTTCAAACAAAGTAGGGACGTTCCATGGAACGTCCCTACAGGGTTATCATTTTTTTAATGAGGTTTATTCTTCATTTATTCTACTGAAAAACTAACTGTTTAATAATAATTAAAATTTCACTTCAAGAATGAGTAAGTTAATAGCTTTTGGATGGTATGGAGGAAAATTTAATCATCTTGATTGGTTACTACCACTGTTGCCAGAAACGCAACATTATTGTGAACCTTTTGGCGGTTCGGCAGCAGTTTTATTGAATAGAAAACCCTCTGCTGTCGAAACCTATAACGATCTAGATGGAGAAGTTGTTAACTTTTTTAGAATGTTACGAGACTCTCAGGAAGAACTAATTCAAGCGATCGCTCTTACTCCTTTTTCTAGAGAAGAATTTAAAATAGCGCTGACACCACCTACAGAAAAAAATTCTGATTTAGAACGTGCGCGTCGTTTTTTTGTCCGAGCAAGACAGGTTAGAACAGGATTAGCTCAAACCGCGAGTGTAGGACGTTGGGCACATTGTAAGCTAACAACCAGAGCTGGAATGGCAGGTGCTGTTTCCCGTTGGTTAGGTAGTGTAGAGGGGTTATCGGAAATTGTGCAAAGGTTACTGCGGGTGCAAATTGAAAATTCTCCAGCTATTGAAGTTATCAAACGTTTTGATAGCGAGGAAACACTTTTTTATTGCGATCCACCTTATCCCCACGACTCGCGGACGGATACAAAAGCTTATGGATATGAAATGACGGATGATGAACATAGAAAATTAGCTGAAGTGCTGCATAGTGTTCAAGGCAAAGTTGCGATTTCTGGGTATCATTGTCAATTATTTGATACGCTTTATCAAGATTGGTATTGTATTGATGCTCCAGCAAAAAAAGCTCATTCGACTAATACTCGTACCGACGGAAAAAAGCAAAACCGGGTTGAAGTTTTGTGGGTAAATTATCAATTATCAGAACAGGAGATTAAATGTCAGAACCACAAGAAATCCTAGAAACAATCTATCGAGACAAAGTAGGGACGTTCCATGGAACGTCCCTACAGGGTTATCATTTAATGAGCGATCGCTACCTTTACTCAGAGAAACTGTCAGTAACACAAGAATTTTTGATCTGAAATAGGGTTGTTTGTTCGCGTTAAAACAGTCCACCTGTAGGGGCGAATGGCATTCGCCCTCTACAGATAGCGTGTTATCTAAGAATTTGCCTAAGTTCTGATTTATTGATTTAAGCTAAGGCAAAAAATATGATTTGAGTCGTAATATTTATTTTGCACAGAACTTACGCATGACCAGCATATTTACTAAGGGCGAATGCCATTCGCCCCTACGGATGGTGTATGGTTTCAGATTTTGCGTAAGTCTTGTTACAGTAGATAGTTTTGTAGGGGCGTTTTGCTGTGCGACATGTTTGCGTAGCATTCCGTCAGGAAAACGAATTTTTGTTATGCAACGTTCCTACTTTTTTTCTCGATCGGGTTTGGTATAACGAACCTTAAAATTTAGGTTGGCTAGAACGATAGTAAAACCTAACAAATCTTTGCTGGTGTTTGGTTTGCTAGTAATTAGTAAAGAAAATCCTGGGCGTTTAAACCACCTACATTCCCTACGTTCTTGACAACAGCGAGTACGTCATAATCAAAAGTCCCAGAGAGAGGGCTGAGTATCACTACATCGCTAGAGGTGTAACCTTCGTAGGAACTTCCTGGAAGCGTATCGGGAACGCTTGGGTTTGTAAAACCCATATCAATTTTGTCAATGCCCTTCTCAAAGTCTTCGATGACTGCATAAGCACCGGGCAATTTGCCGCCTATGGGTTCAGGTCTGTTTAGGTAGCCAGCACCTCTATCGTCAGTGAGAACGAAAGTATCGCTACCCAAGCCTCCGTTCAAAGTATCAACTTCATAGTTGTTCGAGCGCGTGTAGAATAAATCCTGTAACTTTTTCAAGTTCCAGAAGTTTTGAAATCCTTGGATAACGTCGTTTCCCGAACCGCCGTTGAGGTAATCAGAGCCATAACCACCATTGAGGATGTCATCATTGTCTCCTCCGTAGAGGGAATCTTTGCCCGAACCTCCGTCAAGGTTATCGTTACCGCTATCACCGTGGAGCGTATCCTTGCCTAAACCTCCTTTGAGGGTATCGTTGCCAGGACCTGCTAGAAAGTGATCGTTGCCCGAACCTCCGTCAAGGTTATCGTGGCCAAGACCTCCATCAAGGCTGTCGCGGCCTGAACCTCCTTTGAGGGTATCGTTGCCAGGACCTGCTAGAAAGTGATCGTTGCCCGAACCTCCGTCAAGGTTATCGTGGCCAAGACCTCCATCAAGGCTGTCGCGGCCTGAACCTCCTTTGAGGATGTCGTTGCCGTTTTCTCCATAAAGACTATCGTTGCCGTTGTCTCCTTTAAGACTATCGTTGCCGGTACCTCCATAAAGGCTGTCGCGGCCTGAACCTCCTTTGAGGATGTCGTTGCCGTTGTCTCCTTTAAGACTATCGTTGCCGGTACCTCCATAAAGACTATCGTCGCCGGGACCGCCATCAATGTAATCCTTGCCGGTACCGCCATCAATGTAATCCTTGCCACCCAATCCTTTAAGGATATCCTTGCCTCCTCGACCGTATATCTTATCGTCCCCTTCTTCTCCAGATAAGGTGTCCCCTCGCCACCTGTTTCCGTAGAGATTATGATTTTTGTCGCTGGTATCATTTTTTGTCTTTTTAAAGACTTTTTTGAACCAGTTTCTAAATCGTCCCATATTGTAGAATACCCCCAATCGAATTAATACCTGGTTTACTATTGATTAGCTCAATTTATATACTAAATTCGGTTTACACAATGAATTTTTTTTATTTTTTTTCACATTTTGCGTAAGTCCTGAATAAATCTAATTTCTTACTTCAATTTGTATTTTTTATACTACAATAAATAAAAACCACCTGCAAATGTTGACCAAATATTTTGTTGATAGATACTCTTTTAACAAGACTAACAGGACTTACGCAGAGACACTATATATAGCGTCATATAGCCTTCAAGAACTATAACGTTATAAATATGTAGTGTTTAGAACTCAAAAATGCGTAAGTCCTGACTAAGATAAACAGGCAGTTATGCAGATAAGATTAAACAGCACCAAAACCCTAAACAGGGCATGATACAAAGAAATATAGGGTTTTTCGTATCAATAAGGTACAGTTTGATATCCCCCCTGCCCCCCTTTGAAAGGGGGGAGCGTTCAAATTACCCCTTTGAAAGGCGGAGGCGTTCAAAGTCTCCCTTTGATATCCCCCCCTGCCCCCCTTTGAAAGGGGGGAGCGTTCAAAGTCTCCTTTTCTTTCTAAAGAGGAAGCGCTCAAAGTCTCCCTTTCTCAAGGGAAAGCGCTCAAAGTCCCCCTTTCAAAGGGGGATTTAGGGGGATACAGAGAAATGCTATAAGTCTAAAATTCTAAATACACTAACAGAAAAATCTAAAATCTAATGGTTGAAGCAAAATCCTATAAAGACACCGTAAACCTGCCCCAAACCAATTTTAATATGAGGGCAAACTCAGTCACCCGCGAACCAGAACTGCAAAAGTTTTGGGCAGAATCACAAATCTATGAACGTCTCTCTCAGACCAACCCAGGGGAAATATTTACCCTACATGATGGCCCGCCTTATGCTAATGGCAACCTACATATTGGCCATGCCATGAATAAAATTCTTAAAGATATTATTAACCGCTATCAAATTCTTCAGGGGCGAAAAGTGCGTTATGTTCCTGGTTGGGACTGCCACGGTTTACCCATTGAATTAAAAGTTATTCAAAATCTTAAGTCAGCAGAAAGGGCAAAACTCACACCTATAGAATTACGTTACAAAGCTAGAGATTTTGCTCTGGAAACTGTAGACAAACAGCGTGAGTCATTCAAACGTTATGGAGTTTGGGGAGACTGGGAAACTCCCTACATGACTCTTTCTCCAGAATACGAAGCTGCTCAAATTGGGGTATTTGGCAAAATGGTTTTGAAAGGCTACATTTATCGTGGTCTTAAACCTGTACATTGGAGTCCGAGTTCTAAGACTGCTCTTGCGGAAGCGGAACTAGAATATCCCGAAGGTCACACATCTCGGAGTATTTATGCTGCTTTTAAAATTACTAATTTGGCAAAAGCGGTTGAAAAGTCTCTCGCACCTTACCTGGAAAAACTCTGGGTTGCTATCTGGACGACAACACCTTGGACGATACCTGGTAATTTGGCAGTCAGTGTCAACCCAGACTTGAATTATGCTGTTGTCAAACCTGATGCTGACTATGCAATGGGGAAAGATAAATTATTTATAGTTGCAGCAGAAGCAGTGGAACGTTTGTCGGCAACTCTCGGCACAACTTTAACTACTGTAGCGACGGTTAAAGGTGAAGATTTGGAAAATTGCACTTACCAACATCCACTTTTTGAGCGAGAAAGTAAAATTGTTATTGGTGGCGACTACGTTACTACCGACTCAGGTACGGGTTTAGTTCACACCGCCCCTGGTCATGGTCAGGAAGACTATATTGTAGGGCAACGTTATGGTTTACCAATTTTGTCGCCTGTGGATGGCAATGGGAAATTTACTGCTGAAGCAGGAGAATATGAGGGGTTAAAGGTACTTGATGAAGGGAATGTTGCGATTATTGAAGCACTGCAAAATGTTAATTCTCTTTTGAAAGAGGAAGCTTACGAACACAAATATCCCTACGACTGGCGAACTAAAAAACCTACTATTTTCCGAGCAACCGAACAATGGTTTGCTTCAGTCGAAGGTTTCCGCGATGAAGCAGTAAAGGCGATCGCTGATGTTCAGTGGATACCTGCTCAAGGTGAAAACCGGATTACTCCGATGGTGAGCGATCGCTCTGACTGGTGTATTTCTCGACAAAGAAGTTGGGGGGTTCCTATTCCGGTATTTTATGACGAAAAGACTGGGGAACCTTTGTTGAATGAGGAGACGATCGCTCATGTGCAGAAAATTATTGCTGAAAAGGGTTCTGATGCTTGGTGGGAAATGTCGGTGGCGGAACTTTTACCGGAAACCTATCGCCAAGATGCTGACAAGTATCGGAAAGGTACGGATACAATGGATGTTTGGTTTGACTCTGGTTCATCTTGGGCAGCAGTCGCTCAACAACGGGAAGGGTTAAAATATCCAGTTGATGTATATTTGGAAGGTTCGGATCAACATCGCGGTTGGTTTCAGTCAAGTTTGCTGACGAGTATTGCTACTAACGGTGTTGCACCATATAAAACTGTGTTGACTCATGGTTTTGTGCTGGATGAAAATGGTCGGAAAATGAGTAAGTCTCTGGGAAATGTGGTAGATCCATCAATAGTTATCGAAGGCGGCAAAAATCAAAAACAAGAACCTCCTTATGGTGCAGATATTTTACGTTTGTGGGTTTCGTCCGTAGACTATTCTTCTGACGTACCACTCGGTAAAAATATTCTCAAACAAATTGCAGATATTTATCGCAAAATTAGAAACACCGCGCGGTTTTTGTTGGGGAATATCCATGATTTCGATCCGGCAAAAGATGCTGTTGCTTATGAGGAAATGCCAGAACTAGATCGTTATATGTTGCACCGGATGACAGAGGTGTTTGCTGAAGTCAAAGATGGTTTTGAAAAGTATCAATATTTCCGATTTTTCCAAACAATTCAAAATTTCTGTGTCGTTGACTTATCTAACTTTTATTTAGATATTGCTAAAGACAGACTTTATATTAGTGCAACCGACGCTTTCAGACGCCGTAGTTGTCAGACTGTTTTAGCTGTAGCAGTCGAAAATTTAGCAAAAGCGATCGCTCCAGTTTTACCCCATACAGCAGAAGATATTTGGCAAAATCTTCCTTATCCGACTCCCTACAAATCTGTATTTGAGTCTGGGTGGGTAAAATTAGAGTCAAAATGGCATAACCCAGAATTAGTTAAATTATGGGAAGAATTACGAAAAACTCGCACCGAAGTTAACAAAGTGCTGGAAAAAGCAAGGGCAGAAAAAGCCATTGGTGCGCCCCTAGAAGCAAAGGTATTATTGTATGTAAAAGATGCAGAATTCCGGGAGCAAATACAAGCTTTTAACCCTATTGCTAAAGCAGACAAAAATCAGTCAGAAATTCTGGAAGCAAAAATCGAAAATGAACCAGGAAAAATCGCAAAAATAAATCCTAATGACGCGCCAAAATTTACTACTATCTTTGCTAAAATAATGAATTTTTTAGCAGATTTTCCAGAAAATTTGTTCAAACTATTTAGTGAATATCAAAAACCTTTAGGAGGGTTATTTTTGATCATTATTTCAGTGTTATTAATCAGAGTAACAGTAACAGGATTAGAAACAATTAACGACCTGCCAATCGTAAATTTTCTCATGGAATTAGTAGGAATCATCTACACAATTCGCTTTATTACTCATAACTTGCTATTTGCTAAAAGTCGGCAAAATTTGTCAGAAAAAATCAAAGTTACTGCTGAAGATATATTAGGAAAAGAAGCATTAGTACGCAAAAATCAAAAAATGCCAGACAATACAATTCAACAATCAGCAACCTTACTATCTCTATCGGCAAAAGGTGTACCTCCAAAAGTCGATACTCCCCCTGTTCCACAAGTAGTAGAAACAGAAACTTTACCTCAGCAACCCAAAAATATTAAAGCCATGATCGCTGGTAATGGAGTTGATGAATTACGTTATCTCTTTATTACTTCCCAAGTAGAATTATTAGAATCTCCAGAAGCTTTAGAAAATCTTGAATATAAATCTATATCAGATTCTTTAGGCGTAGGAGTAGTCAAAGCAGATGGCGAGAAATGCGATCGCTGTTGGAATTATTCCACTCATGTCGGTGTCTCCTCAGAAGATCCCACAATTTGCGAACGTTGCGTTGTTTCTTTAGCAGGGGAATTTTAAACATTGGGTTACGAGTAAATTTCTATAAAGATAACTCCGTAGGGACGTTCCATGGAACGTCCCTACTTTGCGTTTTTCATAATGTAAACCACTGAAGCAAATTATCAGGACTTACGCAAAGAAACCCGGTTTCTACGGTAAATCATTGTTTTTGACAATAAACATCTACGAGAAACCGGGGCAAGTATCAAATGGCCTAAAATACTAACATTTACTTCCCACAAACCCGGTTTCTTGTAACTCCGAAGTCAGCGGATTTGATATAAAATCTACTTCCCACAAACCCGATTTCTTATAACACTTCCATTGCTAGCAGATTTGATATTACTTCAATCTCACCACCTCACCATCTCCCCCAACTATATAATTAAGTATTCAATCGGATTTGATATTATTCTGATTTCTCGAATATACAAATCAAAAAATAACCAATAAAAATATTTTTTTTAGTTTTTTTCTGGTATTGCAATACATCAATATGTAAGTTTATAATAGCTACAATAAAAGTAGCTTTTCAGTAAAATAGTATGGTCTTATTGGCCAAAAGCTAAAATTTTTCAGGGGCGATAATTGATTTAAGCAATACTACTCAATAGATAGTTACTATTGATGCAATTCCACCGAAAGTATGGAGTTGAAATCTTGAAAAGTAACTATCCTATTTTCTGGGCAAAATTTCAGCCAAGGTATAGCATTATATTGATTTTGTGACGATTTCAAGAGATGGAAAAGTTTGGTTTTATATCGGTATTTTTGTTTGATTATTTATGGCAATAAATTACTATAAATAATAGCAAAAAGTATAGTTGCTGTTAACATCATTACTTCAGCTATCAACTCTTAGTTATCAAAATAATTAGGTCTAAAACCTCGCCTTTTAAGGCGAAATGTTTTTGGAGGGTTGCTCTAGTCCCTGTGATATCAAATTCGGTTGAATACTTATTATATAGTTGGGGAAGTAGGGGAGTAGGGGAGATTGAATATTGAAGTAATTAGGGCTTGCTGATTAATTACAAAAGTATTGATATATAAAGGTTTGACGATTCTCAGGGTCGAAAAAAGTGCCTGATTTTCAGTTAAAAATGATTAAAAAGCTAGTATTCTGGGCTGATTATGACAGAAAAATCACTCTTACAATTCTTATTCCTACCTCTTCTAAATTACCATTTCTTCTGACTCCTGACTCCTGACTCCTGACTCCTACCCCTACTATGCATACTTTTTCAGCAAACCCTAATTATAGAATTATCAACTTATGTTATATAACCGGATTCTATATGACAAAAACAACTTCTAACTTTTGAATTTTGAATTTTGAATTTTGACTTCATTAACCCAGGGGTGCATCTGCTAAAAAACATCCTCAAACTTAAAATTTTAAATCAATAAGTTTCAGGTTGTCATAACTCGTACACAGATGCAATAAAAATTAGTAATGAAGCACTCCAACCAAGCAATTAATTCTAGAGAATATAAACTTATTCTCAACGTCAATCAATTTTATGAGCGTAACCATGCGGTAGAAAAATTTGGTAATTTAGTTGAGTTATTAACACAACAGTTTTCGGGAAAAGTTATTAGTCGAGAAACAGCAGAAAAATATCGACAAACTTATTATTTAGATACGCCGAATCTTGATTTACGTCATTATGGTTTTATCTTGAGAATTAGGCAAGAAAAAAGATCTAACCAACCAGAATATCAAGTAACTCTCAAACATCGTGAATCAGACCGTTATTTGTCAGCTTCACAGGATTTATCGGCAACTAAACCGGGTAAAACCAAGTTTGAGGAAGATATAATTCCACCATTTCAAAGTAAGTTTTCTCAGTCAATATCTGTGGCTAAAAATCAGCAACCTAACTTTGAAAATATCAAACAAGTGGCTAAATTATTTCCTGGATTAAAATCTCTCGATATTCCTGAAAAAACTCCGATTGAGAAAGTCAATAATTTTCAAGTTTATGAGGTAGTAAGAAAACTTGGAAATTTACAGTTTGGAGATCGACATATTGTTAAAACAGATTTAATTTTCTGGTATTTAAACCAGACAGATAATTTGCCAGTAATTGCAGAATTTTCCCTGAAATATCGTATCCCGAAAAGATTGTTAGAATCTCCCAAAAAATTAGAACAATTTCCTCTACCAATGATTCAAGGAACAAATCGTTTATTTAAAGCATTGCAGCAACAATGGGAATGGATAGATTTTCATCCTATGACTAAAACTGCTTATGTTTATGGTGAAGGAAATAAATCTCAAAATACATTTTTGGCAGCATAAAAATTTCTCTTATAGTAGGGAACAGGGAACAGTGAAGAGTTGGAAAAATATTTCCAACTCTAAGATTAATCATCAGTAATTTTCCTAACTAATTCTTTCTTAGCTATAGCTGCTTCTTGAGTAGGAGACAAGTACACATAAGAATAATTCAGGACTTACGCAAAATAGCAAATTATACACCATTTGTAGGGGCGATTCGTGAATCGCCTCTACTAGATATGGTGGTTCTGCCTAAGTCCTATAATTAATATGCTACTAGCTAATAATTGTCAAAATACTTGAGGGAGAATATTTTTTTCCCTATTTAAAGTAGGGAATTTTTATTAATATTTTTCCCAAGTTTTATCTTGTAATTTTTCAGCTAAATCTGCAGCATCATTCACATTCAAATTACTAATATCAAAGTATTGTTTACTGCTTTGCATACCCCCAGGAGTAGTCTTACGAAAATTAGTCGGATGTAAATCAGCTAATAAAAATACTCGTGCTGGATACCATGAATCATCAACATAACTACGACGACTTCTAGCAATTTCAACTAATTCTTCATCCGATTTATCGACGTTTTTCCACTTAATAGAATAATCATCTTCTGACTCAAGATCCACAACTGCTTCAATCTTGGCAACCTGGTCTACTTGTTTATTTCGATATACTCCAAAATAAAGACTACGACGATGACTATACTGACCGAAAAATTTTGGTTTAAAGCCTCCCCTTGGATAGGGGATAATAAATAAAAATTTTCATTCAGGAGTCAATCCTATCAGTTTCAAGGAGAGGTAATTATTAATTATTCATTATTCATTATTAATTGTTGAACACCTCTTGCTGTACAAACATATATATTATGCTTAATAACATCATCATAAGTTCCAGCACAATTCACAACATCTAGACGATATTTCCAAGAAGGTAACAAATTTTCTTCATTAAAATACTCTTCTAAATCATTAATCGAATCAGCTAAATTTTTTGATAAATCTCTCAGTTTTATTGATTCTAGAAAACCTTCAAAACTAATGGGTCATTTCAGTTATCAGTTATCAGTTATCAGTTATCAGTGAACCTCCGACTGAAGTCGGAGGCTTGAAATACTGAATTAAATATTTTTTTCATCCCCTATCCAAGGGGAGGCGCATACCCTCATTTTTTGGTAATTTTGGTAAAAATAAAATATTATCTGCTTCAGCAATCTTTTTAACATTAGAAAAAGCCGGATCGTTAGGTTCATCTTGTTCATAGTTAGCAAGAGCAATAAGAACTTTTGTACCTTGCTTTTGCTTGAGGTTTTCTAGATGACGTAATAATTGTCCTTCATCAAAATTATTTCCTCTTTTTGTTTCAATAAAAATAGAGAAAGGTTCTTGAGTAATTTCTCCATCAGGAATACTTTGTTTTCTTCTTACTTGTTGGGTGAATTTCACTCCAACTTTTCCAGATAAGCCTTCACCCAATAGTTTACTCAAAACTTCTGATCAAAATTTGGGATTTTCTTCATAAAGCATTTTTAAAATCAGCAGACAATAGTTGGTCGTCTGATTTTATCTTTGAGAATAGGAGGGAAAAAGGCGAATATTTCTGCTCATTTTTAATCAATGTTTTGAGGCATTTTGTTATAGTCTAGCACTAAAGAATAGGGAGTAGAAAAGAATCAAAAAAACTGTACTTCAGTGGAACATATTAACAGTTTAATTCTGACTCCTGACTCCTGTCTCCTGACTCCTTCTTCTTTTCAAGCATTTTTAGAATCAGCAGACAATGGTTTGTAGTCTGATTTTATCTTTGAGAATAGGAGGGAAAAAGGCGAATATTTCTGCTCATTTTTAATCAATGTTTTGAGGCATTTTGTTATAGTCTAGCACTAAAGAATAGGGAGTAGAAAAGAATCAAAAAAACTGTACTTCAGTGGAACATATTAACAGTTTAATTCTGACTCCTGACTCCTGTCTCCTGACTCCTTCTTCTTTTCAAGCATTTTTAGAATCAGCAGACAATGGTTTGTAGTCTGATTTTATCTTTGAGAATAGGAGGGAAAAAGGCGAATATTTCTGCTCATTTTTAATCAATGTTTTGAGGCATTTTGTTATAGTCTAGCACTAAAGAATAGGGAGTAGAAAAGAATCAAAAAAACTGTACTTCAGTGGAACATATTAACAGTTTAATTCTGACTCCTGATTCCTCCTTCAAATTCTGATTCCTGACTCCTGTCTCCTGACTCCTTCTTCACTTCTGATAAAAATTTGGGATTTTCTTCATAAAGCATTTTTAGAATCAGCAGACAATGGTTTGTAGTCTGATTTTATCTTTAAAAATAGGAGGAAAAAAGGCGAATATTTCTGCTCATTTTTAATCAATTAATGTTTTGAGGGATTTTGTTATACTTTAGCACTAAGAAACAGGAAGTAGAAAAGAAGAAAAAAACTGTACTTAAGTGGAACATATTAGCAGTTTAATTCTGATATTAAATCCGCTTAATTCGGAATCAAAAAATCTTCATTTTAAGCATTGAGTAAATATTTCTAAGTTCTCTTCCCTCCTGACTCCTGACTCCTGACTCCTTGATTAACTATCTAATTATACCGATGCTACCGGATTTGATATGACTCCTAACTCCTCCTTGAAATTCTGATTCCTGACTCCTGTCTCCTAACTCCTTATTCAGTCACTAATCACTCAGATTTTTCTGAAAAGTTGCGCCACAATATAGGAGAGTACAAATTACTAGGTAAACACTTGACCATTTTTGATGAATATGGTATATAAACAACTTTTCCCAAATTCTCTATCTGAAACAACCAACACACCAAAATTGGATTACGACTTAGTTATTGTCGTGCGATTCGTTTAACCTAAAGAAAGGCTGAAAGCCAATCGGGACGGTTAGTGTAGCCCATATGCTACAACAACTGATTACATATGAGGTGCAAGTCCTCCCTCCCGATGCAGGAGTGAAAGCATGGCCCCTATTGTTGGAACTAGCAACCCTAATAGTAAAGCGGGGACAAAAGACAGACCACTAGTAGTCGAATCTGGTGACTGTCGAGCAAGAGTCCATGTGTAGCGAAAGCGAAGATGTGCCCGAACCATCGTTACTAAGGATGGCCATAACGACTGTTTAAGGCCAAGCCAAAAGGCAAGGATAAGGGATAGGCGATTGACTATTCGACCTATTGCATTACCAAATAAACCCGGTGGACAGCATCGCACTAAAGACTTAAGACAATGTGTAATCGGAACGAAGTAACCCTTATATATCTCTAGGAATGGTCGATGCCTAGTAGGTGCTAACCGCAAGTTATATAGGGGCGGGATTGAGTAAGAAGCTAATGCCAGTTCGTAATGAACTGGATATGCTGACGTACTCACGGTAACTCCAAAGAAATTGAACAAGTAGCAATAAATATGTCTAAAGCACAACATAAGTTGATGATGGAATGGAACGAAATTGACTGGCGTAAAATCGAAGTCAAGATGTTCAAGTTGCAAAAGAGAATATTTCGTGCGAGTGAGCGTGGTGATGTCAAAGCAGTGCGTAAGCTTCAGAAAACCTTGATTAGGTCTTGGTCTGCAAAGGTTTTAGCGGTAAGAAAAGTTACCCAAGATAACCAGGGTAAGAAGACGGCTGGTGTGGATGGTGTTAAGAAGCTGACCCCAAAGCAACGTCTCACTCTGACTAATGGGCTGAATATCACTGGGAAGTCCAAACCCACACGACGGGTAATGATTCCGAAAGCCAACAGTGATGAGTTAAGACCGCTAGGCATTCCAACAATGAAAGACCGTGCTTTGCAAACACTTGTCAAACAAGCGTTAGAACCAGAATGGGAGGCCAAATTTGAGCCAAACAGTTATGGTTTTAGACCAGGACGCTCATGTCACGATGCTATTGAAGCCATCTTTAATAGCATCAGATATAAAGCCAAATATGTGCTTGATGCGGATATCTCAAAATGTTTCGACCGTATTAACCACAAAGCTCTGCTAACTAAGGTCAATACATACCCTACCTTGAGCCAACAACTCAATTCATGGCTCAAAGCAGGAGTAATTGACCAGGAAGTTTTCCTTCCTACTAATGAGGGTACACCACAAGGGGGAACAATATCACCTTTACTGGCAAATATAGCCCTACATGGTATGGAAGAACGGATTAAGGAATACGCCTCCACATTAAAAGACAATAAAAGGGATAATCAAAAGGCCCTATCCCTAATCCGATATGCCGATGATTTCGTGATTATTCACGATAATCTAGACGTAATCAAAGACTGCCAGAAAATAATTGAAGAGTGGCTCATTGACATGGGATTGGAGTTAAAGCCTAGCAAAACAAGACTAACCCACACCCTACAAACCAACAGGGGAGAAACTGGGTTTGAGTTTTTAGGATTCCATGTACAACAGCACAAAGTAGGTAACTACAGAAGTGCAAGTAATACAAATGGAAAAACACTAGGGTTTAAGACACTAATCACACCTTCTAAGAGTAAAGTCAAATCTCATCTGAGACATATCGGCGACGTAATAGATACCCATAAGACTGCCTCACAAGCTGCTTTAATTAGCAAGCTGAATCCAATAATTCGCGGGTGGTCAAACTATTACTCAACCGTAGTAAGTAAGGAAACGTTCAGCAAGTTGGACAATCTTGTTTACGAAAAACTCAGGGCTTGGGCTAAATATAGGGGGAAGGGTAGCATTAACAAGGAAAAATACTGGAGAACAGTAGGAGACCAAAATTGGTGCTTCAGCACCGAAGATGGATTAAAACTGAAAACACACTCAGAAACTCCCATTATTAGACATATAAAAGTTAAGGGAGAATGTAGTCCATACAACGGTGACTGGAAATATTGGAGCAAACGACGTGGAGAATACCCTGGTACTCCTAAAAAAGTAACCAAGCTAATCAAAAAGCAAAAGGGTAAATGCACACACTGCGGTCTGAACTTTACGAGTGAAGACCTACTAGAAGTTGACCATATAGTTCCAAAAAGTCTAGGTGGAAAAGATACCTATGACAACTTACAACTTCTACATAGACATTGCCATGACACAAAGACTGCACAGGATGGCTCATTACCATTAAAGTCTTGAATCGTACCCATGACAAGGGTGGAGATATCGAGGAGCCGGATGAGGTGAAAGTCTCACGTCCGGTTCTGAAGGAGAGGTAGAGGTGGAAACGCCTCTATCGACTCTAACGGTGGAGGTATCGCTGGCACTGCTCTTGCTTGTGCCCTAAAAAATTCTGGGTTAAAAATAGCATTAGTTGAAACTAAACCTAAATCTGTAGTTGCAGCAAAGAAACTTGCTTATAATCTTTCCCTAATCTCAGGCAGAATATTGGATGGCATTGGAGTCTGGCAAGAAATTTTGCCCAAAATTACTACATATCGGCAAATCAGTCTTTCTGATGGTAACTATCCCCGTACTGTTCAATTTTATCCCGATGATTTAGCTATTACTGGTAAGAAACCAACCTCCAAGGAGGGACTGGGTTATGTCGGAGAACATCAAGTCATCCTGACGGCAATGCAAAAATTTTTGGCAGACTCTGAGCAACTTACCTGGTTATGTCCGACAGAAGTTTTGCAGGTAAATTATCAATCTGATTTTGTGGAGGTTGAACTGAAACGCAAGGATACAGATAATTTATCTGGTGAGGAAGAAACTTTTACTGTTCGGTCTCGGTTAGTTATAGGAGCAGATGGAGCCAGGTCTCCCATTCGTGAAACTGCTGGTATTGGTACTCATGGTTGGAAATATTGGCAGTCTTGTGTGGCGATGACCATAAAAACAGAAAAGTCTCACAATAATATTGCTTTTGAGAGATTTTGGCCAAGTGGCCCGATGGGAGTATTGCCCTTGCCGGAAAATCGTTGTCAGGTAGTGTGGACTGCTCCTCATGCTGAGGCGAAGACTTTGCAGGCGTTGGATAAAGACGAATTTTTGGCAAAATTGGAGTATCGCACTGCTGGTTTATTGGGTAAGGTAGAGTTGTTGAGCGATCGCTACGTTTTTCCCGTACAGTTGATGCAGAGCGATCGCTATGTTCAAAATCGTTTAGCTTTGATCGGGGATGCTGCTCACTGTTGTCATCCAGTAGGAGGTCAAGGTTTAAATATGGGTATTCGAGATGTGGGAGCGATCGCTGAAGTTATTAAAGCTGCTCATCAACAAGGTGAGGATATTGGGGATATTAGGGTATTGAAGCGTTATGAAAGTTGGCGAAGGAAGGAAAATTTAGTAATTTTAGGAGTTACTGATTTTCTGGATAGAATGTTTTCTGGTACTTTGTTGCCTATAGTGGCAGTTCGTCGTTTAGGTTTATGGGGTATGGGAATAGTTCCGATGTTGAAATCTTTGTCTTTGCGGGTGATGACTGGTTTATTTGGTCGTCATCCAGAATTAGCTCAGATGTTCTCAGTTAAGTAGATATGTAGTGATAAATAATGTAGGGATGTTTTAGGAACTTCTCTACTACCGCGTCTAGACTAAAATTGTGGATAAAACCTCCCCCCTCTCCTTGCAGGAGAGAGGGAGGGGCAGGGGAGCGTCGGGATGAAAGCCAGGGTCAACGGTCAGATTTCTCCACAAATCAAACTATCTGCTTCCCGAGACCACGTAGGAGGTATTTTATAAGCAGATTTAGTATAATATCAAATCCGTTTAATTCGGTATAAAAAAATTTTCATTTTAAGCATTGAGTAAATCTTTCTAAGTTCTCTTCCCTCCTGACTCCTGACTCCTGACTCCTGACTCCTAGATTAACCATCTAATTATACCGATGCTACCGGATTTGATATAACTTAGGAAATTTCTAAAAGCACAACTACTTAATTGGCATAACTTAACGCCTTCTTCAACTAGCTTTATGAAAAGATGTCACTTTTTCCTGTTGTTTCAGTTTTACTGGAATCTGAATTACAAATTCACACCCCTCTCCTAATACAGAATTACACTGAATATTTCCTCCATGTTTTTCGACAACAATTTTATAACTAATTGCTAACCCTAAACCTGTACCTTTACCTACAGGTTTAGTAGTAAAAAATGGATCGAAAATTTGTTTATATATTTTTTCATTCATACCTAAACCATTGTCAACAATCCGAATATATATCCAATTATCATTGACAATTTCTGTACTAATAGAAATTGTCGGTGTTTTGAGTTTTTCCTGATTGTTTTGTTGTTCTAAATCAAGTATTTGCTTAGAATTTTTATTATTATTCATAACCAAAGCATTCCCAGAAGATTCTAAATTTTCTAGAGAACTTTCCAGATTTAAAGTAGTTTTGCTCTGAGTGTGAGGCAAATTTTTCATATCTAAAACTATATGACTTTGCTGTTTATTTTGACTCATCCAACTATTCGATAAAATTGATATTTCTAAAGCATCAATCGCGTTATTCAAAACATTCATAAATACCTGATTCAATTGTCCTGGATAACACTCAATTAATGGTAAATCTCCGTAGTTTTTAATAACTTGAATCTCCTCATATTCTATCCCTGTTCCTAATCCTGTTACTAGATTGAATCTATTCTTTAAAATTAACAATGTACTGTTAATCCCATCGTGAATATTTACTAATTTTTTTTCTGATTCATCCAATCTGGCAAAATTACGCAAAGACAAAATTGTGGAACGAATACGTTCAGCTCCACTCTGCATTGAAGAAATAATTTTTGGCAAATCTTTCTTGAGAAAACCTAGTTCTATTTCTTCTATGTGATATTTAATTTCTTCATCAGGAATAGGATAATGTTTTTGATAAAGATTAATCAATTCTAGTAGGTCTTTAATGTATTGATTGCTATAGTTAATATTGCCGTAGATAAAACTAATTGGATTATTAATTTCATGGGCAATACCTCCTACTAACTGACCTAAGCTAGACATTTTTTCTGTGTGAATTAACTGAGCTTGAGTTTCTCTTAATTCATTGAGAGCTATTTCTAATTGTTCAGCTTTATTGCGTTCTCTTGCTTCTGACTTGCGCAGAGCAATTTCAACTCTTTTGCGATCGCTAATATCTCGTGCAAATAAACATTGATATTCTTTGCCTTTGAACTCTAAATGATTAAGAGTGATTTCTACTGGAAATCTATACTTGTGTTTATTGAAATGATAAGCTTCTATTTTCAAGTGACCGCATTTTTTTAATAAATCCCAATGCAGAGACCATGAATTTCCAGGAAAATCTGAGTTAATATCATGGATTGTCATTGATAGTAATTCTGCTGGAGAATATCCTAAAGAATGACAAGCTGCTTCATTGACATATATTAATTTTCCATCTTTTGCTATCCAGAAAACTGCATCAGCAGAACGTTCTATGGCAAATTGACTTAATTGTAGTTCTTCTTTAATTTGCTGTTTTTCTTTGAGCGCTTGACGCAATTTATTGTTCAACCAAGTTAGACCTGCAGTCCGATTTTCGACTTGTTTTTCTAACAACGCATTTAGGATATTAACTGATTTTTCTGCTTCTTGTCGGAGTTTAATTTCTAATGCTAATTCAGCATTTATTGACTGTAATTTATTTAGACTAGGAATCATTAATCCTGTGGGAATTAATGTTACTATTATGGAGAAAATTGAAATAGAAATAATTGCAGTAATAGCTGGCAGCAAACCTGAAAGCAGATCGCTGGGATGCCACAAAGTCCAAGTTTTTATTAGATGGGTTGTGGCATAGGATAGAATGCAAATTGCTAGGATAGAAATTCTCCAATTTCTTTGTATATCCTGTCGCTTATGAATAAAATAGATGATTAAAGCTGCGATGGAATAAAAAGCAAAAGTTATTACGATATTTGAAGTAGTCTCTACCCAGACTAACTGAGGTGGGTCTCTCCAGCAATCTCCTACCTGAAGCAGAAGTGTTCGATCTAAATTGTTTAAAAAAAAGTTTCTTAACATTGCCAAAAAAATTGGTTGCTTTGTTTTTAAATTTGTTATTGTATTTATATTAACATGGTTAAATTATTATTACGGCCAATTTATATTTCTTGATAAATATTTATAATTCTTGAGATTTGCTAGATTTGTGACTGAATTATGTAATCCGGATTTATATCATGTCGGGTTGAATACTTAGACTTTGGAGGAAGTAATACCAATTACTAAAAGTAATGCTACGCTTCAGCCATACTTCAAAATTTAAATAGTTACCAAGGTTTTTGGGGGGTTTTTGACAATAATTATGAATCGCTCAGTATTGATTGAGAATACTTTGGTAGTCCTGCTGAGGAATGGCGAAGATACATAAGTTTTGTAATTTCTTCCCACACGAACCACACGAACCAACTTCCCACACGAACCAACTTCCCACACCTCCGACACACTCTCTACCATTCCTCAGCACCACCACCAATACTTTTACTTCTCCCCCCACCCCCCACACTTCCCCATCCAATTAGATATGGCATTCATGTATGGGAAATGGTATAAGGCAGAAGGTAGAAGGAAAGAAAAGGTTAAAAAGGAGAAAGTTTTTTGATCGCTGACTATCGGGATTATGATATTAAAGCACTTTTGAGGATAGTGAGGTATGGCGCTACCGACAAGTTACATTAAATCGGGTAATTTAGATATAGCAAAGTAAGGGAGAGTTAGGACAACTACTGATGATAAATCTTAGACTAGGAAATGTTTTTCATGCCTCTTCCCAGTTAAGTGTTCCCTATTCCCTGCTATAAATAGTGTGGGGAGTTTGGGAAGATGGGGATATCTAGAAAGATTTGGCAATGCTGCAATGAATGACTTTTTTCAATAATTAACACCCCAGGAGCGTATTAATTATTCTTATGTTTACTTCTTCTGTAGGGAGTAGGGGGAAAGAATTAATGTTTTCTGCCCGATAATTGATTTGATTTTTGATTATAAGGTTTTTTTATCACGCTCTTATCCGGACATGATATTAGACATCTCCAATAATAAAAATAGAAAATCAATTATCTCACAGAAATCATCAATTATTTCTCTCTACTCCCTACTCTTTGCTCCCTACTCCCTCTTTGCCTGGAAATGTCTATCCATATATCAAAAAAATGCGTGTAAAATGAACCTCAAATGTAATTTCTATCTATTCCTATTTCTTCGATGCCCAAAAATCAGCCAGTTCGATGGTACACAAGCTTGAATGCCCAAACCATGATTATTTTGGGCATATTTGCCTCTAGTCTAATTAGTAGTTTTATGTTTACCATCAATAGGGAAGGTAAAAAACTGGTTTTCCGAGAATCATCCCGTCTCATTCAACAAACAGGCGATAGTGCTGTCTCAGATTTAACTGTTCGTACTCAAGAAGTGGCAGCTTTAACTCGCACCCTGGGGTTGACAGTCGAACAATTATCCAAATCAGAAACAATTTTCCGGAGTGTCATACCAGCAATAATTGATTTTCAAGGTGACATGGATATTGCTGGAGGTGGAGTTTGGCCGGAACCCTACCGTTTTGCTCCTGATGTAGAAAAAAGAAGTTTCTTTTGGGGTAGGGAACAAGACGGAACTTTAAAATATTATGATGACTATAATGAATCTGGTTATCACGATCAAGACTGGTATGTGATCGCGCCATATTTAGAACCAGGAAAGTGTTTCTGGAGTAGGTCTTATGTAGACCCTTTTTCCCAACAACCAATGGTAACTTGTACGGTTGCTACTCAAGAAAATGGGGAATTTTCTGGGGTGGTGACTATCGATCTGAGACTGGAAGGTTTACAAAGTTTTACCACAGCTTTGCAGAAAAAAACTCAGGGGTATATTTTTATTGTAGATCGAGATAACAAATTTATCAGCTTTCCAGATATCGATCTAGTGAGGCGAATACATAAAGATAGTAATGGCACTACAACAGATTTTCTATTCGCATCAGAGTTAGTCAAAGTTCATTCCGAATTTGCTCCTATTGCTGAAGCACTAGAAAAGATAAATCAAGAAATTTTAGAGCAAGCACAGCAAATGCCGAACTACAAACTAGAAACTGTTGCCGAACTCGAACAACGAAGTTATCAAATTAATTCAAAGCAAGCGCAACTTATGAGTGTTATTCTCGCCGATCCTTTGGGGGGAGAAACAGACTCAACAAGATTACTGAAACAATTGGAAATAGACGATGACTGGTTACTCAAAGAAAAATCAATCGTTGATATTTTTCATATACCCAATACCTACTGGAAGTTAGTTATTGTTAAGCCTTTTTCCGAAAACATTGCCGTAGCAACTGCTATTTCCCAATTTCTGATTAACCGGACTATATTTATTGTTGTCATTGGAGCATTACTCATCCTGGCAGTAGTTAAATTTCGACTCCTCGAACCCATTCAAAATTTGAGCAAAGCAGCTAAAAATATTGAGGATAACCCCAATCAAATTGCAGATAGTCAATGGCAGCAAGAATTACCCACTAAACGTCAGGATGAAATTGGTGAACTAGGGCGAGCATTTATTAGTATGGCAGAGCAACTGAAAGAATCTTGGGAAACCTTGGAACAAAGAGTAGAAGAGCGTACTGCGGAATTAGCTCGATCGAATCAAAAATTGGAAATTGCTAATCGTGCCAAAACTGAATTTCTGGCAAATATGAGTCACGAACTCCGCACCCCACTTAATGGGATTTTAGGTTACGCTCAGATTCTACAACGTTCTCATATTTTGGATGAAAATGGCTCAAAATCTGTGGAAATTATCTATCAATGTGGCAGTCACCTGCTAACTTTAATTAATGATGTCCTGGATATGTCTAAAATTGAAGCTAATAAAATGGAATTGCTGCCTACTGATTTCTATTTTCCCGCATTCATGCAAGGTATTGTGGAAATGTGTCGCTTCAAAGCAAAACAAAAGAATATTGCTCTAGTTTACCAATGTGATGCAGAATTACCAGAAGGTGTACGTACTGATGAAAAACGGTTACGACAGGTATTGATTAATTTATTGAGTAACGCCATTAAATTTACTAATGATGGTACGGTAACTTTTACCGTGAGTCGCTCTGAAACTGGTTTCCGGTTTGAGGTGCGCGATACTGGTATGGGCATAACACGGGAACACTTGGAGACTATATTTTTACCTTTTGAGCAGGTGGGAGATACGACAAACCAATCCGAGGGAACTGGTTTAGGGTTGGCAATAAGTCAAGAAATTGTCCAGATGATGAATAGTCAAATTTATGTGGAAAGTCAAGTAGGTATAGGTAGCGTGTTTTGGTTCGATTTGTCCTTAGAATATTCCCTAGAGTGGGTGAAGTCGGCACAGTCTAGTATTAAAGGGGTGATTAAAGGTATTAAAGATCAACCTCGAAAGATCAAGATTTTGGCAGTGGATGATAAGTGGGAAAATCGTTCGGTCATTGTTAATTTATTGCAACCTCTGGGGTTTGAATTAGAAGAGGCAAGGAATGGTCAAGAAGGTTGGGAAAAGGCGCGAGTTTTTCTGCCCGATCTAGTTATTACTGATTTGATAATGCCTGTAATGGATGGTTTTGAGATGATTAGGTGGTTTAGGGAGTCTGAGGTTTTGTCGAATGTACCAATTCTGGTTTCTTCTGCAAGCGTGTTTGAGTATGACCAGTATAGGAGTTTTGAAGCGGGTGGCAATGATTTTTTGCCGAAACCAGTCGAGGCAAGAGAGTTATTAAATAAGTTGCAGCAGCATTTGGGTTTGGAATGGGTGTATGAAGAAGAAACGGTCTCAGAAGAAAAGGAGGTGGATGAGATGGAGATTATACCGCCTGGTTCTGAGGTATTGGATACTTTGTATGAGTTGGCGATGAAGGGTAATTTTAAGGGTATTGTGAAGCAGGTTCAAATTCTGGAGAAGGTTAACGACAAATATGTTCCGTTTGTGCAGCAAATTAAGAAATTGAGTAGGGAGTTTCATGACCAGCAAATTATTGAACTGATTGAGCGGTTTCGCGTTTAAAGGAGTCAGGAGTCAGGAGTCAGGAGTCAGGAGTTAGGAGTTAGGAGTTAGGAGTTAGGAGTTAGGAGTTAGGAGTTAGGAGTTAGGAGTTATATCCGGTAGCATCGGTAATATAATTACACCTGCTTTTAGAAAAATATTGTTTGTATAATCTGATCTTTAAAAATACTCAAAAACTTGACTACTTATTCATATAAAAAAGGAGTTTTTGAGAATAACTTTTCGTTATTCTTAGTTACTTTCAAAAGAAACCCCACACTGTAGAACCAGCGTGGGGTAAGCTTTTGTTTCTGAATATGTTTTTGTTCCTGAACCAGCTACAACATTCTGGCAATCAAAAAATTTTACTTGTTGGTAAAGTCAGTAAAATTTTTTTTGTGCATTTCAATTCTAATGCTTTTTGGAAATTCGATTTCTAGAATAAAGCTAGATGGTAGAACGAAAGACAAAATGGTTAAGGCTGGTATAGCCAGCTTCATAAAGTTCATTTTCTTTCTTCTTGATAGTTTGGTCGTTCTTGTTCTGTCCATAATTTTTTGTTTGGTAAAATTGTCTTTTTTTTTATGCCTATTGACAGTTGACAAGCACCAAGAAGTAGGTATTATAAAAGGCGAATAGAAATTTTCAAGGTGACTTTTGTCCCACCTGTCTCTATAGTTGTGTTACTATAGAAGCTTTGTATCGCTTTCTAAAATACCTTTTTTGGTATTTGACGCAAAATCTAGGAGAAAAAGCTGTCAAGGCTTTTAGTAAAGCAAAGGCACTTGGTTGGTCTGGTAAACTGTTACAAGTGCCTTTGCGGACTTTCTCCAAATCCGAGTATAGGTTATCTTGCTTTAATAAAATAGTCAAGATAAGATCTGATTTATAAAGTAAATATTAAGGCGCTGAATCACTTGCTATATCTAGGTTTTAGGATTTATTGTTAAGTAACCCCCTAATTGCTAAAAGCTAGATAATATAAGACTTTTAGCGAAGTTTACAAATCAGCTCTAAATTGAGATATTTTTTAAACCCACCTTACATCCTTGTGTATTACACTAAAGTATTACAACAAATTGATATTTTTACAATTACTAGAGTTATTAAAATTTTTTATAATAAATCACTTTTATAAGCGGAGCATTGGGTTAGTAGTATCGCCTAACTCTTACTATTAATCTCTTCATTTATCAGATGTAATTATATTATACCCAATCTGGGTTAAACACACCCGCATTCTAGCAAACCACGAAAACTCTGTAGAGACCTTGTATGCAAGGTCTCTCCATCTAAACCGGATTTAGTATTACATCAATGCTACCGGATTTAAGATCAGGAGTCGGGAGTCGGGAGTGGGACAAAAGCAATACATGAAAAAGATTGAAAAATACTCCCCCCACTCCCCTACTTTCCTACTCTCTGTCTATTTGACTTCAACGAACCTGATTAATCGCTGACCAAGCTCGCAAAACTTCTGCAACACTCCACGCTTGAGCAATACAACCGCGAGGTGTTATCGGTTCATTGCCATCAAAAATTTCACTGATACTACCAACACCATGCACCATTAAATGCTCTGTCATTGGTTTCAATAACTCCTCAGCTTTTACCGGGTCATTATAAATTCGTAAATGCGCCGTAACATAAGCACCTATCAACCAACCCCAAACAGTACCCTGATGATAAGCTCCATCACGTTGATAAATATCTCCGCCATAAACACCCTTATACTTTGGATCATCACTAGCAAGACTGCGTAACCCATAAGGAGTTAATAGCTTATAAGTACATATATCCATCACCTGTTTTTCTTGCTCCGCTGTCAGAAGGGGAGCATAACTATATTTACCCATTGGTGGCAATGACAAAGCAAATATTTGATTCGATCGCAAAGAAGCATCATTACCATTAGGTGTATCTAGCACATCGTAACAATAACCACCTTCTTGATTCCAGAAACGAGCAAAACCCTTTTCCTTGATCAACCTTGCTAATCTTTCATAATCTAAATTATCCTTACCCAACTTTTGAGCAAATTTATCCATGATTTGCAAAGCATTGTACCACAAAGCACTGATTTCAATCGGTTTCCCAATACGCGGTGTTACTACCCAGTCACCTACTTTGGCATCCATCCAAGTAATTTGACTACCTGGTTCTCCTGCATAAATTAAACCATCATCAGCATCTAACTGGATATTGTAACGGGTGCCTCGACGATAGTAGTCAATAATTTCTGCTAATACTGGAAACAATTCTACTAATAATTTGTCATCTTCGGTTGCTTCATAATATGCTCGAATTGCTTCAAAATACCAAAGTGTCGCATCTACAGTATTATAATCTGGTGTAGTTGCACCATCGGGAAAACGATTAGGTAACATTCCGCGATCGACATATTTGGCAAAGGTTAACAGAATAGACTTTGCTACGTCAAATTGTCCTGTACATAGAGTTAAACCAGGTAAGCTAATCATGGTGTCGCGTCCCCAGTCTTCAAACCAATGATATCCTGCAATGATGGTTTTGCCGTCTGGATGTTCGGGGGATTTGCGATCGACTATAAATTGGTTAGCTGCTAATACTAATTGGTTTATCCATTCTGGTGTTGGTGCAGAAAATTTAGGTTTTTTCTGGGTTAGTCTTTTCCAGAGTCGGCAAATTGGATTTTTGTCTTTTGGTTGGGATGTTTGAGCAGTAGCAAATTTTTGGATGACCCTTTGCTCGTAAGCACGACGAGATGCTAATGCTTGCTCGCCATTGGTAGTAGGATTTTCTTTGGTACTGGCAACTATAGTTAGAGATTTGCCTACTTCTAATTGAGCATTGAAGGTGACAGCGTGTAGGTGGTCTTCTAATTCTTGTTGCCCTCGATATTTTTCTACTGCTAGGTTAAACCCGTAATACCAATCGTTGGCAGGTTTGGATACTAGAGTTTTATTGTCTATTAGTAAGTATAGAGGGGTAGCTTCTGGGAAAGCTTTAATACAGACTCCTTGTTTTATGTTGTCGGTGCTGATATCCCAGTTGTTAGCGTGGGTATGATGATGATGATCTTTATGGTTGATTAATGCTTTGATGGCTAAGTTTAATGGTTGGCTACCACGAAGCAGGTTATAATGTATGTAAGTTGTGTTTTCTCCTTGCTCCATCCATATTCGTTTCTCTAATACTGCGTCTGCAAATGTAAATTTCCATACTGGTATTGTTCCTTCTAAATGGAAGTTTTCTATTTGTTTGTAACCTTCTGGATTTATTGTTCCGTCTGCCCAACGGTTACAATATAGGGGGTAGTTTTGCTCTTTATATTCAGCAGTTTCGTCTAATTTTGTTAGGAGTAGAGTACGCCCTAATGGGGGTTGGAGAGTTGCTATTAGTAGTCCGTGATAGCGACGGGTTAGGAGGTTGGTTATTGTGCCGGAGGCGTAACCGCCTATTCCGTTTGTGATTAACCATTCCCGTGATTCAGCTATATTGAGATTACTACATTTTTCTCGTTCAAAACTGATGACCATAAAGATAATCTTCACAATATATATAGTTGTTCATGGGTTTGGCTTGAAACCCGATTGTTTTATAGCATATTTTCTTTGAGAAGGTTTTGAGAAGGTAGTATTTTGGTTTTTTATCTGATTAATCTCTAGGTATTTCTAGGACTTAGCACTTTTTATGGCTTTTTTTTTTCAATCGGAACTTTATTGTATTGAATAAAAAATCATATATAGGGACGAGAAACCCCCAATATTTATTTTACTTTATCAGATTTATTTCCCAAATGCAACCTTTTTTTCACTCCGCTACTTTTTCTGGGTGCTTTCGCAAATGATAATTCTAGTTGTTTCTCAAATGTTGCTTTTGATTGATAGCGATCGCTTCCTCTGCTTTTCTGGAGCTTCACAGAATGACATCTCTGGTCGTTCATTCAAATATTTCTTGCTTTTGATTTGAGAAAACGCTTCCTTTTCCTTCACAATCGGGCTTTTTGGCGTTGAATAAACAGTCATGTGTAGGGACGAGCAACCCCCACCGTTAATTTCACTCTATCACGATAACTAACTTTTTTCTACCCTTCCCACTTAAATTTTTTGAGCTTCATAAAATGATAATTCTGTCTATCTTCTCAAATGTTGCTGACTCTGTTTTTGGGGAGCTTCACACAATGACGTCTCTGGTCGTTCATTCAAATATTTCTTGCTTTTGATTTGAGAAAACGCTTCTTTTTCCTTCACAATCAGGCTTTCTGGCGTTGAATAAAAAGTCATGTGTAGGGACGAGCAACCCCGACCGTTAATTTCACTCTATCACGATAATTAACTTTTTTCTACCTTTCCGACTTAAATTTTTGGAGCTTCACAAAATGATAATTCTGGCTATTTCTCAGATGTTGCTTTTGATATTGGCGATCGCTCAAGCCTCTGGCTTTCCTGCGGAATGCGGAGCAAACAGGCAGAGGTACTGATAACTGATATAGCTAAGAAAGAATTGGCTCTTGAAAATTACTGATGATGAATCTCAGAGTAGGAAATGTTTTTCATGCCTGTTCCCAGTTAAGTGTTCCCTGCATATAACTGAAATGACAGCCGTTAACGCCCGTTGTGCGCCAACAAAAACTTAGTTTTAGCGTCGAGCGTTGCGTCAGTAGTATCCCATAAATCCTAAATAGGTTCTATAGACAGCAAAAATTAAGCAGAACCCAGGCACTGCTTGTGGAATTCTCCTTTCCTTTCCCAAATATTTAATTACTTCTGTTTTTTCCTTTCTTTTTCGATTTTCTTTTCTGATTTTTTGGCTTCTTAGCTTTTGCACGTTGCTGAACTATTTCTGGTGGCGGACCATAATCTCCATCACTAAAGTACACTCGCTCTACTCTCTTTTCAGGCTCTACTTCAATCCACAGCCTGGCACCTCCAGCAAGACTAGTATTCGGTTCATGGGGTTGATAAATTATTTGGCAAGGGCCGTGAATTTTCAGAGCGTGGCAATAATCTTTTTTATCTCCCACTTTCACAGCTACTGCTGCATATTTAGTTTTATTGTCTCTGTTGTAGTCTATAGTTTTTCTGAGAACATGAACGATAGTCTTGGCTGTACGTTGAAATTTATTCCAAGTCCCTTGAGGACCACGACGGCCTGGTGTAATTTCTGGCATTCCCCGATGGTTCAGAGGAATTTTCCAAAATCTGCCGACTTTTTCGGCATCAACAACACGACCATTATTGAGTAGAAGTCGCAATCTACCTGTGGAAATATTGAGCAGAAAAGCTGCTTGTGTGGTACTAACATACGAAAGAGTCATAACCATAACGTTACGGTTTTAAGTTATATATTTTAATTATACTAAATAATCTTTAAATTTACTAAAAAAGCCAATAAATTAAAAACTGATAATTGATAACTGATATTGAAAGTTAGCAATGGCATTCCCAGAATTAAGATGTACTTTTAACGGACGTTCCCTAGTTCCAGATATTTCAGTTTTTGCATGGCAATGTATTCGCAGAAAACCCAATGGTAGAATCGAAAACAAATTTGAAATAGCACCAGATTAGGTAATAGAAATTCTCTCCCCAGACCAAAGTTCTAATCAATTAATTAATAAAATTCTTTTCTGTCTCAATAATGGTACTCAGTTAGGTTGGTTAGTAGATTCTGAAGATGAATTTATAGTGACTTTTCAACCTAACCAACAACCATAAATTAGATATAATTTTGATAATTTACCAGTTCTCAATTTATTAACAGATTGGCAATTATCTATTGCAGATTTATTTAGTTGGTTATACAAATAAGGTTTGCTGAATAAAGTCGAGTAGGGGGCGTTTTGCTAGCCTATAACTCGGTTAACGCGGAGCGAAATGAAAAGCATTTCTTTTTATTCCCAATCTGACGAGGAAGTTACCATGATGGTTTGCAAACAGTTGGGTATTAACTCCTCTTTAGATTGGAAAAAAGTTTGAAATAAAAAGAGCAGATGGTGCTTTGACGCCAAAAGTTTATGATCCTGCTAGTCAGAAGGTAGCGGATATCGACAATGAAAAGTTGACTAACCTCACCTAACATTTGCTTGAAAAATTAGTTAGCATAAGTCATACCTAAAATACAGTTAGCTTCTAATAAAACTCAATCCTGAATATCTAGAACTTGACAACTTTCTTGAACATTTAACAAACTCGGAACTATACCATTTTCCATCTGCGCTCTAACTAGAGTAGCGGCAGTATTATTTAATTGTTGAAGGCGATGATTTTTCCTGACATACTCTAAAGTTAATGCCTGAGAATCTAACAACCAAAAATCAATCTCATATTTTTGGATAAATTTTTTCACTTCTTCTAAATTAGGACTATTGAGAAAGTAATAGAGAAATCCTAAGAATAAAGGATAGAAAAATGCTCTGGGGGTGGCGGAGATTAATATCATGTCCGGTTGAATAGTTATAAATAACGAGGGAGGAGGGTGGGGAGTGTGGGGAGTGTGGGAAGTGTGGGAAGTGTGGGAAGATGGAACTTTTTTTATCACTAATTATCCGGACATGATATAAGTCATCTTTTAGCCACAGATTTTGATTCAAAAATAATGTGCTGAGAAATCCGGCGAGTGGCACAGGTAATATTTGGATTGCGACTCCAAAACAATAGGCAGTTGTAATTAATCCTAATATTATTGGCAGGAATTTCTTGAGTAATAAAGGTCGGATGCCGATGAGGGAAAATAGTTGATAAAAGTAGGTATATCCTTTGGGGCGACTGATTGAAAATAGTCGGCAATAATATCGTTGGGAAAAAGTTCAGGATTGAGAAATCTTGCCATCCAAAAAACATGGGAACGAGCGTCATCTTGGACGACATATTGACTGTTGAAGGCGGGAATTATTCCTAAAATTTTACAAATTATGCCTAAGATTAGGCTGAGGCAAAACCAGATTTGGTTGGAGGTAATGTGGTTATATATTTAGGTAAATTCATTTTGTGAGTGAAAATTTTTTAGATAAAAGCTTTCAAACATATCCTGATCAAATTCTCAATGTTTAATCTAAATTAACTGTTATTAGCTTATAAATTATAGACTTTTAGATTATTTCGTTCTTTTGTTGCTTGTTCCGTTTCTGTGAGCGTTAAGTTAAGTATAAATATTCTAGGCAAAAGAGCTATAAGGATATTAACTGTAAAGAGCGATCGGTAATTTTTCTAGCTTAACAGCAGGAAAAAGTTGAACAAGGTGATTAAGGTAAGTTATGGTTAACTTATTACTCAAAAATGAAATTTTTCTAGGTATTAGTGCTTGAGGATTTGGTTTCGCTTGTTACTCAATAGAGTTTAACGAAAAATCAACCAAATTTACCTAAATTTCCCAGATGAATTATTGATCATAAGTCATACCTAAAATACATTTAGCTTCTAATAAAACTAAATGCTGAATATCTAGAACTTGACAACTTTGTTGAACATTTAACAAACTCGGAATTATGCCATTTTCCATCTGCGCTCTAACTAGAGTAGCGGCAGTATTATTTAATTGTTGAAGGCGATGATTTTTCCTGACATACTCTAAAGTTAATGCCTGATAATCTAACAACCAAAAATCAATCTCATATTTTTGGATAAATTTTTTCACTACTTCTAAATTAGGACTATATTGGGCTTGGATTAAATCATTTGCTCGTTGTTTTATCTGAGCATAATATCCTTGATGATAAGGCAAGGCATATTCGGAACCGACTAATATTGAACGTTTGGCAAAAGTAGGAATATTATTAGCTTCTAATGCTAAGGAAGCGACGCTGATATCTGAGGGTTGTTCGGCTAAAAATTCATAAAGTTCGGGTGCTTTTCCTACTACATAATTAGTGACGGGAAAGTTGTTGGTTAAAGCTGGATATAAAAGGAGGAGAGTTAAGACTATATATAAGCACTGGTGCCAAATAAATTTTCTAGTTGAGAGGGGGAAAAGGGAACACTTAACTGGGAACAGGAAGTCTAGAGGATGTTTAATTAATTTTGGATATGAACTTAATATAGTTTCGGTTTTTTTGATTGGTTTTCTTTGGGAGGGATAGTTGAGTAGATGGAATTTTTGCCTGAAAAAATCAATTATTAAAGTAAAGGCTATTCCACCAGCTAATGCCATGATAATTCTGAGACTATGTTGACTGTAACGACTCGGATGATGTAGTCGAAATAATAATAAGTGGGCGGCTAAAAATACTCCGGTTGATGCTAAGGCTAATTCTGGTAAAAGGATTATTTTGTTAGTGATTTTTTTGGCTAGGGGAAAGTATTTATAGTAGTTCTTTAATCTATAAGATAGAGTTTTATATCCCCCCCCCGCTCCCCTTTGTAAGGGGGGAGCCTCCAAAGTCCCCCTTTCTAAGGCAGATTGAGGGGGATCGTAAATTTGCCTCATAATTGTGGGAATTCCTATTTTAAATCCCCCCCCCGCCCTCCTTAGAAAGGGGGGAGCCTCCAAAGTCCCCCTTTCTAAGGGGGATTTAGGGGGATTGTAAATGTACCTCATAATATTGGGAATTGCTATATAGCTCCATAAAATGAATAATAATAATCCTGCCCAAACTTGGGGAGGAAGGAAAAATTGAGATAACCATTCTGGAGGAATAATGCCAGAGCGATCGCCTGTTAACCAAAAGTCAAAACTATTATCTGAAAAGAAGGATGCTCTACCTCCAGGATAAAATTCTGGTAATTTTTTGGCTTGAGTTAATGTAATTATCGGACTATATTTGGAGGTATTTAAGGCGTAGGGTAGAAGTACAAAAAATGCTGTGGTTAAGCCAATGGTTAAAATGGTAAATTTTTGCTGGTTTCGGAAGTAGAGAAAATCTAAGATTAAGAGGGCAGCACATAGCAAAACTCCTTGGGGATAAAATAATCCGAGAAGAGAGATTGTTATTGCTATTCCTAGCCAATAATTTCTGAGGAAGTAATAGAGAAATGCTAAGAATAAAGGATAGAAAAATGCTCTGGGGGTAGCAGAGATTAAGTCATCTTTTAGCCAGAGATTTTGATTCAAAAATAATGTGCTGAGAAATCCGGTGAGTGGCACGGGTAATATTTGGATAGCGACTCCAAAACAATAGGTAGTTGTGATTAATCCTAATATTATTGGCAGGAATTTATTGAGCAATAAAGGTGGGATGCCGATTAGGGAAAATAGTTGATAAAAGTAGGTATATCCTTTCGGGGCGACTGATTGAAAATAGTCGGCAATAATATCGTTGGGAAAAAGTTCGGGATTGAGAAATCTTGCCATCCAAAAAACATGGGAGCGAGCGTCATCTTGAACAACATATTGATGGCTAAAAGCAGGAATTATGCCTAAAATTCCACAAATTATGGCTAGGGTTAGGCTGAGGCAAAACCAGAATTTGGTTATGGTTAATGTGGTTAAAAATTTCGA